>JAFAOS010000031.1 GCA_019247515.1 Chloroflexota bacterium | reverse complement strand
CCGACACGCCGAGCCGTTCCCTGCCCGGAGTGTGGCCAACTCAGTGAACGCCCACATAGCAGCTACTTTCGGCGCCCGCTTGATCTGCCCTGGCGCGGTCACACGGTGCGCTTGCGCGTCCACAGCCGACGATGGTTCTGCGACGTGATCGATCAAAGTTACAGGCGATCAGGACGTGACGATCAATCCACGCGACCCACAGCAAATCGTCTTTACGCGCTACGCGTATGACACCACGGGACAGCTGGCCGAGTCACTCAACTGGTTGGATATCCGCGTGCGAGCTGCCATCCCTCTAGCGCCGGCTGATCAAGCCATGCGCCAGGCGGCGTTTTCACCGGATGGTCAGGAGCTCGCCTTCGTGCAGCGCGAGGGTGCATCAGAGAATCTGTTCGTCGCTTCGCTGGTCGTCGCCAACGGACAACCACAGTTGAACGACGCCCACCAGGTTGTCAGTGGGGTGATCGCTCAACCCGCGTGGCGACCCGACGGGTTCGCGCTTGCATATCTCGAGTTGAGTCACGGACGGTACCAGCTGTTGAGTGTGGAACGCGGGCAACCAGGCAACAGCGATTTCGGCAAGCCGCGCCAGCTCACGAGTGGCGCCGAGCTCGACGCGACCTCACGGCCGATCTGGCTCAGTGGCACAGCGGCAAGCACAGCCCGCCAATGGTTCGAGCGCGAAGCTCAGTAACGTTGTACGGGCGACCGGCGTGAGCGAGTGAAATACCTTGCGCACTGCAAGGACGAGATGGCCGTGCCCCGAAAACGCCACCTTGGAATCTGTTTGGGCGCATCCACCGGACGAACCCGCTCGTGCGTGCGGATGAGAAGTCACTCCATGTCCGATGGCAGGCACTCCATGTCGATAACCGCGATTCCGCGACGATTCCGTCGGCGATCGTGTGTCCGACTCGGTCATTACGATGATACCCGTCGGTGGCGTCCCGAATCCGAGCATCATGCAGCCAATCGTCAACCCCTCCGCGCGGACGGCCGCACGCACGGCGGCCGTGCCGGTCGTGATGTTCACGACTTTCCTGCCCCGCGCCCAGGTCAGCACCAGGCCGACGGCTGCGCTCGCGGCGCGGCGGTCGCGAGCCAACCGAGGACGTTGATCAGCGGCCGTTGGTCCGGTCGCTCACGATGGCGCGGTTGTTCGCGATCTGCAGCAGGACTACCGGGAGCGGCGGCATCGGACTAAAAACTTTTAGTAGCCCGATGGCAGTGACCAGCCCAATCTTGGCCGTCATGAATTGGAGGGCAGCCGAGAGGCAATGTCACCGGTTGGTCCAGAGGGTGCCGTAGCCCAATTGGGTGGCCACCGCGGCGTGGGTGCCGATCGTGGCCGGGTCGTCTTACGCGGCGCCACTGATCAGACCGGACCCGAATACTCGCCCGACCTGCGTCGGTGCGCGCGCCAGTTTCGCCTCGCGGGCGCTTGGCTGGCACGCGCCACGGCAGGATCGGCAACTCGATCGTGGTCAGGGGCCCCGCGTTCGCGGCGTGCCACGCTGCCTACTCTCCGTCCTCTCGGTGGCCCGCACCAGGATATTGTATGTTGCTTGGAAGAACCGACTTGGACCCAGACAGTCTTGTTCAGTTGCATCAAACACCCTCACGGTCGGCGGCGGCCATCGTCGAGATTGTCCTCGTGCCGTGAGCGGCGCGCAGCCAATCTGGCGAAGGACGCGCACGCAAGTGCTCTCCCGCGTCGGACTCAGATGGCATAGATGCGAATCGTCGGCCCGCCGCGAGTCGGGTGTAAGGCACAGGTGCACTCGGCACCCGCGATGCGTGCAAACAGGTCCGGCGCAGGCACCGGCGAGTCGAATTCCGCCACCAGGCGGCCGCGCGCGAACAGGTCAGTGTAGAAGGCCACTTGAGAAGCGTAACGGTGCGGCTCCGAGAAATAGCGGTCGTACACCGCGCTACTCACCACCAGGTAGCGGTAGCCCCGTGCGCCGTAGTCGTCGGCTCCGCCTGGTTCCGCCAGGGTGAACATGTCCGTGTTGGCGTACGCCAATCCAGCCAGCGGCGGACCGTACCCTTCCACGGCCAGGCGGGTACCTCTTGGCAGGTTTGCGAGGATCCATTCACGAGCGAGGATGGCCGGTGGAGTGGCGATCTGCTGCACATCGTAGGTGACGAGCTGGTAGCCGGGTTGGATCGACACGAGGGCGAGCGCGGCCAGTGCGATCGCGCCACCCGTGCGGAGGCGTTGGGTCAGGTTCTGGATCGCGTAGCCGCAAAACAACGCCAGGACAGGCAAGATCTGGATCGACCAGCGGTGCCAGTGCAGCGGCGACGCACTGATCAGCACCAGAAAGACCGCGGCGTACCCCAGCAGGTGCAGCCGTTCGGGACTGCGGGTTGCCAGGGCGAGCACGATGCCAAGGAGCCCCAGCCCGGCCGCCGGCCAGGTCAGATCGGCCGGCAGCGCATTCGTGAGATACCAGACGAAGTTCCCGACCGGCGACAGCCCGTCCGCTCCCACGTCGGTTGTTTCGGCTTCGGCACGCAGAGTCTTCTGGAGCGCCGCGCTGTCCAGCAGGGCGTAGGGTGAGGTCAGGAGGAACCCGAGCACGGCTGCCGCACAACCGAGTGCAGCCGGGCGCACCCAACCGCCAGATGCGCCTGAGTGGCGATAGGCGACCAGCGTCGCACCGAGCAGCACTGGCAGGAGCGCCACCATGAAATACCGCGTGGCGATCGCGACGCCGACGGCGATGCCTGCCAGTGCCACCCGCCGGAAAGTTGGCTGGTCCCCGATGCTCAAGCTCAGCCACACCGCCAGCAGGCCCCAGAAGACTCCCGCGCTGTCGGTCCTGACCACCTGTGCGTGGGCCACCGCGATGGGCAGAACGGCCATTAGCCACGTGCCGATGAGTGCGGCGGTGGTTCCGAAGACCCGCCGCCCCACCACGAACACCAGCGGCAGGCTGAAGATCGCGTAGGCCACCGAAAGCCCCCGGCCTAGCAGGTAGAGGTCCGAGATGTTGCCCATGGTGTGGCCGTGCATGCCGCCCCCGTATACGGCGCGATAGATGGCGGCCAGTGGATAGATCACGGTCGCACCTGGATGCCCGAACCAATAGGGGTCGAGGTCACCCCTTGCCGCGATGCGAGCCGCCGCGTCGACGAAGACGCTCTCGTCGGATTCGGGCGCGTACGGGAGCGACTTCACAAGACCCGCGACCGTTCCGAGCAGGCCCACCAGCATGGTGCAGGCCACCAGGCAGGTGATCGGGGGAGGCCACCGCATCGACCTGATGCTCGGTCTCCAGGCGAGAGTCAGCGCGCTAATGCGCAGCACAGAGACCGAAGCGAACTGAGGTGGAAGGGAGTTACGGCCGCGGCGCGTCCGTGGTCGTGATTCTCACGCAATTTTCACAACGCCAGTGCGCCCCGTCATTGGCCGATGCTGCACGGCCACGTCCCACCGCGCACCTGAAGATCCGCTCTGGAGACCGTCTGCGCCATGCGCTTGCCGGCGGGACTGAGGTGTCGGCAGCGCGGATCCGAGAGCGCTCCATGCGCCACACGCCATTCGTCCGTGCTGCCTCTGTGCGCTGGCCATGACTGGCCGCACGGCCGAACGTGTGGTCCCCGATGCGCGGGCCCAGCCAGCGGGCGCGTACGTCGGCAAGAACCTGACTCCTACTCCGGCGATCACCAGCCTGTCGAGCCCGACGTTCATTGCCGGCGCGGTAGTTGCCAGCGCGCCTTCATTCTCCAGCGAGGTGGACTGGTTCGCATCGCCGGCGCGAACGGACCGATGAGCCCAGCGCCGTTCGTCGATCTGAGCCAGCAGGTCTCGACGGGCAACGATGAGGGCCTGCTCGGGGTCGCCTTCGATCCTGGCTTGCGGAGAATGGCTATCTCTACGTGGCCTACACCGCCTTGGACTGGTCGGTACAGGTGATGCGCTACACCGCCGCAGCGGACCATCCGGAGTCCGTCGACGCGGCCACCGCCGAAACCATCCTGAGCGGCCCAAGCAGTCGAAATATCAGCAGGCGGCATGCTCGCGTCTGGTGCTGAGGCTACGTATACGTGGCGGTTGCGACGATGAGCAATCAGCTCGCGCCCAGGACCCTGGGCGTACTCACCGGGAGGATCTTGCGGTTAAACGTCGAAATGGGCCAGCCGAATGCCATCCCACCCTCGAATCCATTTGTTGACAGCGATGCACATGGCGAGGGTCTGGGATTATGACTTGCGGAACGCCTGGCGCGTCAGCTTCGATGGAGCGACACGTGACTTCTGGATCGGAGACGTTCACCACGTGAATGAAGGACCGACGGCCAGACCAACCGGTCACTGGCTGCGCCGCCCAATGAATCTGGGCAGTGGCCCCAGACGCGGCGTGAGTTACCTGGCGCGGAGCAACCTGCGCAGACGCAAGCCAGATATCCGAGAAATTCTGCGCCCTGGTCGTCAAAGTGAGAAGCTGAGGTCCAGCAGATGGTTGAGCGAGGTGACCGTCCTTGGTAAATCGAACCGGTTAGTTGCCAGTCCTCAGCCAGAAGTCGCCGCCTGCCGTAGAGCTACCAACAGGTCGAGGCAGACGCCGTGGCCGACGCAGCAAGACGACGACACACGCTATACACGTGGCACCGGCCACCAGCCAGGCGTGAGCGAGCGCTCTGAGCGCCTCAGGCTTGCAGCAACCGTAACAGACGGGGGCATCTCAGGTTTGGGCGAGCGACGGTATTTGGGGATGGTTCTGACCCATCGCGACTGTCACTGGGACGCTGCCGGTGGTCAACTCTCGTAGACAGCGACGTTCAGCAAGGTCGCGATTGCCTGCGGTCCGATCGGATGCTCCATCGTGAACGATTACTTCTGACTCGTGATAGTTAGTTGCTGCGCTCGGCATTCGGGATGTCAAATGCCTGCCATCTCAGGTAGTCGCTGAACTGGCTTGCCAGTCCAGCTTCGCTGCTGCGGTTTAGAACCTGCAGTGGATGATTCCTCCCACATCCGCTCCGCAAAAGCATCGGGAAGCTTGGGCGCATGCAAAGGCAGCAATCGCCGGATCTTGGGGTCGAATGGGTTGCCAGCAACGCCGATCACAGCACGGCCCTGGCGCGACCGGCATAGGCCTGTGTTCAAGTGATAGTCTGCTCCCCCTGGTACAACACAGCTACTTTGGTGCCAAGAGGTGAGCTGGTCGTGCGGCGTTGGCTCCCTTCATCGAGGCCGGGGCCATTCGGGCGTGCCGTAAGTCGCACTCGCGTCATCTGGCCCTACCTGATCGCAGCACTGAGCCTGCTATGCGCTCTGATGCTGTCGCTGTTGGCGGGGGGCGTTGGTGCCAACGAAATGGCGCCCTTGTTGTTTCTCAGCGCGGTCGCCGTGACGGCCTGGTACGGTGGACTCTGGCCAGGGCTGCTGGCAACGGCGTTGGGATTCCTGGCACTCGATTACTTCTTCGAGTTGCCGGTGCGCTCATTGGTGGTATCCGACCCACACACACTAGTTGACTCAGTTGGCTACCTGTTCGTGGCCATCCTTCTCGGCACGCTCAACGCTCAGCTGCGACGGGCCCGCACTCGCGCCGAAGTCTCACTGTCGGAAGCCCAAGCAGCTGTCCGTGCGCGGGACGAGGCGCTGGCCGCGGTATCGCACGACATGCGTACGCCGCTCACCGCAATTCAAGCGACTGTCGCGGCACTATGCGAGGCCGACGCTAGCGTCCCGGTTGCTCGGCGACGGGAACTTCTAACCAACATTGCGGCCGAAAGCCGACGTCTCGAACATTTCATCGTCGAGGCGCTCGCGCTGGGTCGTATCGAAGCGGGCATCCGGCCCAACCGCAGCCTGAACGCGCCTGGTGAGGTGGTTTCAGCAATTCTCGATCGCCACATGTCCGTTCTCGGTGACCGGCAGATCAGCTTCAATGTGCCTGATAGCCTTCCACTCATTGCTTTTGATACCGCACTCCTCGAGCAAGCACTGGGCAACCTGTTGGACAATGTGGCCGCGCATACGCCGTTAGGCACGCACGTGTCGATTACGGGCGATCTGGACGAGCACGGCCGCTTCCGGCTCGAGGTCGCTGACTCGGGCCCCGGTATCCCAGCTGTCGATCGTCGACGGATTTTCGGGAAGTTCGAGCGCGTGCACGCCGCGGGGTCCGGAGCGGGTTTGGGCCTTGCGCTCGCCCGTGCCGCGACCGAGGCCCAGGGCGGCGAGCTCTGGGTCGAGGGTAGTAGTCTGGGAGGCGCCTGTTTCGTACTGTGCTTGCCTTCGGCACCGTCGTCGTCAGCAGTCGCAGCCTCTTGAGGACGCATGCACATCGCCGAACGCGCACGGATTCTGATTGTGGATGATGACCAGGCGGTGTGCGACGCGTTGCGCGCTTTGGTGGGTGGTTGGGGGTACGCGATAGACATTGCCGGATCGGGATTGAGCGCCCTCGAGATTGCCTCGCGCGAGCCGCCGAATCTGGTCATTCTGGATCTGGCAATGCCAGGCATGCAGGGCATCGAGGTGTGTCAACGTCTGCGCGAGTGGAGCCACGTACCGATCCTGATCCTTTCGGCGCGTGGCGAGGAGTCGCAAAAAGTGGCCGCCCTCGAAGCTGGCGCTGACGACTACGTAACCAAACCGTTCAGCCCAGGTGAGCTCCACGCACGCATCCGCGCCTCACTCAGACGTGAACAGCGTCGTAGCGAGGCGCTGTCCTGCGTCACTGCTGGCGCTGTCATGGTCGACCTGGCCAGGCGACAAGTCCATGTCGGGGGAAACGAGGTCCACCTCACTCGAGCCGAGTACGACCTTCTGCGGGTGCTGGTCACGAATTCGGATCGAGTGCTCACGCATGCGTTCTTGCTGCGAAGCATTCTTGGACCCGCCTATGAAGACGCCCTCGAAAGCCTACGTACGTACGTCAAGCAGCTGCGGCGCAAGATCGAGCCTGATCCGGTGCGACCGCGTCTCATCGTCAACGAGCCTGGTGTTGGATACCGCTTCGTATCGGACGACTGAAATGCCATGGCGAGCACATCGAGGGCCTCGTTCGCTTACCAAGTCGCGCCGAGTAGGTTATGCATGCGCAACCCGAAGCTACGGTCCAATCGGGAGGTCCTTGACGTTGCGCGCCAGATGACTCGAACCCTCAATTAGACGCCAGCGAGGTCAACAAACGAACGCCGACGTGGGCTGGCTGGGTTCAAAAGCACCACACAGCCAATCGGAAGTAGATGGGTCCGACTGTGGCGCAGGCGCTTTCGTGCACAGCTCAGCCATATCTATTTTGGAGTGTTGTGCGAGCGGAGGCGATGGGCGGCCGTGCATGAAGGTTTCTTGGAAGCATGGGCTGAACAGGCCTACTGCCCTGGCGGGATTTCACAACATTCTCACGCTGTGCACACCTGCGCGGTAGTGTGCGATCACGGTCGAACCGGGTTAACTACGGTTGGTGGTTCCTCGCACTCCGCCAGTTGCATGTGACAAACTATCCCTGGGCCAGGGCGTCAGCGGTGACTTGACGTCGGAGCGCGCATCACGCTTCCCAATCTGGATGGGTGTGGCGATCCTGCTGTTTACAGCCATCGTTCGGCTGTGGGGTCTCGGCAGCGAGCCGATCCTGTACTTCGATTCCGGCGCTTATCTTGGCGAGGGTGGCTTCCTGGCCAGCGCCGCCGAGCGCTCCACGGCTGCACTGTTCAGCGCAGGACCGGCAAATCCACTCCAGCGCGTCGCGCTTTCGGTTGCCAGCGGTACCGACGGGCATCCACCGGACATTGCCAAGCCGGGTCACGCGATCTTGCTGGCCATCTCAATGTTGCTCGTGGGGAAGACCGTGCTGGCTGGAGCCCTTGTGTCCAGCCTGGCCGGCATCGGCACCGTCTCGGCGACCCTGGCAATCGGTCTGCATGGATGGGGCCCGCGTGTGGCGCTTCCCGCCGCGGCGCTGTTGGCAGTCTCTGGCCAGCATCTCGTGTATTCCCGCGAGCCACTTGTTGAAGGCGACGCGCTGTTGTTTGCCACGCTCGGCTCGCTGGTGTTTCTTCACGCAAGTGGCCCGCGCGGTCTGTTGGTCGCGGGGAGCCTGTGGGGTATCGCGTTCAGTTGCAACAACCGCTTCGTGTACGTTCCGGCGATTTTCCTGATCGCCGAGCTGGCGTGCTGGCCGGGTTGGAGACGTCTCATACGCCGAGGTGCGATGGTCGGAGCTGGCTTCCTCGCCCCGTTGGCGGCCATCGAAGCCGCCTACCTGGTGGCCGCGGGAGTCGGCCGGCTCGCCGGCGCCCCAATGGGTTGGGTCGACTATGCCCACCAGATGGTGGACTTCACGCGCATGAACACGCCGCGCATCCGCGTCGACGAGTGGCCGACCTACTTCGCCGATGTCGCGCTGATGGATGGCCTGGGGGTACTTGCGCTGCTGCTGCTCGGCGTAGGCGTGCTGGTATGGCGGTTGCGGCGAGCACCGCGCACTCGAGCCGATATGCTGCTGGCAGGCTCGTTACTCGTGCCGCTTCTGGTGTATTCGATGTACTCGACAGGCGAGGTGCGTCTGCGCCACTTTTCGCTGGCTTTACCCTGGGTGATGCTCGCGGCTGCCCTTGCGCTCCAGCAGCTGGCCTCGCTCTTCAACCAGAGGCGGACCGCGGCTCTGGTGTGCGGAGTGGTGGCGGTGGTCGTCGCGGCTGTCCCACGCATCGTTGCGCTCGATACAGCCCCCTCAGGGATACCCAGCCTGCTTTTGGCCGTAGGCAACGGCCCAGTAGCGGCTACCAACGGACCGGTGCTGTCCTACTTTATTGGCGAGTCGCGCACGAACGCACGCCTCCGGGCCGCGTTCGTCAACACGCCAGACGATCTGAATGAGCTGGCGCAAAGGTATTCCACACTTGTTGTCGACATGCAGGCCGAAGTGTTTCCAGGCCAGCTGACCAACCTGTACGCGGAGACCCAGCCGCAACTGGTGGTCCCTAACGGGAATGAAGCCTGGTACCTGGCCGACCTGCTGGAGCACCATGGTATGCGCTGGGGCGGCTGGACCGACTTGCTGGCCACATGGCGCGCGAACAAAGAGATGGCCAGTCAGCTTCGCGTCTACGAAATGTCGGATTTACTTGGCGTACAGGGATCAGCGCCGCCAACCGCCGCGCTCGAGAAAGGTGGCTAACTGCCAACCATGACCGTTGTCCCGGTCGGCCTGGTCGAAGTGGTCTGGCACGTCTGGCCAAATCAGGACGGCGCGAGACTGAACGTGATGATCGTGTCGCCAACCGTAATCAGATCATTGTTGGCCAGCTTCTGTCTCGTGACTCTCTGGCTCCGTTGACGCGGGTACCGTTCGTGCTGTGCAGGTCTTCGATCCCGAAGTCGCCAGCGACGCTGCTGATCTTCGCATGATGGCGGGAGACTGAGGATCGTCGACATAAGCCCCCATTTGACGGATCGCGGCCAATGACGGTCTCTGCAGCTCGATTGACGTTCGATCTCACGGTTCGGGCTTGAGGAGCAGCCTGACGCCGGGCAAGGGTGACCGGCGCGATTTTCGAGCGCGGCTTGCGAACTTCGATAAAGAACAACGCCAACCCGCCGAGAGCGAGCAGCACGACGGCTACACCGACAAACGGCAGATAGCGCGTGGCGTTGTCGCTCTGGCTCGGGCTCGTGGCAGCGGCAGCTGCAACTGAACTGGCCGTCGGCCTGGTGGCGACTACCCGCGACGCGGTCGGCACACTGGGCTGCGCTTGCGCGGTCGAGATGGTTGCCCCTGTTCGCGCGGCCGCCGGCGGAATTTGGCGCACCGTTCGCAAAGACGGTCAGGGTCAAGGTACCGTCGCAGCAGTTGCTGTAGTGGAGCTCGAACGGGTAACTACCGGCCGCCGGAAAGTTCATAACCAAGGTCATTGTGCGCCGGAGTTGGAGGGGTTGGGATAGATGCTGGCCGCGAAAGGTTGCGGCTGCGGCTGGGAACTGGTCTGCGACACGGGGCTGGCCGGCGCTGGCGGATTCGATTGGCACGGGGAACAGCGCTTTCGGTGATGATTGCCAGCAAAAGGGCCGCGATCACGCCGATACGCCCGACCTGGACGCACGTTCTGAA
This sequence comes from Chloroflexota bacterium, assembly GCA_019247515.1. Lineage (GTDB taxonomy): Bacteria > Chloroflexota > UBA6077 > UBA6077 > CF-72 > CF-72. The sequence goes on along the minus strand of JAFAOS010000031.1, from coordinate 7,000 downwards.
GAGCAAGCTTGCCATCCTCTTCAAGCGGCCCTCGAGTGGAAGACGGTTGCATTACCTCAGACCACACCCGCTTGTGGTCTCCAAGCCTCCGCAGGAGCCTGAGCCCAGACCGGTCACCGTAGAGTTGGCCGCGCAGCGCAATTCGCATGCACTCTTCGCACAACCCGTAGCGGCGCTCAGTCGACACAGGATCTTTCAGCGTCACAGAACCTCCAAGCGCGTCACCAACAAGCGGGGAAATACCGCACGTATCGCAGCCGGGCCCAGGCCCGCCTTTGTGCACGCTCGCCCGCGCACGCTCGGCCGTATTGTTCGGCGACCTCTGTTGAGCCACCCATCGTCCTTTCCAACGTGGATCGTTCCTGCTCTGAGAAGCACTCTAAGGAGCGACTGGCTGGGATTGAATCTTGTGTCAAAGGATTTTAGATTGTGGCTGCGTGCCACACACGCGGAGAGAGTAACTGACCCACGTCGCGTCTCAGTGCAAGGAACCGTCCGCGATGCGATACACCTCCCCGCCCTGGAGGTCGACGACGTAGACCTCTCCCGACGGATCCTCGCCGAACGAGCTGACCTTGATCGGTTGATAGCCCAGCTCGAGCTGACTCGACCAGGGCTGTGCTGCGCTGCCACGCACCGCAAAGATGCCACCGGTGCACAGGTCACCAAAAATATAGGCGCCGACCAGTCCCGGCACCGCGCTTCCGCGATACACATACCCGCCCGTAATCGAGCACCTCATGTTGTGGTCGAACTGCGTGACGGGCAGCGTGACGCCTGGCGGGCGGCAGCTGGCGATATCTGCGCAATGAAACGTCGCTCGCATCGGAAAGCCATAGTTGAGCCCACTGGTGCCAGCCGGCTGGAACTCGACGCTCTCCCAGTTGTTGTCAGACCCCGGCCCATCATCAATATGGTGGACGTCACCAATCCACATGTCGCCGGTGGTACGATCGAAGCTGAAGCGCCATGGGTTGCGCAAGCCGTACGCCCAGATCTCACCGCGCGCATCGCTATCTATGAAGGGGTTTGTCGATGGAATGGCGTACGGCTGCTGGCCTGAATCGACGTCGATGCGCAGAATTTTCCCCGTCAGTACTCCGAGGTCCTGGGCACGCTGCGATTGGTTATCGTCGCCCACGCTGACGTACAGGTAACCGTCAGGTCCGAAGTCGAGCATGCCCGCCTGGTGATACTCACTTTGCTTGGGGATGTTCAGCACGACCTCGGCTGTCGCCGGGTCAACCACGTCGGGATGATCAGCGGAGGCGGTGTAGCGCACGACATTGATCGACCAGTCCTTGGCGGTGTAATCGACATACACGTGACCGTTCTGGGCGAAGTTCGGGTCAAAGGCCAGTCCCACCAGCCCTTCCTCGGTGCCGAGCGAGACGACCTGGCTCAGATCCAGGAAAGGCATCGATTGCAGCTGACCATCTGCGCCAGCCACTCGGATCAGGCCGCCACGTTCCAGCACGAAGGCACGCCCACTTCCATCCGGGGGCCATCCTACATATGTCGGCTCTCTGAGGCCCGTGATGACGGGTTCGAGCGTGACATGATCACTGTCCAACCAACCCGCCTGCTGCCGCGCCCGCACGCGCGGGACGACCAGCGCTGCCACCACCAGGGCGACCAGAGCAGCGCCGATCACCCCAACAAATACGAGACGATTTTGGTGCACCTCACTCCCTCTCAATAGAAGGTCGCGCCGACCGGGACGCGTGCAGGAGATCGTCGGCACGTGGCTCCACGCGCCGGTGATGGTCTGGAGCAGGCCGTCGTTGTGAGGTGCGTAGCCACGCGCAACTCCCACCCACACAGCCGGAACTCGTCGGAGGCTTCATCCGAGGGCAGGCCAGACCAGATAGGCAATATCGGCCGCGCATATGACGGTGGCTGCCGCCCAGGCCACAAGCATCAACGCCGGGGAGGGGCGTCGCGGTCCAACAACCCTCGGAGACGTTGCCAGCCGCAATAGCATGATGAGCAATACCGGCGTACCCAGGCCGCCGGCTATGCCGGCCAGGAACAGGAGTCGAATCGGCTCGATCCCAAGCGAAGTCAGACAGGCACCCACGATCAGCATTCCCAGCACTACGGCGTAGAACATCCAGGTCGCGGCCGATACTGGCGTGTCGAGACTACCCTTTGTCTTCAACATGGCAGTGACAACGTAGCCACTGGTTGCGGCCAGCACGGCCAGCGCCAGCACGGCGCTCGCGAGCAGACCGATGCCGAAAAGTTCGGCGGCCAAGGGGCCGGCAACTGGTGCCAGTGCCTGAGCCGCGTCCTGCGCCGTTTCAACAGTTCGACCGGTCGGTCGCAGAGTTGCCCCGGTGCCCACCAGGATGAACCAGAACAGGACACTCGCCCCGGCGATGCCGGCAGCTGCCTGCCGCTCTGCCGCAGCGAGTAAGCGGAGCGGGCGACGTTGTTCGGCCTCCTGCACGGTTTGCCAGATGAACACGTAACTGGTCAGGGTCGTTCCGAGCAGTGACAGAGCGGCCGTCAAGTCGTCAGCCGACCAGTCAAACGAGGGTTCCAACGTGTGGCGCAAGACGTCGGTCCAGTCCGGACTCGCCAGAAAGGTCGCCGCGACGTAGGCCAGAAAGACCAGCATCACGTACGACAGCATGCGCGTGACGTGTCGATAGGTGCCCATCAGCAGGAGCAATCCGACGCTCGTGGCCAACGGAAGAACAAACCACTGCCAGTCCCAACCGGTGAAGAGCGACAACGCCGCGGCGCCGCCTTCAAGGTCGGCACCGATGGTGAACAGATTGACTGCCAGTACCAGGCTGGCACCGAGCCAGCCCCAACCGACACCCAGATGCCCGCGGATGAGCTGCGCGAGATTCTGGCCCGTTATGAGTCCCAGGCGGGTGCTGAGCACCTGAACTGCGACCAGCATAGGCAGCAACAGGAGCACGAGCCAAGCTAACCGATAACCCGTACTTGCCCCGACGACTGCCAACGTCGCGACAGTTGTCGGATCGTTGTCGGACGCGGCGGCAATCATCCCGCCAGCGTGAGTCACGACAAGCGAATGGACAGCTCGGGGGTGCGCCTGCAGGAGCACGGGCACGGCGCGTCTCAACTCATCTGCCGCCCCGGCTGGAGGGCGCACCGATAGGCTAAAGAGATAGCACGGCGGCCCCACAGCAACGCGCAAGTGCTGGGACGTTCACATCCGGTGGCCACAGCCCACACGCTGAAGAGGATGGTGTTCCGTACACGGCCGACCAGCCGGGACGCGTCCCAAAACGCATGCGCTATTGGTAGATCGTGGGATAGCAACATCGCCACAATCGCCTCCGGTTCGTCACTCACTGAACGCTGCGTGCCTGCAACTTCGCTCGGCAAGAGCGCTCGTTCCGCGACTTCTTCAGCATTAGGTCGGAGAGATTCATTGAGTCGGGAACATGCTCGTAGCATCCAATTAGTTCCGGCCGACTTCTACGGCCCCCGCGCTCCACTCGGCGTCGGCACCGCTTGCCGGCACCGAATCTCGAGTCACCGGGTCCAGGCGATCCACGTGCACTTGGTACACACCCTCAGGAGCGTCACGGTCGATCGAGACTGGTGATCCAGGAGAGGACCGCCTCCCGTCGTCGAGCTGCGCCCAATCGTGCGGCAGGCCCGCTTCCCGCCCGACCTCCTTGCCCGAAGGATCGTACAGCGAGAGCTCCCACAGCAGACGATTTGTCAGCGGCTCCGTGGCGTGGTGATCGAGACTCCAGGTCAGGGCCAGTCCCACGAATCCTCCCGGGCTGACAAGCCTGGTCGTGGACGCCGACACAAGGCCTGACACCGTCGACATACGACGCCGTGAGCGACTCGGGCGCGCTGAGCTGTGGCGCACCCACCGCTGCGTACGGAGCGCCGCCCGACGCGTTCGGGACATCGAAGTCGACGTCCCATGATCCTCTCCTTCTGGGCGCAACCTGGATCTCCCGGACGTATGGGCGCGCGAGATAGCCAATCGACGCGTCGTTGACGTCGTCGGTTTCTAGCGACAGCTCTCGACTACTGCCGCGGTTCACCAGGTCGAGTAGCTCTCGCATGGTTTGCTTGGCGGCCCCCAGCGGCGGACCATACGTGACCACATACCCACGCGTCAGATATTCCAAGTGTCGCACCACCAGGATGCTCTGCAGCCCTGCCACGACGAGGGCGCCGCCAGCGCTGCGCCGACCAGCAGCCGCCCAGCACGTTGCGATACACCCAGCTCGCTCAGCAAATGGATCCCGAGGCCGATCAGCAGAGCGCCGGCTGGGAGAACAAACAGATAGTAGTAGTCATACAGCGGTATCGGGTGCCAGATGGTCAGGAACATCGGCACCAGCACCCATGGCAGGAGGCCCCGCGCGCGCACGCGCTGCTCGACCTGTCGCGAGCGAAACACGAGCATCAGCGCGGCGGCGATGCCCAGCGCGAGCAGGAGCGTTTCGATGGCGCCCGACACGGCCGCGAGGCGCCACGGGAGCAAGGGCGTGATATCCAGAGGCTCGACGTTGCAGTTGTGCCAGCCACCGATCGGGCCGACGACGCTGCCGTGCCCCGCACCATCAATCTGGATCGGCAGGGGACCGCTGGACGCCAGGCCGCTCACGTCGCGCGCCCGCGTCTGGAGCATGTAGCTGAGGTAGGGCACGGCCGTGAGCGCCGCGAGCGCGAGTCCGATCGCGAGGTGCTTCGCCTGACCACGTCTGACCTGGAGCACGCCGAGCACCACCAGGAACGGAGCGAGCAAGCCAAACGAGGGGTGGAATTCGACGCCAAGCGCGAACACCGGAAAACGCGGCAAATGCCCCAACCAGCCTGCCCATCGATGACGGCCTTGTCCAGGCAAAACATCAGCAACACCGCCATCGGCGAAAGCACGTCCTGGTTCCACACCTTGCGCGCGTAAAAGACGGCCCACGGATTGGTGGCGTACACGAGCCCGGCCACCAGGCCGGCCTCGGGCGAAACCCACCGCCAGCCCAACACTAACGTGCCCGCCACGGCCGCGACGTTGGCCAGTCCGATGACCGGTGGCCACGCGCGGATCGCGACTCACCGCCACAATCGGGGCAAGGAAGTACTCGAAGCTGGGTGCCAGAGGGATCCCGATGGAGCTCGTCATGCCCGCAAGCGCACGACCCAGCCGCAGCGTGTCTTCGGCCAGCCGCAGCGCCTCAGGCTGGTCGTCCTTGAACTGGACCAGGTCCAGACGCCAGAGTCGCAGGAACAACGCGACCAGGATGATGCCGACAGCGGCGACCCAGAACCAGCGAGAGGGGGACCAGCCGGCCGCGACGCTCCGCGTCGAGTGCTTGCCCAGGCCGTGGTCGTTGGCGCTGGCGGGGCCGGCTGGGGCGTGGGGGTCAGCCGTTGTGTCGCAGTACGAGGTCAGCCTTAGCGTCTCTCCACCTGTCAACTCATGTTTCGCGACTTCAGGACGATTCAGGACGATTTCCTCATGAAGCTGGTAGGTACTCTTGAATGAACCACTCCAGATCACTCGGAATGAGACTTCTGGAGTTCCAGGTGAGCTCTTCTCTATTCTGATTGGTGCGGATTCGGTTGCTTGCGCAACCTGGCTGACCTAGTGTAGCTATGCACCTGGTGCGACGGATGTCTAGAAACCATAAAAAATCCTCATCGCGCGGTGCGCTACCAGCGGGCCCATGAAACCGTACGGCCCACCCCCACCTCGACCCCAGCCGCACTCAAACCGCTTTTTCACAGCAAAAGTTGCGGACCTGTAGAAAGCATAAAAAAAGTTCACTCGAGCGCTGTGCACTATGCATACTCCAGCTTCTCGATTCCTGGCTCGATCTGGCTGCTGGTGCGCCTGCCCGAGGGCTCTGCTCAGCAGCGTCACGTTTCACCCGTACGATTCGCTCGTTCTACTGGACATGTCTGACCCATCGGCCACCGGCACCACACCGCATCGGTGAGGCCTCTCCTGAGGACCCTCTCGTTGCTGCCGACGAGCTCTTCGGGTCCCGCGGCTAAACGCGGTCGCACGCCAGGCGCCGCCATCGTGCTCGGCACCTTCGGAATGGCGATGGTCCTCCTGCTGCTGGCGCTCGGCGAGATTGTGCTCCGCGTCGGCGCGTTGCGCGAGTCCGGGCTGGTGGAGCTGCAGTGTGATGGCGCCGCATCCCTGCTCGATGGCCAGAAGGGCCTTTTCGAGCTGGACTCCGTCAGTGGCTACCGCATGCGTCCCAACATGTGTGTCAGACTCCAGTCGAGCGAATACGACCAGGTTCTGAAGACCAACGCCCACGGCTTCGTTGGACCTGACGTGCCCGCCCAGAAGCCCCCAGGCGAATTTCGCATCGTCGTGCTCGGCGATAGCTACACCGCCGGCGGACAGGTCCCGTTCGAACAGAACTACACGGCGCTGCTCGAGACCGATCTTCACCAGATGGGCTATCCGAGCGTGCAGGTCATCAACGCTGGGGTCGGCGGCTGTGGCACGTTCTGCCAGCTCGGCCAGCTGCAGAACAACATCGCGTGGATGCAGCCCGATCTGGTCGTGGATGCGGTGTTCGTCGGCAACAACATCTCGGAAAACCTGTTGTGGACCGCCGGCGGCTATCAGTCGGCGCCGTGGCATCCAAAGGGCATCACGTGGGGGCCGCAGGCGTCCGCACTCGTCAACCAGAGCGGCCACTGGTTTGCCCGCAATGGGCTGTCGGCCGACCAGCTGCCACCGCCCTGGGACCCATCGCAGCCCCTGCCAGCGCCGGTCGGCAACAGCCCAACGCGCGCGCCCCAACCCCCCACGACCTTCTCGAAACGTGCGGTCTGGGATGGGCTGCGCGCCCACTCGCTGCTGCTCTCCCAGATCTTCGGACCGCCCGTCGACCCGAGCGTCACGACCGCGCCCGGTGAACTTCCGCTGGCGCAACAACAGGAGCAGCTGAATCTGACCAGCTTCGAGTGGACCATTCTGCGCGATCCGCCGCGCACCTACTGGCTCGATGTCGCATGGCCGCTCGTC
>JAFAOS010000579.1 GCA_019247515.1 Chloroflexota bacterium | reverse complement strand
CGCAACCACCGGCGGTGGAGCTGGTCATCGTCGTGGGTCATCGTCGTGGGCTTTGTCGCGCACAGCATCTGGTTTGTCGAGCATCGCCTTCGCGCGTTTGCAACCGGTCGGGCACTCGCCCGGGTCGAAGAGGCGGAGTTTCGCCTGCGGCGGCGCAGGCGGGCTTCCGGGGACAACTCGAAGCAGGCTCTGGATGTACCGGGGCCTGCTGACCCCATTCATGACCGTGCGCCGGTTGGTTGGTCTGGTGACCGAGCGGGTGGCCCGACATGACACACATCGTCTCGCAGTTCCGGCCCGGCGATCAGCCTGAGCCATTCCGTCCACTGTTAATCTCCTTTCCGCCCGAGGTGGTGAACCTGGTTCAAACCTGCGGGTGCCATCCATCGCAGTGGGAGGGCTGGACTTCGGTCGGAAGAGTGATCTACGTCCGTTTTCGCCACGGCCGGCTGTGGATCGGACTCGCTCCGGACTACCGGCGCACTGCGCCAACGATGCTGTTCGTCGCCCGCTACCCGGGCGAAGGCGGTGACGATGGCTACCTCCACTACGAGACCCTCCAGCGCCTGACCGAGGGGATCGTCGACTGGCCCTGATTCGGCCAACCAGCGCACCCCCGTCCAGACTTCGAGTCCGCTTTTCGGAACCCGTCTGCCACGAAGGAGGCATCAACATGCCCCGAGCACCCCCTCAACGCGTGCGTGTTTGCCTGTCATCGACCGAAATCATCGCCTCGCCGAGTTCGCACGGCTCGGTACGAGGTCTTTCTTCCCTTGGAGGGATCTCACCATGTGCACTCGCGCAAACAGCGCATCTGTTCCCAACAGCTTTCACGCGCTCGTGAATTCCACACTCGCCCTCGCGGGCGCCATCATGCTGCTGGTGGTGGCGCTCGCGACCGTTCCATGGCGGGCGGCTGGGTCACAGGCGACCAGGCACGGCAAACCGGCCAGCACCAGACATATCGAAGTCCAGGTCCACCTGAACGACCGTCAACGTGCCAGGGCCATCGAGCGCAGTTGTCGCGACGCGCTCAGGCGGGCCGCCAGAACCTGGGCGCCATTCCCATTGCCACTGGATCGAGTCGAAGTGGCCCCATCGGCGCCGCCACTTGGCAAAGCCGACATCTTCGACCAGTGGCTCACTGCGTCGCATCAGGGTGAACCTGGCGGCGCGGCGCTGGTCGTCGTTGCACTCGGCACGTCGATCGACGGACGCGAGCTCCGGCCCGAGGAGATCGCCGGCGCTCTGGCTGCTCAGATCGAACGTCTCGTGATCGAGCGCGTCGTCGGGAGCATCCCCAGGCGAACGCGACCGCAGCGAGCGCGCAACAGCAACCTCGCGTCATGTCTCGTGAGCTGGAACCCCAGGTCAGCGCACCGTCAGAACCCGACGTGCACGTCGGCAACGTCACTGAGCTGAGCTCGGTACGCGCCCTCCTCGCCGACATCAAAAAGAGCCAGCCGCTGGTCCCGGCTGGCTCTTTCACGAAGGGGTTTCACCCCGAGACCGACCCGGCCTCGTAGTCCGCTCAGGGCCAACGTGTCCATCCCTTCCTTGAGGTGGGCGCCTTGACACGATCCTAACACCAGGGCCTCGCTGGCAAACAATTCCTTCCGGCGAGGTCGCTCTGATCTTGGGAACTCCCCGCTCTCGATCCACCTGTCAGCCAGAGAGGAGAATGGCATTTCCTCTCTGTTGAGCAACAAGGAGAGTCGCTCGTGTCTCCCAGAACTGCCAACGTGCACAGCACGCCAGTCGACAACGCATCCGACAACAACACCCAGGCCACCGAACTGGAGGAATCCATGCAAGCCACCGAAACCAACAACGCGACAGTTATCCAGGCCGATGCCTCAGACGTCCAGGCTTCGGCCTCGGCAGAGGTCGGCGATGATCGCCATCTTGCAGTCTGCGACATCGATGACCTGCCGGACGGGCAGACCGTGTCAACGGCCCGCCAGCATGTTGGCCAAGACGTCGTCAATGTGCCTCCGCCTGAGGGTTCGGTTGAAACAATCGAGCAGATAGACGTCGAAAACCCGACAAGCACTGACGGGAATTCTGACTTAGCGACTGATCTGGGCGATGCCGATCAGCCACCGGTAGCTGCGGGGACCAGCGACGTTGGAGCCAGGTCCGCGGAGAACCTGTCGGCGGATGACGAGGTCGCCAGCTGCGAGGCCGACGCGATCAGCCCCGTCGAGGATGATCCTTCCATGTCACGCCTGCCAGATCCATCCAGCATCTCCGATCGCCTCCGGAATCTGGTGATCGCGGTCAGCCAGGTTGAGGAGCTCAGCCGGCAAGCCCGCGAAGTCGCCGCCAGCGACCTGGCACTGTATAACGGCATCGCCGCCTCGCGGCTGCAGTTCGACGAAGGACTGGCCGAAGCGCGACGCATCGGTCAGGAAGCGCAAGCGGTGTACGACCGGGCGTTTGGGCGTCAGGCGAAAGCCGTCGCTGAACCTGCCGTGGCTGAAGCGCGCGAGGTCGAGCAAGCATTCTCAGAACTCGCGCAAGCCTGGCGAAGGCAGGCCGAGGCCTTCCTGGTCGAGCATCCCAACGTCGAGTCGTTGACAAGGAAGAGCGGCAACGTGACGATCTAATGCGCCGGCGGGAGGTCGCTCGCGCCAGGTCCGAGCGTTTCCAGCAGCTGGTCAGCGCGGTCGACGGGGCCTTGCGACAGGGTCTGCTGGATGAGGCGCGCGACTGCCTGAAGATGCTCGCACGCGAGTTCCCGGACGAGGCCGATCGTGTGGCACCGCTCCACGAGCGACTCGATCATCGAGTGCGCTCCGCGTACGACGCGGCCGCCAGAAGAGTAATGTTCCAGGCTTCCGAGCTCCAGGGCCGCGGCGACTTCGATGCCGCAGTCAAACTCCTGGAAGCGGTCGAGGTGGAGCGGCTGTCGCGGGAGACGAGCGAGGACGTGTTCGGACGCTGGTCGGCAGCATGCAGCCTGCTCGGCCAGGAACGGGGCCTCGAGCTGTTGCGCTATCCGGACGCCCAGGGCCGCGGCCTGATGCTGCATCGCGATCCCTCGGTTCCGTACGGCATGCTCGTGTTGTCCGCGCTCGGGATGGGTCGGGACTATTTCGAGGGTCGCGTGATAAGCCGCACCGATCGCCAGGGAGCGACCATCATCCGACGCGCGGGGCCCTTCCGCGCAGCCGAACTGCCAGCTGACATGAGTATCGGCTGGTACGGTCGGAGTTACGCGTCAACGGGCACCGCGGCAGCCGAGACGGTTCGGCACTAGATGTCCACGGCGTGGGGTGTTGCCGCATCGAGCCGCGGCACCCCGCGCCTACATTCGCGATCGTTCCCGTGGTGCCCAGCGTGGCGACCTTGGAAGTCGTCACACCGTACCTGGATGTGATCAAGGGCTGAACCGGCGAGGTCGCCTGGTCCAGCGCTGATTACGGCCTGAATAGCCGTCGGCTCAATGGTCGTTCCCAACCACCAATCAACGCCACCAGACACTGGAGGTGCTCGCAACATGCTGCAAGTCGCAAACACATTCCCGATCGAATCTCAGGACGGCATTGATGCGTTTGTTCCCGAGTTCCACCGCACGCCGGCCCAGCTCTGTGGTTGAGCGCGGCGATCACCCCTGTCGCGTCCATCAGGTCCGCGAAACCATCGATGACGGCGAGTGCTGTATCAACTGCGGCGTTCAGGAGCTGCGGGATGCCACCGGTCACCAACCGTGGCGGCGGCTTGCGATCGTGAGTATCACCCGGGGGAACCTCGAGACACTCGAGGAGTGGCCGTTATGCCCGAATTGCGAGACCAGGCAGGGCGCGACGCTTGTGCAGTACGTTCGGCTGAAGCTCACGTGAAGGAAGCACCCATCGGCCCCGACCAGGTGGCTGCGGTGGCGCTCGCCAACGCCGCTGAATCCGGCCTCGGCTCCACCCTGAAGGTGCTCGCCCAGATGTGCGACACGCTGTTCGTCGAGGCCGACTCAACCGCCACCATGGACCTCGCCAGGCTGCGATCCATCCAGCGCTGTCTGGAGGTCCTCGCCCACTACGCCGCCAGCATGCAGCAGGTCGCCCTCAGCGCCGGCCGGGATCGTGGCGCAGCGATGCGCTTTGTCCTGCACGCGAAGACATGCGATAGGAAAGATACGAGCACCTTGCATGAGGGACGGGCACCCGCCGCCAGCACGCAGCAGGTGACCAGCACCGATCGCTGATCTTTCGTAACCAGCGTTCAGAGGGGCGTCGCCCAGAACTTATCGAGCCGCACTGCTGGTCCTCGGTGTCGGTGGGTCGCTGGCCGATACCGGTATCCGTCTGCCAGCGCGGAACCACGTGTTTGCAAAGATCGGTACCACTGTCATCGACGGCGAGCTCAAGGCCGCGGTTCTGGCTGCCTGCATCGACGCAATGAGCCGGCGCCGGCTGGCCTTCGCACTGTTTGCCGACAACTATGCGCCCGATCACCAGCAACGACGACGTTTGCCAAGGTCTTCTTTGACGTGCGGCGATTACCAACGTGGGCTACGACTCGCAGTAACCAGCGCAGCGCTCGCGACCCCGAGAGTGCGAAAATCAGCCCCGCCGGCAAAACGGCTGGGGGTCTAACCGACGTTTGTAGGAAGTAAGGTCACGCGGTCGAGCGGGCGTAGGCGCTCTGCTGCGCCGAGACGAGGCGGCGCGTTCTCGGCCAGGTTTCGCTCGTACTCGTCGAATTTCGCCGCGACACCATGCTTCTGACGCAGTGTGGGCGTCCACTCGGCCAGACCCTCAGGCGGCGAGGATGGCAAGGGCGGGTAGTACATC
>JAFAOS010000577.1 GCA_019247515.1 Chloroflexota bacterium | reverse complement strand
TTTGAGGGCCAGCAAGAGCTGGTGCTGCTGGGGTTCGATGCCGGCCGCGTGGGCGGCGCGTTCAGAGAAGTGGAGGAAGCCGCGCAGTTCGAGGCGGAAGCGAGCCAGCGCGCCGTAATCGACGAAGGTTGAACTGGAACTGGAGACGGGGGCCGGAACCACGTCGGCAATTGTATCGTCTCACGACCTAATTGCACAAATTCGGGAGCCCGCCCGCCCGTAACGCCGCCGCCAGGTCGCCCCGCTCGGCGACTTCAATGCCCTCCAGCTCCAGCCACGCCTGCATCTGCGCCAGCTCCGCCAGCAGCTCGTCCGCCACGTCGCCCGCCTGCCGCCCCGGCTCCAGGAAGGCGCTCTGCACCATCAGCACTCCACGTTGCCGATCGGCCTTCAGGTCGCAACGCGCCACCAGCGTGTCGCCCAGCAGGAATGGGCACACATAATAGCCGTACACGCGTTTGGGCGGCGGCGTGTACAGCTCGATGGTGTACTTCATGCCGAACAGCCGCTCGATACGACTGCGCTCCCAGACCAGCGAATCAAATGGCGTCACGAGCGCGCGAGCGTGGACGGCGCGCGGCACGCGCACGCCCGGGTGCAGGTAGGCTGGCTCCTGCCAGCCGTCCACCTGGGCCGGCAACAGGCGCCCCTCTTCCACCAGCTCGGCCACCAGTCGTCGGCCGATCGGCCTGGCGCGCCGCGACTCGCCGGCCTGCGTCGAGCGCTCCCAGTACGGTCCGGGTCCCAGCCGGTCGCGCCAGCCGTCGGTGTTGAAGTAGCCGGTGATGTCCCGAAACGTGCCAACGCCGCACGCCTGCGCCGCCAGACAGATCAGCTGCTTCATGGCCTCTTCGGTCGGCACGGCCACGTCCAGCGCAGCCTGCGGGATGACCCGCTCGACCAGGTCGTACTCGCGCTCGAAGCCGCGCCGCCCGGCGATGGCCACCAGACCGGCGTCGTAGAGGTGTTCGAGGGCGGCCTTGCCGCTGGCCCAGCCCCACCAGTTGCCCGAGCGCTTGCCCGGCTCCGACAGCTCGCCCGCGGTGAGCGGACCCCGTTCGGCGACCTCACGGTAGACCTGGGCCGCGTATGCGCCGCGCTCGGAGCCAAGATACTCGCGCGTCAGATCGGAATGCATGCGGTAGCGCAAGAGCGGGAACAGGCGCATCGGCAGGAGGCAGGCGGCGTGGCCCCAGTACTCGAACAGCTCACGCTTGCGATATGTCAGCGTGTCCAGCGCCTGCATCGGATACGGGCCCAGCCTGGCAAAGGCCGGCACGTAGTGGGCGCGCACCAGCACGTTGACCGAATCGATCTGGAAGGCGTGGACCTGCCCCGCCACCTGTTTCAAATGTCGCTCTGTCGGCTCGATTGGCCGCCGCCCAAAGCCCTGCGAGACGATCGCGATGCGGCGCGCCTCGGCAACTGAGAGCGTGTTGGGCATCGCCGTGCATTATGGGTGAGGCGGTACCATGCCGCGCGTGCTGCTGCTCGTGCTGTCCGCGGCCCTGTTCGGCCTGTCGCTGTCTCAGACGCCTCCAGTTCAGATTCCCACGCAGGGCGCTCCGTCCGGAGCCATCGCGAATGTCAGTGGGCCGGGCCAGTCGGTTGCTCAGCCGGCGGCGCAGTGTCCACGCACCACGGCTTGCCAGTACAGCGAGCGGACCTTCCTACCCGATGGCTACCGGGTCCAGTCGTTGCAGGTGTGCGGCGCCAATTGCACCACCCAGTACTGGGTGAGCACCAGCACCGACGATCGCAACCTGATCACGCTGGACCCGATCCGGGGCGGTGGGGTGCTGGCGGTCGGACGATCGACTGCCGGCGCCGGTCAGCCACCGGTGCGCGTCGTCGTGCCGAGTTACGCCGCCAACGATCCGGCGTGCTGTCCGTCCGCCTATGCGGACACCACCTACACCTGGGATGCGGCGAGCAATGCGCTGACGGCCGGTCAGCCGATGGTCACCCCGGCTGCGGCGTTCCCAGGCTGGGACGCCGTGCGCCAGGAGCTCATGTCCGAGGGGTGGATCCTGGCTGACGTCTGAGGCGCGGCCCATACTTGGGCGCATGCAACGAACCGCCCTGCGCGTGCTTGCGACTGCCCTGGTCGTGGCCGCGCAACTGCTGACGACCGGCCAGGCAGCCGCGCAGGCCGTGTCGCTGACCACCACCATCTGGCTGCCCGGTCCCAACAGCGCCGGTCTTTCGACACTGTCGGGCACCGTCGATCAACCCCAGAGCGCGACCACCGCTCAGCTCAGCGGCTGGGTGGTCGACACCACCGCCCAGGGCTGGAGTGGCATCGACACGGTCCAGGTGTGGAACGGGCTGATGGACGCCGGCGGTCAGCAGCTCAGCACCGCGGTGCTCCAGCTCAACCGCCCCGACGTCGCGACCAGCCTGGGTAACCCGTACTACGCATCCAGTGGCTTTAGCGCGAATGTGCCGTCGTCCACGTTTGCCAGTGGCAATATCCTGTACATCTACGCGCATACTCCGGATAAAGGCTGGTGGTACCAGCAGGTGCTGTCCTCCGGCGCGGCGGCTGGTTACATGGCCGGTCCTCGACTGGACCTCGAGACGCCCACGACGCTGGCCACCGTGCACAGTAACCAGGCGTACACGATCCGTGGCACCGCCTACGATCCGCTGGCGGACCCCAGCAAGACCACCGGTGTCGACCGTGTCCAGGTGTATCTCAATGGCGACCGCAAAACCGGCATCTACATCGGCGACGCAACTCTCGGTCTGTACGACAAGTTTTCGCAACAGGCCGGCCGGGGGGACGCGGGCTTTCAGCTGACCTTCCAGCCCGATAGCTGGATGTCGAGCCCCATTGACAACCAGATCATCCAGTTGACCGTGTACGCGCATTCGTCGGTGACAGGCAGCGAGTCGAGCGTTCGGCAGTCGATCATTATCAGTGTGCCGTGAGCGCTATCTCGCGACTCTCAGCCGTCACGTCGCGACCTTCCTCGCGCTGAGTCGCCCGCAGCGGCATCTTGGGGATCAACACGGCGGAGACCAGCACCGCGGCGCCGGCCAGTGTCGGCAGCAGAAAGGCCTGTTGCACCACACCCGCGACGGCATCGCCAAGGCCTGCCTCGCTCACGCCCGTACCGACCATGGCGCCGGCAACCGCGGTGCTGATCGACGAGCCGAACTGCCGACACAGCGAAAACAATCCGACACCGGCGCCGAGCTGCCTGCGGCTGAGGTCGTTCTGATAGGAGATCATGAACGTCGGCCCGCCGAAGCCGGTGCCAATGGCGGCGATCAGGTATGCGGCGATCACCCAGCCCTGCGCGGCGGTCGCCGACATGAACAGCAGCATCGCGGCACCGACCAGCTGCAGCACGCCGGCAAGCAGGCTGGTGAACCGGTAGCGGCCGGTGCGGGCCATGATCTGTCCGGCGGCGACCGAGCTGAGCGGCCCGAGCACAATGCCGGGGGTCAACAGCGCGCCAGCCTCCGTCGCGCTGGCGCCCAGAACCAGCTGGAGTCGCAGTGGCACGAGCAGAATCAGGCCAAACCACACCATGCTGTTGGCTGAGGCCGCGATCAGGCTGTAGATGCGCGTTGCGCCGCGCAGCAAGACCCCGGGAATCACCGGGTCCGGCGCGGCCCGCTCGGCACGCACCAGCAGCAGGCCTGAAACCACCGCCACCAAGATCAATCCCAGAATCGCCGGTGAGGTCCACTCGAGCTCGCGGCCGCCCCAGGTGCACACCAGCAGCACCGCGACGATCATCAGCGTGCTCAGGATCACACCCGCCCAGTCGATGCGCGGCCGGGTTGTGGCGCGCGACTGTCCCGAAAGCCCATAGAGCAGCGCGGCCACCGTGGCCAGGCACAGCGGCACGTTCAACAGGAAGATCCAGCGCCACGAGAAGTTGTCCGCGAGAAATCCACCTACCGTGGGACCGATCGCGCTGGCAGTCGCAAACCCGATGCTGTTGATTACCTGCCAGCGGGCGCGTTCGCGCGGCGGAAACATGTCGCTCATCACGATCAGGCTGCACGTCTGGATGGCGCCGGCCCCGACGCCTTGCAGCCCGCGGAAGCCCACCAGCAGCGGCAAGCTGATGGCGATGCCGCACAGCAGCGACGCGACCGAGAACACGCCGATGGACAACAGGAAGATGGTCCTGCGACCAAACAGATCGGCGAGCTTGCCGACCACCGCCACCGTCGCCGTGGCGCCTACGAAGTAGGCGGTAAAGACCCAGCCGAGCAGCGCGGCGCCGGGAAGTGATTCCAGGATGTGGGGCAGCGCCGTCGAGACGACGGTCTGGTCCAGGGCCGAGAGCATGGCCACCATCGACACGGCGGCCAGCGTCGCCACGGCCCTGCGCGTCAGGTGCATTCAGCGAAGGCCGTCACGCGCATTTGTGAAGGATAGGTGTGAACTCCCGTTACGCGCACGTTCGCATACGCGTGCGCGATGGGCGCGCAACGCTGTTACAAATTAACGACGCCGTGGCACACGCCGGTGCTAGTGTGAGATCGACGCAAGGGACGGGCCGATGCCATCGCGCCGCGCGCCAGGGCCACCTGCACATGTGTGCCCTTCGGCTTTGACACGGCTGGCCTTCGGCTCGAGTCCCGTGGCGCTGAAGAAGGAGTGACATCTATGCGTGGCACGCGGCCGAGGCTGCGCCATCTCGTTGGTGCAGCCACTCTCACAGGCTCTCTGCTGTTTGCGGCTCTCACGTTCGCCAGTCTGCCAGCGGGTGCACAGACCACCGGGGCACTCATCTCGACGAACGTTTCCTGTCCGGTACTGTCCGTTGGTAATCCGAATCCCGGTGACATCGTCATGTCAGGTGGCTACGTCATCTCCGGTCAGGCGTGGGATCCGTCAGCGAGTTCCGGTTCCGGCATCGCGAGGGTGTCGGTGTTTCTTGGCGCGCGCGACCAGGGCGGCACCATCCTCGGCACGACCGAACCCGGTCTGGGCAGCAACCCGCGGGCATTCAGCCTGACGGTGACGTTGCCGGACAACGTCAACGCGGGCGCCACCTTCGCCGCCTACGCCCTGTCGTCGGTGACTGGCCAGGAAACGGCAGTGCAGTTCCCCATTTTTGTCGGCACGCCGACGCGGAACACCAGTGGTTTCACGCCGACGCCGGTGGCGACGAATGTCACGATCACGACCACGTGCCCACGCGGCGCGGTGGGCCCCTCCGCTCCGGCCGCGCCGGCGAGTCCGGCGCCGCCAAACGCTCCGTCGGTGCCGGCCAATACTCCGGCTCCACAGACTGGCGGCGGGGTGGTCGGTAATGCGTGCCCGGTGCTGTCGGTTGGCAATCCGGGCCCGGGCGACACCCTGAACCCGGGTGGGTTGGTGATTTCAGGCTCCGCAACCCTGCCACTGGCCAGTCAGGGACAGGGCGTCAGTCGAGTCGACCTGTTCCTCGGCGAACGCGACCAGGGCGGCACGTTCCTGGGCAGCGCCGTGCCCGGCAGCGGGCCCGGCGGTGCAGGCTCGTGGTCGACCTCGGTGACAATTCCGGACCTCGGCCGATCGCTCGACTTCGCCGCCTACGCCATCGGCGCCAATGGTCAGCAAACGGCCATCACCTTCCCAGTGTGGGTCGGCTCGCTGCCAACCCGCGTGCCCGGCACCGCGCCGACACCGACGCCCATTCCGACGACGATGAGTACGACCAGTACCTGCGGCTAGTTTAGTTAGTCAGTTAGTCAGTCAGTTACTTCGCTATCTCCATCCGCGATCCACCAGCCGCCGGCGACTGGTGGATCGTGAGACTGATAACGTCCTGACTTGTTAGAACGTGAAGCCACTCGTCTGCCTCGTGGTCGGCGTCGCTCTCGTCGCCATCGCCGCCGGCCCCGCCTTCGCTCAGGTACCCCCCGTGCAGATCCCGCCACCCACGTCGCCATCTGGCGGCGGCGGCGCCAGCATTACCCAGGCTCCCTGGGCCTGGCAGCGCACCGAGTACGGCGACGGCACGAGCGTGGTGGCCTCGAACCCGAACGATTACACGGTCACCTTCCGCACCGACGGCCGCGCCGTTATTCAGGCCGACTGCAACACCGGCAGTGGCGGCTACACGCTCGACGGTCAGTCGCTCACGTTCCAGCCGATCGCCATGAGCCTGGTCGCCTGCCCGCCCGGTTCGCAGGACACGGTTTTCCTGCGCGACCTCTCGCAGGTGGCTACCTACGTCTTCGACGGCGACAAGCTGGTCCTCAACCTGCGCCTCGACACTGGCAACATGATCTTCAGTCCCTTGCCGCCGCCGACGCTGACGGGCGTCACCTGGCGCGTGACCGGCGTCAACAACGGTCGCGGCGGCGTGGTCTCGGTGGTCTCGGGCACGCAGCTCACTGCCATTTTCGGCGACGACGGCCGCGTGAACGGCGACACGGGCTGCAACATGTTCTCGGGGCCATACACGATTGCCGGCTCCAGCATTGCCGTCGGGCCCTTGATCAGCACGCGCCGAGCCTGCCTGTCGGAAGACGCCAACGCGCAGGAGCAGCAGTTCCTGACCGCGCTCGCGGCCAGCTCGACGTACGAGCTCATGGGCGCGCGGCTCACCCTGCGCGACGCCGACGGCGCGACACAGGTCACCCTGGTGCGCCCCGTCAACTGACAATTGGGGCAATTCAATGGAACTGTCGCCGCGGCTTCGGTACAGTCAAACAATGGCGAGCATGAACGACGACGATTTCGACGACCTCCTCAGGCAGCTCACGGGCGGCCAATCGACCGAGACCTCGTGGGACGACGTGCGGGTCGAGCTCGAAGCCCTGGCGCGCAACCTGGGCGACGTGCTGCAAGCGGCCTGGCGCGGCCAGAACGGCGATTCGACTCTGGCCCGTTTGCAGGAGATGGTCTTTTCGGCCACCCAACAACTGAGCGACACCGTGGACGGTACCCCCGAGGCTCAACAAGCCCGCGATCAGCTCGTACACCTGGCCAACTCGCTGAACTCGGCCATCGAGCGCGCCGGCGACCAGGTTCGTCCCGAGCTGCTGCGGATGCTGCGTCAGGCCAACGCCGAGCTGCGCCGTCGCGCGAACCCGGACGACCGCACGAACTAGGCGAGTGAGTCACGTGCGGCGTGGCGAGCGCCGCATCCTGACCACGCCGACCTACCTCGACGACCGAAGAAGGTCGCTTAGCTTCTGGCCGCCCGCCAGGCCTCGTAGCGCGCCAGGAACCTGCGGATGCGCTCGACCGTGATCTTCGCCCACTCGGCGCCCGTGTAGCTGTAGTCGCTCGGAAACTGGGCCTCCGTGCTCAGGTCAATGCCCTGAGGGAGCGCGTCCAGGTACTCGAACAGCGGCACGGTGCCCTCGCCTGGCAGGATGCCGTTGTTGGTGCCGTATGGCGTCGAATCGTTGATCTGCGCATACGGCAGCAGCGAGCGATCCACCTTCTTCAGCAGCACATTGCTCTGCTCTTTTTCGTCTCGGTAGCCCTGCCGCGGGTCCATGCACAGGCCAACGTTGTGCTGGCGGGTGTCTTCGCAGAACTTCACCGCGGTGGCCATTGGCGTCAGACACGTCGCGTACGCCTCGATGCACACGCGAATGCCCATCGGGTTAACCTTTTCGCAGATCTTGCCCATGTTGTCGAGCATGCGATTCCACTCGGAGTCGTCGCCGATCACCAGCAGGAATTTCGCGCCAAGCTCGCCGGCGAAGTCGAGCGACGGCAGGATGATGTCCCACTCCATCGTCGGCTGCAGGTAGTAGCTGTAGACGTCGTACATCTCCAGCCCGAGGTCCGGAATCGCCTTTTTGACGTCGCGCATCAACGTGGGATTGCCACGATCGGGTTGTAGTTGTACGAGCTTGTTCATGTGGCCCTCGTGGGCCGCCAGGGTAGCAGACAAGTCGCGGGCGGTACGCTGTGTGGCATGCCCGTACCCGCCTGTCTGGACTGGCTCGGCTGCGCGACGTTTCGATTGACGCGCGGCGACCTCGTCGTGTTCCTGGACGCGTA
>JAFAOS010000572.1 GCA_019247515.1 Chloroflexota bacterium | reverse complement strand
CGCGGTGCTCGGACCGACGTTCTGGTTGGAGGACCTGTACTTCAGCATCGCGGTCAAGGTCTCGGTGCTGAACAAAGTGCTGCCGCCAGTCAGCCCGACTGATCTGGACCGTCTGTATCGCGACGCGGGCGTGCTTCGACCCCCCGCCAGTCCTGCCAGCTCGGTTACCGAGATTCTGGTGACGCTGCGAGACATGCTGGTCTACATCACCATTCCATCGGTGGGCCTCGTCACGTTGGTCCTGGGGGTGGTGTGCGGCCTCGCGTGTCTGTGTGTGGCCGTTGCGGATTCGATTCTTCCCGACGGACGCGTTGCCCACGTGTTCCAGCGGCGCGGAATGTCTCCGGCCAGCGCCAATCAGCTCGTGTCGGCGTGCCGGTTGGTTGGTGCTCTCACGTTTGGCATCGTGCTTGGCATGGCGATCTTCGCGCCACTCTCGCTGCACATCTATTTGAAGTACCAGTTTCCGCTCATCGTCGGACCGCTGCTCGTCGTGAAAGGCCTGCTGCTGAGCTTGCTGCTGCTGGTGGTCTGGAAGGCGGCACAATCCAACTGGACGCGGCATCAACTTCAGGTTGGCGCCGCGGCCCTGGCGGTATGTTTCCTTGTCGTCGACCATTCCCTGGTTCAGATCGACGACCTGCGCCTTACGAACCCGCTGCCGCTGTCGTGGATCGATGCCGTCTCGGCGCGCCAGGGCGCCACGTTTGCGGTCTCCTGGATTCCCGACGCCGTGTCGGTCTTCTCTCATAACTGGGCAGTGGGTGTGCCCACCGGCGACGAGGCAGACGCTCTGGCCCGCTTGCGTGAGGGGCGTGTGCCGTTCGACGCCTCGCAATATTCGCTGTTCTGGGAACGCGACGCGTCGACGTGGAGCCCAGCATATGAGCATCCGGATTACTGGCTGTATTTTCCAACTGACCGGCTGGCGGATTTCGACCAGCCGTCGCCGACCTGTCGACAGGACTACTTGACCGAGCTGGCCTCGAGCCTGGTGCACTCGAACGACGAGAGCGCCAGTTCCGAGGGCGGCGGCGTGACTTCACTGAACCCTGAGCGGGGTCCACCGGGGACCGGACTGTGGCTTACCGGCGCAGTACCGAATGGGCGCGGTCACGCGTGGGACGTAACTCTGCTGTCCAATGGGCAGCGCGTTGGCAAACTGCCGTACAACTGCCAGTACGGAACTTATGCGGGGCCATATGTAATTCCCGCGGAGACGCCCACGGGCGTGCTCCAACTCCAGGTCCTCGCGCGCAATGAGCAGGGGCAGGTCATTGTCGTTGGG
The DNA here is from genome assembly GCA_019247515.1 of Chloroflexota bacterium. Taxonomy (GTDB): domain Bacteria; phylum Chloroflexota; class UBA6077; order UBA6077; family CF-72; genus CF-72. The sequence goes on along the minus strand of JAFAOS010000572.1, from coordinate 22,039 downwards.
CGCACCGGCTTCACGGTCGTCGGCGAGGCTGCAACCCCGGACGCATCCGGCCAGGCTCTCCTGCCGCGTCACCCGGCCCCGCAACCTGATGCTGATGACGTGGCGCGTGAATACCCCGACCTGCCGATCGTCGCGGGTGGACATGACTGGCTGCTTTTCGATCTGCGCGGTTTGAAATCCGAACCGTCGGTGGCGACGAGTGGCGCGGAGGCGCTGTATGTGCCGACGTCCGCCAGCGCCGTTCCCGCGGCCACGACGCTGGATGCGCGGGGCGAGACGCTGCAACCTGCCGTGGGCTCACTGGTCTGGTTCGAGGACGCTGCCAGGCTCGTGCGAGTCGATCCTGGTGGGGTGTTCACCGACGTCGCCGCCAGCGCGGGTAGTCGCGTTCGCCTCACGAACGTCGGGCCCTGGGATGCCGCTCAGCAAAGCTTGACCGGCGGCGACGTCGTGTACGACGGCGAACGTTGGCTACTCGACCGAACGACATCGCCGCTCGGCACACTCCAGCCGGCCAACGTAAACGCCGATTTTGACCAGGGTACGCCTGCAGACCCACTCGCTGGCTGGGCTGTTACCGGGCCGCCAGGCAGTTACGACGTGGAACTCCTCAGTGACGACTCCGGCGATTTCGTCCGCATCCGCGCGCTGCAGCCGTTCGATCAGTTGTTGGTGTACCAGACTGACCCGCTCATGTGGGTTGCCGGTGCTCCGCTCAGCATCCGGGCCCAGATTCGCCTCCAGGGTACGGGGCACGCTCGCCTGACCCTGACCCACGCCGGCGGCGACTTGCAGGACAAGTTCCGGGTGAGCGACCAGACCGACACCTGGAATATCCTCGCGCTGCAGTTTCCCGAGCAAGCATCAGCCGATCCCGAAGCAAACGTCGCACTGGGCGCCTACGGCATGGCGGCCGGCGAGTACTTTGACGTGCGCGAATGTTCGGTGTTTGTGGGCGTGCAGCCGTGAACGCCGCCTGGAGCGGGGCGCTACTATGACGGGACCTCGGAACATGGACAGGCACGTCCTCGACGCGACCGCGGTGCGTGCGGCGCCACTTGACGCGCAGATCGAACGGCTGCTGGCTTGCCCCAGGTGCCGCTCGCCACTCTCGGTGCAGGCAACCGAGATCGAGTGCACGTCGCCCACCTGCGGCTTCGGAGGTCTGGTTGCCCAGGACGTGGCGGTGATGGACGACCGGTCGAAGATCTCGTTCTTCGACGACAAGCATGAGGTCATGCAGCGCGGCAACGAAGGCGAGGGTGTTCGGTGCCTCTGCTACGATCGCCAGGAGGAGCTGCTGGCGGGCTATTTTCGGCCCGGCTCGGTCATCGTCGACGTGGGCTGTGGACCAGCCCTGCCGTACCAGCGCACACCCGACCCCTTCATCATCGGTGTGGAACCGTCCTTTGACTCGATCCGCGCCAACACCGGTGTCGATCTACGGGTGTATGGCACCGCGCTGGCGCTCCCATTGCCGGACCGCTCGGTCGATACCGTCGTGTGCCTGTACTCGATCCATCACATGGTCGGCGCCACCCGTCGGGCCAACCTGAGTCTCGTCCAGGGGGCGCTGCGCGAGTTCGGTCGCGTCGTCAAGCCCGGTGGCGAGGTCCTCGTCTTCGAAATCGAGCCCTGGGCGCCATTCTGGCTGGCTGAGAAAATGGCCTGGAACAGCGCACGCAACGTCCTCGGGCGCAAGCTGGACATGCACTTCTGGTCGGCCGACGTCCTCGATCGGCTCATGCATGCCGTCTGGCCGCACGCCAGACTTCGGCGACAGAACTTCAACGCACCCTGGCTCAGTACATTTCCGCCCGTGTTCAGCATGCCGTGGCTCAAGTGGCCGCGGTTCCTGTATCCGTTCAGCCCTGTGCTCCTGGATTGGCAGCTCTGACCACCGACGTATCCAAGCTAACCGCGCCGATGATCACGGAACCAGAAGTCAGCCGGGCACCGGACGGCGAACACACTCCAGGTCGTCCGAGCAATCGCCCGTCCGCGCATGTCGCCGGCCTGAGAGCTTTCAGTGGCCGATCGGCGTACGTGAGATACCTGGCGATTATCGGGGTCATCTATGTTGTCCTGTTCGGCTGGCTGATGGTCACGACCAACGGCATGCCGTACGTGATGGACAACAACGAGTCATTCTCCTCGCTGACGCACGCGATGAATATCGTGCATTTCGGCGTGTCAAAAAGCGTTGGGCTGACCGACGAAGCGTACGGGCCCAATCCGGATGCACACCCCTTCGTCTACACCCACCAGGGTAATTTTCCACGCATCTTCGCGCTCCTGATCTACCTCCTGGGCGCGCACAGCATCCAGGCCCAGATTATTGTCACGACCTTCACGGCCGGCGCGTTCGGCGTCTTCCTGATGTTCGAGTTCTTCAGCCGTCGCGTGGCGCCAGTCTTTGCGTTTGTCGTGTCGTTGATCTTGCTGAGCGACTACCTGCTGTTTACCCAGTGGCAGGTGGTCACGTACCGAGTCTGGCACGCGATCTTCCTGTTCGGAGCACTGCTGTGTGTGGAAGGTCTCGGGTCGCGACGACCGCGCACGTGGGCCGCACTGACGGTGCTGACGTACGCCTGCATGTTCTATTTCGAGTTTATTTTCGTGGCGTTCGTCTCGGTTCTGACGGGGTTGTACGCGGCCTATCGCTACAGGCGCAGGTTGCGCCGGCTGCTGGTGACGTGGGGCGCGATGGGTGTTGGCGCGGTGATCGGCATCGGCGTGCTGCTCGGCCAATTACTGGCGTATGTCGGCTGGGACGGTTTCAAGGAGGACGTGTTCCTCACGTACTTTGCTCGGAACGAGGCCGGCGACGAGAGCGCGCTGCTCGCGGAGCTGCATAGCTTCTACAGCAGTCACAACATCGTGTTCTGGTACAACCTGATCGACAGCACGGATCTGCGCACTCCCGCCGCCTTCCTCAGGATGCTGTTCACCTGGAGTTTTCAGGTGTACACGCCGCTCTTGTCGCTCGTGGTGCTCATCCTGCTGGCGGGTTGGGTTGTTGCTCACGCCGGACTACCCATGGAAATGTTGGCGCGGCGCGTGGGCTGGAGACGCGCGCCGCACGGGCTGCGCACCCTGGCGGCGGTCTGCGCCAGCGGGGTGTTGGTCCTGGCGGTGTATGTGCTGGTCGTCGGTGTACTTGGCTCGGATGCCTACTCGGGTGTCCGCCCTACAACGGACGGCCTGCCGTGGGCAGCGGGTTGGCTCGGAACCGTCGCGGCGGTCCTCCTCGGCTGCGTGGCCGCTGCACTCGTGTGGGTGGCAGCCGGCTTCAGTGCGAACCGTGTGCCGGCCGGGCGCGTTGTGCTGGCAGCCGTCCTGACGTTCGGAGTGGCCTGGTGCCTGCCGCGTCAGTGGGCGCTTTACAACCAGACGTGGCGCATCCTGTGGCAAGGACAGCTGGAGTCGCAGCTTCCCGAGAGCGTAGCGCGCAGCCTCGTCCTCGTGGCAGTCGGGCTGTCAGGCGCGCTGATCGTGGGAGGTCCGCGGCGTGCCCTGAGCACGCAGTCGCACCGCATGCTTCGAGCGTGCAGCGTTTACCTGGCGTGCGCCTTCGCGGCATACACCATCACGTACCTGTTGTCGCCGGGCTATGTTTACTCCGGCTACCTCGTGCGTTTTGCTCCAATGCCGGTGTTCATCACCGACGTCACGCTGGCGTTCGCAGCGGTGCTGGTCGTCGGATTCGTGGCGCGCGCGTGGTCGTACTTGCGACGAGCGGGCCGGCATCAGTCTTATGCGACCGCGTCCGGCTCCACGTCCGCGACGGCGCACGGCATCCGCGCGCTAGCGGTATGTGGAGTTGTTGCAGGTTGCGCGGCGCTGTTCGTCTCCAGCGTGTTCTGGCTGCAGATTCAGCACACGTATCTTGGTCTGTTGCCACCCGATCACAACGCGTTTCTGCAGCAGTTGGCCGATCCGCCGTATGCAGGCGCCAGCTTCGCCGTCAACAATTACGCCGCGCCAGAAGCGATGTTCACCGGCCAATGGGCGTACTTCGATCCGAAGATTCAGTCGGGTCAGGTGACACTGACCGACAGCGGCTATGTCCTCGGCCGCGACATGGACAGCTATCTGTGGCTCGCCGACAAACGCACCAATCCTGACTATCTCGAGCCGACGTACTTCGCATGCGTGGTCCAGCAGGACCTGGGGGCGGTGGTCGACCGGCTCACCAACCCGGGCTTGCCAGGCTTCTGTCCGAGGTTAGGTGTGCCCGGTCAGCCACCAGTCAGCGTCAGTGGCGACACCACCGGCCCGAGCACCGGCTGGACTCCGAAGACCGAGATCGTGGCACGTGATCCGGGTCCCGACGGCTGGTGGGAGATCATGAAACTGGACTGGAGTTTCCCACCCTATCTTGCAGCGCTGTCTGATGCGTCGGCTGGTGTTCGCGTGAAAGTCAGCCTGAAGGCCCAGCCTTCGACTCCGATCGTCGCGACGCCTGTCTTCGATGCGCGCCAGCAGGATGGTGTCGCGATGCAGCCGCCGTTGATTCGCCTGTATCGCGCGGACGACCAGCCCTGCGAGCTGGCTGAGACGTACGACCCGGCCGGATTCACGCTGCCGCCGAACTTCACCGGGCCCATCCGTCTTTCGGTCACGCCTCGGACCGCCGACGCGATCGGGACGGAGTTCTCGAGCGATCCCGTCTATGTCGGCATGTGGTTCAGCTTGCCGAACACGCGGACCGGTGGCGCCCAAGAGGTGCAGGCCGCGTCACTCGAACAGGCAGAAGAGATTGCGCAGGCCGCCGGAACGTGGACACCAGGTGCGGGGACGTTCGGCCAGCTTTCCGAAGGAGAAGCGGCGCCTTCCGTGAACTGGGCGGGGTACACCTGCCAGCCTGACCTTTCCTCCATGCTTCCAGGCGAGTAGGATTCGGACGTGCCGCTTGACTACACGGCGCGGCTGGGCCCGCTCGACCGCCTCAAGAACAACGTGGCGCTGGCGGTGCGGCGTGAGATCTTCGAGATCTTCATGCGCGAGTGTCAGCCCGGGCCAGACGAGCGTGTCGCTGACTTCGGCGTCTCGGGCCACCGCGATCACCCGGTGCACTATTTCTTCGAGAGCATGTATCCACATCGCGAGAATCTGACCGCGATCGGTCGGGCCGCCGAGGACGCGGAGTGGATGCCCGATCAGTTCCCGGGCCTCTCGTTTCTCGAGGCCGACCTTCGCTCAATCCCGCTGCCAGACGACTACTTTGCGGCTGGCATCTGCAACGCCGTCGTGGAGCACGCGGGGGATCGCGACTCGCAAATCGCGCTCGTTCACGAAGTGTGTCGCGTTTGTAAGAGGGTCATCTTTACCACGCCCAACAAGCGGTTCCCGGTTGAGCTGCACACATTTCTGCCGTTGATTCACTGGCTGCCGGACCCGACATTCCACCGATTGCTTGGTACACTGGGATTCGGGTCACTTGCGCGCGTCGAGACGCTCAACCCGCTCAACGCCAGTGACTTCCTCGAACTGTTTCCACCTCAGCGCGCAACTCGCGTGTTTACGCTCGGATGGCCTTTGCCCGGGACCAATCTGATCAGCGTGTCACTCAGCGTGTCGGATTCCGTCGGTACTCGCGACCAATTGCGGAGCAGCCTGCGGCAAGACGCTCACAACGGCCTTGGGTCGCCACACCCACAGGAAGTTCGTGACCATGCTCCAACCCACTGAGGCCGCCGTCCCGAACAGCGACGCGAGCAGATAGTAGACGCCGAACAGGGGCAGGACGTTGGTCACCGCCCACCAGATGATCGAACTGCTGATCACCGCCGCGTGATACTCGACCAGACGCCGCCACGTCGGCCGCGGGTTGCCGAAAACCCAGCGATCGTTGACGCCGAAGCGCAGCACCGTGAGGATCTCCCCCGCCAGCAATGTAGCGAGGGTGAGTGGCAGCCCGAGTTGATCGTGCAGCAAGTACAGCGCGGGAATCGTCAGGCCGAAGAACACAATGCCGACAATCCACCAGCGCACGATGGTCATCGTGCGCGGCTCGGCCAGCCTGGCTCGGAGGTTCCGCATCCACGAGCAGTCTACACTGTGCGCCCGCGCACGGACGCGGCGCGCCGGGTCAACCCTCCGTTACTATGAGTCGGCTTGAGTGCCACAACCAGCGTTGACGCTGTAGCGGGCGCGCCCCCGGGCCCGCGCCGGCCCCGTCGACGACGCCTGCTGTCCTCGAACACGGCCCTGGCACTGGCGGTCACGGGCCTCTGGCTCCTGGTACACGCGATCAACTACCAGACCTTCATCTTCCACGATTCGTGGGAGCACAACTTCCCCGTCTTCTACGGCGTCGCCCGAACGCAAACGTGCGGCGACACTCCGCGCTGGCTCGGCACCGTCGATAGCGGCTCACCAGTCATGGCTTACGTGCCGAGCTTCAGCTTTACACAGGTTCTGCGCGTGCCGACGCTGTTCGCGACCGAATGTTTCGGGCTGTCTCTCGTACCCGCCATATTCCTGTACAAGGCGCAGATCTTCCTCATCTACTTTGGGCTGGCCATCGGAATGTACGTGCTCGGCCGCGTGCTGTTTCGCACCCGGCTGGCAGCCACGTACCTCTTTGTCGCGACACTGTTTGCCGGCTTGTGCCTCGATGCACTGCATTCGGACCAGGCCGGCTGGATTCTTTTCTGGTTCCCGTGGGTGCTCACCAGCGCCGCGTTGTTTCACCGCAACCGCACCACTGCCCGCGGCGCCGTGTATGTCTCGGCCGCGGCCCTGTTCCTGTGCCTCGGGGCGCTGGACCACAATCCGCACTTCGCCGTCCTCCTCGCGGCCACCGGGACCGTTCTTTACGCCGCGTTGTTTCCTCTGGATGTGTGGCGATTCGCACGCCGACACCTGCTGCGCCTGTGGCCCGCGGGCGTGGTGCTGGCCATCACCGGCGCCGAGCTGTGGGTGGCGCGGAACTCGATTGCCGACTATTTGCCGTCGCTCCGCTCGGATCTGGTGGTCGATCCCGCTCAGTTTTGTGAATGCGGCTTCGTTCAGCCGACCGCGCCGCTGAGCTCGCTGCTGCCGCTCGCCACCCTGGCGGGGTTCAACTCGCTTGCCAAGAACCTGGCGGTGTGGCAGACAGCTCAGCACCTGGCGATCCCCGACCAGACTCTGTTCGTGTATCGACCGGATAGCGTGCTGCTCAGCCTCGGCTTCATCCCTATCGTGTTCGTGCTCGTGTTCATCGTTCACGACGGGTTGTCGCGTCGCAAGATCTGGTGGCTCGGCACCACCGGCTTCCTGTACCTGGTCTCACTGCAGCAATCTCAGCTGTACTGGCTCATCTATCACCTGCCGTTCTTCAATATTTTCCGGTCGTATTTCCTGTACCTCGTCGTGGTGATGTTCCTGCTGCTGATCATCAGCGGGTTTGGGATGGACGCCTATTTGACCGCGCCTGCCCACGCGCGTCGCGCGATGACGCGGCGTGCTCTCGTGATTGCGGTGGCGATAACGGTTGTCTCCGTCGCCTTCGAGTTTGCGCTGGTTCAGGTCAGGTCGATCGACGCTTCGGTGCTCGAGGCAATGCTTGGCTACGGCGCGGTAGATGTTGCGCTGGTGGTGATCGGCGCCGTGGTGCTCTGGCTGGCGGCCTCGTCGCCCAGGCCCGTGCCGTTCGCCCGCTGGCTCATCGGGCTGGTGGCGCTGTCACAGACGGTGTATTTCCTCGGCACCTATCAGCAGATCGGTATGTCTCTCGACGAAATGCTGACCCATTATCAGCCGACCGCGGCTGACTGGACTCCGCTGGGCGACGCCGCGCACGATCCGGCGACATTCATGCGTGAAGAGTGCACGATATTCGCCGAATGCTACACGTCGGTGCGGGACACCGCGTCGACGCGGCGTGACCTGGACGGCACGTTCTGGCGCGGTAAGGACGAACCGGTCTACCAGACGGACCTGGACACCTCCGTGGTCAAGGCCCTGGCCGGAATCACCCATCCCGTGTTCTGGTTGAGCCAGTCGGCCGGCAACGTGTCGGACGGACAGGCGCTGGTTGCCGAGTTCAATCGACACAAGGCTGACATTGACCAGTACCTGGATCAGGTGGTGTACGTCTCACCCGGAGATCTCAAGGTCCTGGGGTCCAACGGATCAGGTCCAGCCAGCGACTCAGCTGCCGGTTCGCGACTCCTGCGCCTCGACGAAGGTCGTGACAGCTTCACGCTGACCTACACAGCGGATCGTCCCGTGATCTTGAACGCGGCCGTGAACTTCGAGCCAGCCTGGCAGGCCAGAGTCAATGGCGTCTCGGTGCCCGTCGTGAAGGGCAATTTCAACGGGCTCGCGCTGTCGCTGCCGGCGGGCTCGGGCACCGTCAGCCTCGAGTACCACTCGCCACAGAGCGACTTCTTCTTTTACTCGCGTTACGTGCTCACGATTGTCGGCGTGATCGCCGCCGTCTGGATGGCCCGCTCCGTGCTGCGCGAGCCCGCGGCTTCAGACCCTACCGGCGACGCTGCAGAGTCCAGGCGTACACGCCAGCCAGCGTGATGGCTCCGGCGACCAGCGCGAGCGTGTACCAGACGGCGCCCTCCAGGAACGAGTGATAGGCGAACCGGACGCTCGTCGCTCCGGGTGGCACGACGACTCCGCGCATGACCACGTTGGTCGGGAACACGGCGAGAGGCTGTCCGCCGGATGAAGCCGTCCAGCCCGGCGCGTAGGCCTCATTGAGGACGAGGAAGCGCGGCTGATCAGACGCGGGAAAGCTGACGTCGATGCGATCTCCGCCGCCGGAAACGGACGGTGAGCTGCCAGCGTCGAATTGACCAAAGACCGGTCCTTCGACGTAGTCGACCGGCGCCGGCTGATCCAGGAGGTTGACGCAACCGTCACACAAGCCAAACTCCCGGCGGATCGCCGTAATGTCCTGTTCGGCGGTTACGGGAAAGACTCCCTCGGCGAAATACGCGCGCGGGTAAATATAGCTTGACGGATTCGGGATGACGTCGAGTGAGTCTGGAGACCAGTCGGTGTTGGAATAGAGATTGCCGTCGACCACGATCGCCGACTTCACGTTCAGCAAGGCGAGAAGCTTCCAGGGCACCTGGTCAAGCGTGTTGAAGCGGATGTCGTGCAGACCAACACCGGTCACAATCCTGCCGTCCGGGCGCTTCTGGGCCCAGGGTAGTGAGGCATAGCGGCTCGTGACACCGCTCAGATAGCCGTCCGCGAGACGAACGCGCCAGACCAACCCCAGGATTGGACTGCAATCCGCGACCATCACCGTCTCTGGGCAGATGGTGATCGAGCGATAGTCGTCGTTGGCGAGCCGCTGCCGAAGCGCGTCGGCCTGCGCGGCGCCGGGCAGCTCGAACTGGCCCGGAGGCGCCATCACCAGGTCGTTACCCTGATATGGCGAAACGTAATCGCGCGTGACCGGGCCGCTGAGCCACACCCACGCGCCCCAGACGGCCTGAAATGAGATGCAGATCGCCAGCGTCGCTTTCAGCGCGTCACGGCTGAACCATGGCAGCACGCGTCTGGCCAACAACAGCAACACAAACAGGCTGGCAATGACGCCGAATCGCATCACGTCGATCGCCAGCACATCCACCGGCTGCCGATCCACTTGACACACGGCGCATTGAAGGAACGGTGGTGCTGCCCAGCCCACCAGCGCGGCGGCGCTCGTATAGTCAGCCGTCGTCGCGATGACGACGGCGAGCGTGAACCCCGCGATGACTGCAACGCTGCGCGCCGTGGGCCGCCCGCGTCTGGCGCGGGTCAGGAACAGGGCAGACAAGAGCGCGATGGGCAACAGTGCGGAGACGTCGATACGCGTGTGCGGGAACGATATGTTCGCGTACAGCACGGTCACGAGTCTGTAGACGGCAGGGACGTGGATCGTGGCAAAGACGAAGACAACGTAACCTGAGAGAAACACAGCATCCGCTCGATCCAACCCATGCGTCAGCGTCAAGCCATGTCCCAAGCGCGCGAAGATGACCACCAGCAACAGAGATGCGAAGACGCTGACGAACAGCAGATTGCCCTCGAACAGGTTCACGTTAGGACCCTGGGTGTTCTCGGCAAAGCTTCTGCCGAAGATGTCTCGCGAGAAGAACCGCAGCAGCGTGACTGGGCCGACATACTCGAGGTCGTTCAAGCCGCCGCCAACGCGGAGAGTGTCAGTAGTCGATTGATACAGCGCGACCAACCTGGGTAAGGCGAGGGCCAGGCCCACGGACAGGCCGCCAATCATCGCCAGGAGCGGACCGCGATTACCCCGCGCGAAACGCCAGACACCGTAGGCAAGCAGGAACAGCACGATGTAGCTAAACTCCTGCAGAAACGCACAGTAAATGCAGAAGGCGACAATCGCGCCTAACGCCGCAATAGAGCGCAGAAGTCGTGCGCGATCTGCATTGTGTACGATGTGAAACATCAGGGGCGCGAACAGGACCGAGAAGTAGGTGTCGTCGTTCTGGGCAAGCTTCAGCAGCGGGTACGTCGCCAGGCTGTAGATGCATGCGCCCGTGAACGCGGCTAGACGGTCGCGCGTGAACTGGTGGAGGACCCAGTAGGTCAGGACAAGCGTCGCGAGCATCAGACCAGCCGCGACGTACGTGAACACCCTGATCAGGTCCGCGTCGCGGAAAAGCACGGCGAAGAGGAACAGGGGCGAGGGGAAGCTGAAGGCGAGCGACAGCAGGTCGAACCCACCGTACATATGCTCGGACCACGCCGAAAAGCCACCCCCGGTGAGGTTCTGTTTGTAGAAGTCCACGAACGCCAGGTACTGGTTGTAGCGGTCCGAGTTGCCGATGAAGCGATACCCGAGCAGGAGCGGATACCGGAAGATGAAGATGGTGGCCAGAACCAGGAGCGCGATCGGCCAGGCGTGATACGTGAGGCGGCGCCGAAATGACGTCCACGACGTGTTGCGGAAAACGCCCGAGGAGCCAGGACCGCTGAAGAGTTGCCGAAGCGGCGCGGCGGGTTTGTCAGCTGTGGGGTTTGATCCGGGACGGACTAACACGTTGCCCAGCACTCACGCCTCACCCCACGCTCTCATACACGCGCGCAGTGTACATCACAGTCACCTCAACGCCTGATGCAAACACCTTTTGACGCCCGTTAGTATCGTGACGTGCTAGAGACGGCGGCCCCCGAACACCAGCCGGCACTTGCCGAAGACCGACCGCGCAGGGTCGCGATTGGCGACATCCTCACGCACCCGGTTTTGCCGCTGAGCGTGTTCGGCATCGTGACCATCACCCTCTGGGTGGTGGGCAACGGGATCCCGTACGGCTACGATTCGATCGAGACCTACTTCACGTACCTCGTCGCCTATAACGCGGCAACGTTTGCCGCGGTCAATCCGCTCATGCAGGATCAGGTCGCGAGTCCCAACCCGGCTGCGCATCCGTACTATTACACGCACCATCCCAACCTGATCGCAGACCTCCTCAGTCAGGGTTTGATTCGCGCCGGAGCGGCTGACCTTCGCATCCACGATCTGGCCGCGGTCGCCATCAGCGTATTTGGCGCGTATCTCGCGTTCATCTCGGTCAGACGCATGGGCGGTCCCGTGCTCGCAACGGTGGTCACGCTCATCTTCGCCGTTCACTATGTCGGCATCCTCACCTGGACCAGCGACATCCTGCGAGCGCTGCACTTGCCGCTGTTCTGGGGAACGATCTACCTGGTCCAGAGATACGTCGAGACGCCGACACGCGGGTGGTTGCTTGCCGTTGCGAGCGCCGTCTTCGTCGTTTTTCTCAATGACTACACGCTGGCATTGTTCATCTGGTGCATTGCCATGCTGCTCGTAGTGCAGGCGGCACTGCCTGGCAAACTGAAACTGGCGTTCACGGGTGGGTGCACGTTAGCCGCGGCGGTCGCGATCGTCGTGTGGGCGTCCATTGAAGTCGCCGTGCTGGGTGTGGACACCGTCGTGCAGGACGCCATGTACACCTACCTGCGACGAAATGCCGCCGGCATGATTGGCGATCTGCAAACGATGACTGAGTTCTATCGGTCACATTACATCCTGTTCTGGGGCCATCTCGACCCGACCGACGACCGACTCGGCTTGATCGAGACGGCATTCCGCACCACCTTCCAGCTTGGCCACGGTGCGCTCGTCCTCGTCGTGTACCCGCTGATCGCCTGCGAAGCGTTGTATCTGTTGTTCCGCCGCCTGGGGCACGGAACTGGCCGGACCTTCGCGCGTCTGGACATCGCGACCCTGGTACTGACCGGTGGCGTGATCGTGCTCGTGCTCCTGGCGCAGGGCGGCAAGGGCGGGCTGCTCGACGATTGGGAGATCATTCCGCAGGTTCCACTGGCCCGCCTCCTTCTCGTAGCAGCGCTCATCGGCATAGTCGTTTGCTGCTGGCGGACCCTGCGCTCTCCAGGCGCGACTGCAGTCACCGGTGCTCCGGTCGCCGGGCCCGGACTCCTGGACCGATGGGTCAATCCGCGCGGGAGGTCTCGCGCCGTGACCGTCGGAAGCTTTGTCGTCGCCGTAGGCGTGACGAGCTTCGTGCTCAGCTGGTTCTGGACCGGCGGATTCGCCGCCACGTTCATCTGGGGTTACAAACCCAGCATCGTGTTCGCCGAAGACCTCGTGGTGGCCACGCTGCTCATCGTTCTGTGTCAGTTCGCGATGCGCTGGCGGCAACACTTGCTGCCAAGCATCGGCGCGGCTATTCTCGTGGCCATGGGCGGGGGTTACTGGCTCGCCTATCAGGCCAAGCTGATGGTCCGCTACCCTCCACTCGAGCTGACCATTGCAAATCAGCTGCGGAACAACCCGGCTGTACAGGGCAAGAGCTTTGTTTCGCCGGAGACGTACCAGATCGTCTGGTATTACACGCATGGCGAAGGCCACGGCATCGAGGCGACGCCGGATGGCAATGCGATTGACGTCGACAAGCTGATGTTCTTCCGCGACTGGGCCACCAACACCGATCATTATCGACATCCCCAGTTTTTTATCTGCGCCAGGCAGAACATGAATCCCGCCAGCAGTAATCCATGTGACTCCTGGCGGCATCTTCTGACGAGTCTGGGCTTCCCCGCCGACGAGGGCGGCAATTTCGTGTCGACGCCCGATTATCTGATCTACTCCAGCAGCGCGGTACCGTTGCTGAATCTGCAGCCGGTTCCCACTGTGGATTCCGTGCGAGCCGTCGTGCAGCGGTTGGAAGATGGGCGTGTCAATGTTGCGGCGACGTTCGCCGCGCGTCCAATAGACGACGCGACGGTCAGTCCCATTGCACCCCTGATCCGGCTCTATCGTGTGGATGGCGCGGGGTGCCTCGTGGGATCGACGGATGCACCTTCGGGATTCCAGTTACCGCGCGACACCAATGGTCAGTTTCGCGTGTCGGTCACGCCTCGGACGGCGTACGTGAGCGGCAACGAGGTATTCAGCGATCCGGTGACGATCGAGCTGGCCAGGTTCACGCTGCCAGACATTCAAACCGGCGGAGTCCAGCAGATTCCGGCCGCAACGCTGGAGGAGGCGGAGCAGATCGCCCTGGCGGCCGGGACCTGGAATCCCAAGGCTGGGACGTTAGGCGCCGGCTCGGACTCGGCGCCGCAGTACTCCGACCCCGGGCGAATCGGCAATACCCCGCTGCCTTCGCGCGAGTGGGCAAATACCGCATGTCCAGCTCAATAGACGCCACACGCCGGCGGTTCGACTTTCCGTCGTCGTGGAGCTAGAAGAAATTGCCGGCCGTTACGCGGCGGGCGGACGCACGGCGAGCCTGGACGGTGTCCAGTCGAACGCGTGGCTTCGGGTCCGCGCCCGCGCCCTGGCCGGGCCCACCGTCATCGTCCTCCTGTACGTGACGCTCTACGGAGCGCTGCTGGTCAGATCGAATTTCTATCCGTACGTTTTCGACAACAACGAGTCATTTTCTGACCTGTTCCACGCCCGGAATCTGGCGACGTTTGGTCTCGCGCAGAGCTGGGGCCTGGCGGATGAAGCGGTGAACCAGGCCGCGGCGGCGCATCCATATGTCTATACGCACGAGGGCAACTTCCCGCGTCTGTTCATACTGCTCCTGTACTGGCTGGGCGCCCGGACCGTACAGGCTCAGATCGTCCTGAGCACGTTCACGGTTGGCCTGCTCGCCATCGGCCTGGGCTATCTTGCATTCAACAAGATGGCCAACGGAGTGTTCGCCTTCATTGCGACGACAGTCTTCATTACCGACTATCTCCTGGTCGGCCAGTGGCTGGTCAACACCTTCAGGGTCTGGCACTACGCCTTCCTCTTTGGCTGCCTCGTGCTGGCACTCTCGGCTGGAACGCACCGGAAGCAGCTCTGGTCGGTCTGCGCTTTGCTGATGTTCTGGGCGCTGTTCTATTTCGAGTTCACGTTTGCGGTCTTCACGCTGGCCGTGTACCTGGCATACTGCGGCTGGCGCTCACGTGAGTCCAGGCGACAGTTGTTGGTGGCGTGCGGTGTCCCCGTCGCAGGCGCGCTCGCGGGTTGCGCAACACTGGTCGTGCAGTTGATCGGCTACATGGGTTGGGCCGGCTTGCTGACCGACCTGTCGCTGACCTACACGACCAGGAACCTGGCAGGTGATGCGCGTTCGCTCTCCGACCAGCTCGTGCAGTTCTACGCCAGTCGACACATCGTGTTCTGGCCCAACATTGTCGACGGCGCGGCTCTCAGACCGCCTGACGTCCTGGTCGGTTCGCTGTTCGTCTGGGTGTTCCAGACGGTCACTCCGCTGCTGACACTCCTGGTGGCGTTGCTTTCGGGTGGCTGGCTGATCGGCCGACTACCCTGGGAACGGTTGGGCTGGAGCTCCGAGCGCCTGCGCGGACGTGGAGCCGCGCCGATAGCTATCGGCGCGGTTTTCGTGGGTTGGACCGCGGTGTGGGTTGCCCTGCTTGGCAGTCTCGCCTTCCTCGGAGCGTCTTCAGTAGACCCCGACTGGAGCGTGGGCGCGCTGGGTATCTCGGTCCTGGGTGCGCTGGCGTGCACGCTGCTCTATGGTGTGGTGCTGACGCGATCGACCTCGGGTTGGTCCACGATTGGTGTGGTGCGAGCGATCGCCGCATGCGCGCTCCTGATTGCCATCAGCCAGCTGATCGTGCGCCAGCCCGCCCTGTACCGGCAGGACTGGCAGGCGCTCTGGCTGGGGCAGCTCGAGGCGTGGATTCCGACGCCGGTGGCTCGAGGCATGCTGTTGGCCGCGTGCTTCTTTTGTGTGTCGATGGCCACGTCGCGCGGCAATCAATTCACGGACGCCGCCGGACTGCAACTCACCGGCGTCGCGACGTACCTGGCAAGCGGTGCGGTCGCATACGTGGTGACGTATCTGGCGCTGCCGGGCTACGTGACGGACGGCTACCTGCAGCGCAGCGCGCCACTCTTTGTGTTTGTCTCTGACGTCTTGATTGCGATGGCCGTGTATCTACCGGTTGCGGTGATTCTGCGAATTGTCCGACGTGAAAGAGCGGCGTCAGCCACCACTCCGCCTGGCGCGCTCATCTCGAAATGGTCGTTCGGCATCGTCGCCGGCATCGTGTTCTGTTCGCTGACCGTCACCTGGCTGAATGTCCAGCGACGGTATGTGGACCTGCTTCCGCCAGATCACTTTGCATTTCTGAGCACGTTCCAGGATGCGCCGTTCGCCGGCTCAACCTTCGCGGTGAACACGTACGCGGTGCCGGTCGCCGGCTTCTCGGGAGGTTGGGCCTACATGGATGAGCGGATGTCTTCCGGGGATACCAGCATGACCGACCACGGTGTCGAGGTCGATCGTGACGCGGGCACCTACCTCTGGTTCGCCGATCGAGATACGAACAGCGCGTACCAGACGCCCGCCTACTATGTCTGCATGGTGAACCAGGACTTCCAGCGGCTGGTCGGTCAACTGGAAGGCGGTGGCGCCCCGCGGACGTGCATGGACGCCGTCGTGGCCAGGGCTGCAGCACGCAGTCAGAACTACATACAGGACAAGGTGGTGGCGCAAGACGCCGGCCAGCACCCAACGTGGGCGATTCTCAAGCTCGACTGGGATTACGCGCCGTACCTGAAGCCGCTGACAACTGACCCTCAATCGACCGCTCACGAGCATGTGAGGCTCTCGAGCGTTCAGCAGCCGGATGGAAGTCAACTGATTCAGGTCGACTATCAGTACGCCCAGCAAGACGGGGCCCCGGAGACGGATACGCAAACCAGAGTCCTGCTGGTAAGTGCGCGAGATGGTCAGTGCGCAGTTGAGGAGCGGGACGGACCGGGGCCGTGGACGTTCACGGCGCCGCCCGGCTTCAGCGGCCAGATTCGGGCGTCAGTCGAGCCGCACAGCGCCACCAAAGCCGGCGACCAGTACGATGCCACGCCAATCGGCGTCGGCGAAGAGATTCGGGGCAGTGGAACCGGGTGTAATTGACCGCGCCCCGTCCTTTCCGCCGACCGCTCCTTCGGACGCGGATGACGTCACCATTTCGGCTCGACGCAAGGCGCGCTGGAAGTACTTCGGACCGCTGCTGGGGATCGCGCTGCTGTACGTGGTGGCCTACGGCTGGTTGCTCGCCAGCTCGAGCTTCCTCCCGTATGTAACCGACAACAACGAGTCGTTTTCCGCGTTTTTTCACGGCTCGAACATGTTCCGCTTCGGCATCGCAGGCTCGTTCGGTCTGACCGACGAGTCGTTCAGTCCGGACGCGGCGGCGCACCCCTATGTGTACACGCACGGCGGAAACTTCCCCCGTGTGTACACGTTTCTGCTGTACGCCCTTGGCGCGCGATCCGTGCAGGCGCAGATCCTAATTGCGGCTTTTACGATCGGCGCGGCCGGCATGTTCTTGATGTACGCGTATTTCTCGAAAGTCGCGGGAGCGATTTTCGCCACGGTCGCGGCGCTCGTTTTCGGCTCCGACTATCTCTTCTTCGCCCAGTGGCAAGTCAACAGTTACCGCGTCTGGCACGCGCTGTTTCTCTTCGGAGCGTTGCTGTGCGTTCACGGAATCGGCGGGAAAAGACGTCGACTGTACCTGGTGTTGCTATTTGTTTTGGAAGCCTGCCTGGTCTACTTTGATCTGACATTCGCCGTTTTCGTTTCGGTGTTCGCAGCTGTGTACGGCGCGGTGATGTACTGGCGGCGGCCGCGACTGCTGGTGAGCGCGTGGGCCGTCCAGTTCGCGGGTGGTGCCATCAGCATCGCCCTGCTGGTCGGACAATCGATTGCTTACCTGGGCTGGCCGACGTTCAGCTTTGACCTGGCTCAGACGTATGGCTCGCGCAACGCTGCGCTGGCCGGCACAGGCGCCGGCGACAAGCTCATCGCACAGTTGCAAGACTTCTACGCCAGCCACCACGTCGTGTTCTGGCACCAGCTTGGCAGCAATGTCCCCTTGCGCGACCCCGGCTATTTCGTCGCGGAGCAGTTCGGATGGACGCTCCAGCCGCTGACCCCGTTTTTCAGCCTGCTGCTGCTGGTGGTGTGCCTGGGTTGGCTC
The DNA here is from genome assembly GCA_019247515.1 of Chloroflexota bacterium. Taxonomy (GTDB): domain Bacteria; phylum Chloroflexota; class UBA6077; order UBA6077; family CF-72; genus CF-72. The sequence continues at coordinate 4,567 of JAFAOS010000572.1, read as the reverse complement.
ATCTCACGCGCTCCGCTCGTGGGAGTCCCCGAGCGGCGGTCGCAAACAGGAATCGGTGCCCGAGGCGTGTTGAACGGCGCGGCGCTCGTAGTCGGATTGGTGGTCGCCTACTTCGCGGTGTTGCTCGATGCGTCGTTGCTTGGTTCACGCGCGGCTGATGGTCTGCAGTTTGCCAACGTGCCGGTCGCGTTCCTTGTCGCGCTGGCCGCGGCATGCGCGGCAGGCGCGTGCCTGACGCGCGCGGCGACGCACCGGTGGCTGGACTTTGCCGCACTGTCGCCGGTGTGCGTGATGGCCGCCACCGGATTCCTGCTTTTGACGGCGCTGTTCATTCGAACTTCCGCCAGCATGTACAATCCTGACCTTCAACCGCTCGTGTCGCTCGGCAACTGGCTGCCGACCTGGGTAGCCCAGGCCATGGGACTCGTCGTCGTCGGTCTGGCGGTGGCCCTTGTACTGCGCGCAATGACGGTGCTCGAGCACACGCGTCTTGTGGCGTACTTGATGTGTGGTGCGCTGGCCTATGTCGTGTGCTACGCGGTGCTGCCCGGCTACGTGGTCTCCGACTACCTGGAGCGTCTGGCGCCGCTGGCCGTGTACCTCCGCGACGTGGCAATTGCAATCACCGTGCTGGTACTCGGTAGCGCCGCGATTCGCGTGTCGCGACTGGCGGGGGCGCCGCGGGGCGTGCGTCCACTGCTCGCCCTGGGCGCGGCCGTGCCGCTGGTCCTCTTCGGCGCCTACTGGCTGAATCTGCAACGCGAATATCTCGGCCTGCTGCCGCCGACCACCTACGCCTTCCTGTCGCAGTTGAGCCAACCGCCGTTCCAGGGCGCGTCGTTCGCCACCAACGTCTACCCCGCACCGGTTGCCGCACAGACTGGTCAATGGGCGTATACCGATCAGTCGTTGGGACGTGGCGAAGTCAATCTCACGGACGGCGGCTACATGGTCGCCCGCGACTATGACTACCTGTGGGTGGCGGACGCGAGTTCCAACCCCGCGTACGCGAAACCGGACTATTTCGTCTGTGCAACGCCATTGAACCTCAAAATCGTGGCAGATCGACTCACCGGCACACGCTTCGACTGTTCACGTCTAGGCCTGGTCACTCTTGCCGGTAAGGACCAGGTCTTCCCTCACGAGAGGGTCGTTGCGACCGATCCAACCGGCCGCAACGGCTGGCAAATCCTTCGACTCGACTGGACCTATCCGGCCTACCTTGCGCGGGTTCAGGGACTGCCAGGCCAGGCTGACGATACGCGTGTTCGCGTGAGCGTCAACCGCGACGACGCGACGTGGGTCGTACAACCGGACTACGAATGGCGTCAGCAAGAAGACCTGCCCCAGGCGCCGGCCCGTCTGCGTCTGTACGCCACGGGACTCGATGAATGCTTGATCGCCGAAACGAATGACGCTTCGAGCTTTGTGCTGCCGATCAGTTTCTCAAACCTCGTCCGCGTCTCGGTCACGCCCCGGACGTCGAACACCGCCGGCGCGGAGTATTTCAGCGAACCATTCGTCATCGGCGAGGCAACGTACATCCTGCCCGATATTCGAACGGGTGGAGCTCAGCAAATCACCGCGACGTCGTTGGAGGAGGCGGAGCAACATGCGCGCGACGCGGGGACGTGGACCCCCGAGGCGAGCACGGGCCTGAAGACGTATGCGCTGCCAGACATCGTGACCGGGACCGCACAGCAGGTCCAGGCGCGCTCACTTGACGACGCGGAGGCGCTGGCTCAAACGGCCGGCACCTGGACCCCGCAGGCCGGCACCTACGGAACTGTCTCTACAGGCGTGACGCTTTCAAGCCCTGATCACCCTTGTAGTCGCGGCTGACCGCTTGCCGCGCCTCGCGCGGGTAATTACAATGTGCCTACGAGCGCGAGGCTATGGAAATGGCAGTACGAGCAAACCTTGTCCGCATTGGGAATTCGCGCGGGATTCGGATCCCAAAGTCAATCATCGATGAGTGCCAACTCGGCGATACGGTTGAACTGTCTGTTGTGAGCGGATCGCTCGTGGTCCGTTCCGCTTCGGCGCCGCGCGAGGGCTGGGATGCGGTATTCAAGCAAATGTCAGGTGCGCACGACGATGCATTGCTGGACCCCGAAACTCCAACTGAATTCGATGAAGCGGAGTGGGAGTGGCCCGAAGACTAGCCGCTGCCAGGTTTGAGGTCCACCAGGTTAATCTCGATCCAACCCTCGGCAGTGAGATTCGTAAATCGAGACCGTGTGTCATCGTCTCGCCAGACGAGATGAACCGCTATCTGCGCACTGTAATTGTCGCCCCGATGACTACGCATGGCCGCTCGTACCCCACGCGCGTCAATGTCAGATTTCGTGGTACTGACGGGCAGGTCGTACTGGATCAGATTCGCACCGTCGACACGGCCCGTCTCGTCCGGCAGCTTGGCAGGCTGGAGCCGCCAGTTGCGGAGCGGCTGTTAGAACTCCTCAGTGAAATGTTCGCACCGTAAGGTGACTCCTCTCCCTCTCCCTCTGGGAGAGGCTTTATCAAGGGGTGAGGGCCGCGCACGAGCGCAACAGCTATCCCTCACCCGCGCTGCGCGCGACCTCTCCCAGAGGTAGAGGTGGTCGATGTCGCGAGAACCGGCTGATCAGTAGGTAGGCGAGCGTCGCGAAGCCGAGCAATCCCAGCGTGTACCAACCCGCGAACTGCAGGAAGGAGTGATAGGCGAATGTGACGTGGGTCGCGCCCGTGGGCACCAGGACACCGCGCATGACCACGTTCGTCGGATAGATGGCGAGGTCCTGATCGTCGGCCGAAGCCGACCAGCCTCTGGCGTACGGCTCATTCAGGACCAGGAAGCGCGGATGCGCCGACGCCGGAAAGGTCAGGTCGATGCGGTCGGCTCCATCCAGGACCGCCACATCGCCGGATGCGTCGAAGGCACCCGTCACCGGGCCTTCGACCTCGTCGACGGGCTTGGGCGCTTCCAGCAGGTTGTCGCATTGTCGGCACTCGGCAAAGAAATCGTGCGTCACGGCGACATCCTCGGCCTCGGACACCGATTCGACGGTGCGCGCAAAATAAGCCCGCGGATAGACATACGGTGAAGGGTTCTCGACGATCTGCAGACCGTCCGGAAGATGGGACCCGGCATTGGTGTACAGGTCCGGAGTGACCACGATCGCATTCTTGACGTTCAACAGACTCATCAGCCGCCATGGCACGTCGGTTGCTTGTCGGAAGCGTATCTGGTGGGAGCTGACCTCGTTGGGTTGCCAGGGAAGCTCCCCCAGCCGCCGCGGCACACCACTGAGATACCCGTCGAGCAACCGCAGGTTCCAGAGAATTCCCATTGGATTGCTGCAGTCGACGACGATGACGTCCAGTGGGCAGACTGTGATGGACCTGTATTCCCGGTTATCCAGCCTGGACTGCAACTGCTGCATTTCGTCCGCTGTTGGATGAGCGAAGTCGCCGGGTGGCGCCAGAACCATGTTGTTGCCATCAAAAGGCGTCGCGTACTCCGTGGTGTCCGGGCCGGTGAGCCACGCGTTGGCTCCCCACACGGCTTGAAAGGTGATCGCCAGTGCCAGTGCGGTCCTGACGCCGTCCGCCGAGAACCAGCGCAGCCAACGCCAGCTCGTGGCGAGCAGCACGAAGAGCACCGCCAGGACCACGAGGCGTATGACGTCGACTGCCAGGAATTGCCCTGTTTGCTTCAGCTTCATACAGGCGTCGCAGGCGATGAATGGCGCTGAAGGTTGCCCCAGTGCATTGAGGATCGGATCACGCCAGGATTCGTAGTCGAAGGTTGTCGCGGAGACGACCAGCGCGAGCGCCACCGCGATCGTGAGCCAGCTCGCCAGGTTCAGTTGGCGTTGGTGGCGCCGGCGCAGATACAACGCCGAGAGGCACGCGATCGGCAGCAGTGCCGACACTCCGATGCGCGAATGCTGAAACGGAGCATTGGCGTACAGAAGACTGACGGCGCGATACACGAGCTGGACGTGCATTGTGGCGAACACGAAGACGATGTACGCCAGCAGGAATCCGATGTCCGTTCGGCGCAGGCTGTTCCACGGCGTACGGGCGTGTCGGCCACGATCGATCAGAATGGCGACCAGCAGCAACGAGGCGAACGCCGCGACGAATAGCAGGTCGCCTTCATACAGGTTGACACTGGAGCCCGTCAGACTCTCCGCATAGCTTCGACCGTAGATGTCGCGTGAGAAGAAGCGCAGCAGTGTGAACAGATCGCCGTCGAAGACCACTCCGGTGCTGATGCGGGGCGTGTCACTCAACGTCTGATACTGCGCCACCAGCCGCGGCACACCGATGACCAGGCCGGCGGTCATGCCCGCCGCTAGCGCGATCAGGCTCTCATGGTTGCCTTTGACAGAACGCCACAGCGCGTACAGGCCCAGAAACAGAACGATGTAACTGAACTCCTGCAGGAACGCGACGTAGATGCAGTACGCGACGACCGCGGCCAGCAGGGCGATGGTTTTCAGCCGGTGCTCGCGTGTGGCCGAGTGCACCAGGTAGAACATGATCGGTGCCACGATGATCGACAGATACGTCGTGTCGT
>JAFAOS010000550.1 GCA_019247515.1 Chloroflexota bacterium | reverse complement strand
GCGTTCACTGAGTTGGCCACACTCCGGGCAGGGAACGGCTCGGCGTGTCGGCTCGGCAATCAGGACCAGGCTGCCGTCGTGTTCGACGACCACCAGCACGATCTGCCAATGCTCAGACTCTGCTCCAGGGGATTGTGCCATCGACTCCTTCCTCGATGGCCACGCTAGCGCGATCAGGCTCAGACCGGAAGAGCCTTGCCAGGCGCTTCACCAAAACGCCGGGAGAGCCAATTTTATCGTAGTTCTTGGCTGAATATTGACGTAGCCTACGCTCGCCGCGTGCGATTGCGTTTCCTACGCGCGCTCGATTGGTGTCGACCGTCAGGTCTATGCCTACCGGAGTCACTCGAACGCACCACACTGCGACGGTAATCTGTCACTGGGGCTGTGCGTTACACGGGCCAGTATTGGCTCACGGCGTATCGACCAGCACTTCCAGGTCCACGTAGCTCACATCGCCTGTGTCGCGCGCACGGACAGCCAGCAGATTCGTGGCGCCTGGCAGGAGGACAGAATCTGGCGCGGTGAACACGAAGCTATCGCGAGTCGCGCAGCCGCCGTGATCAATCAAGCCGCGGGAGATGTCAGTGCCGTTCAGGAAGAGCTGAATATCGTTGTCGATGGCGACGCTGACTCTGAGATTGGTCGCGCCAAGGGGAAGCGTGAACTGCCGACGCAGGAGCAGATCGTCGTTACCCGGCCAGAAAGTCTGCGCGGTAAGCGGACAACCGAGGTTGTTACCGAAGCCCGCGACCCCAGTCGACCACGCGCTGTCATCAAAAGTCGGTGCCTGGAAGCCCTGGATCCCATCGAACGGCACGACCTGATACTTGTACGTGTCACCACAGTAGTGGATCAAGGTATGCGTGGTCGGCCCTGTGCCGGGGGTTGGGGTCGGGTTGGGTGTGCAGGCAACAGATGTGGTCGGCAGCGGTGTTGGAGTCGGCGTGTTCGTCGCCCCGGCGTTGGCGTCAACGTCGCGGTTGTTGTGGGGCTAGGCCTTGCAGTAACCGTGGCCAGGGCTGTCGCGGTCGGTGTGGTGGTCGGTGTGGGCGTCAAACTCGGCTGGCTGTTGGTGGCTGTTGGTGGCGAGCCGCCGCCGCCGCTCCATGATGTGCTCTCGAACGTTTGCATCGCCGCGTCACCAACCGCGAAGTTCTGGTTCCCCGTTACGCCGACATCCAGAATGCAGGCACCCAGGAAGGGCTCGCTCACGATGCCAACCGTATTGCAGGTGCCGGTTGCGCTGCTGATGGTGTCTGGTGGCAGCGAGCCCGCGGTGACAAACGCGCAGGGAAAGGCCGAGTCCGCAAACGTGGCCGTGCTCTGTCCGTTCTGATACGTGAAAAGCGACTGCGCCTGGCTAATGCGCCAACTATTTCCAAAGTCGCCGTAGAGCTGCTGGATCGTCGGCGGGTCAGGCAACACCTGGCCGCCAGAGGTCGTGAAGTCGTCGGCGCGATTGGCGTCGTTGCTGCCCAACAAGCCGCTTACATGGTCCTGCTCGGACTGGTCGAGGCTGACCACCAGATTGAGATAGCTCACTCCGCCGTAATTGACGATGACCGACGAGCCAGTTGGCCAGGTAACGGTTTCCTCGCCTGCGGCCGGGTTCGCAATCACGGAGCCCGCCGCCGGGCAGCGCCAGGGGTGCGGTGTTGGAAAGACTAACCGCGTGGTCGTTGACGAGTGTCTGAACGCCAGGGTTGGCCAGATAGACGCTGACGCGATCGCCGGCGACATTGAAGGCGGCTGCGGTGTTGACGGAGACCGTGCACGAGTTTCCCCATGGTTGCTGTCGAACCTGCACCTGAAAGTCGTCCGCATTGGACCGTGCGAGCACGAACTCCCCAACCTGCTGGAGGTCGTAGAAGTTCTGATCGAACGTGCTCAGGTGGGTATCGCCGTGGCTGGTACCGGTAGCTCCCTTCGGCGGCTGGTTGCAGGCTTGCTTCTCGTTGACCCACGCGTCGTTGTCGGCGGTCTGTGCCTGCGTGAGTTTGGCATGCAAGGCGTCGTATTGCGCCTGGGCTTCTGCCTGCGCGAGGGCCCCTCTGGCGTTGGCGAGGTCGTCGTTTTGATGTGCCTCTGCATATGCCGTGTGATTGATGAGAACATCCAACTGACGCAGGGTCTCTTTTTGCGAGAAGAGGCCCGTTACCGCTGCCTGGTAGTCAGCTTCGAGTTCATTGATCTCGTACGCATTCCATAATTCCGCGCTTACGGCGTACGCGATGAGCGTAGCGTACGAACCTATCTTGAGGATTGGAACCGCGACTCTCAAGACATAAATCAGATCGCTAGCGCTGCTCAACGCCTTGCTCAAGACGATGGTGGCCTGTTTTGCAGCCGCCAGCGAGCGTACGAGCGAATTGGCACCAGCCACGCTCGCGGCAAGCTTGGCAATACCCAGGTCTTTCTTGGCATCCCCCACATAGCCATTCAGTGTCGCGATTCTGTCCTGGATATCCTGCGCCGCACGCTGCTCTTCACTTGTGCCGTTGATCTGGCTGATCGTGTCCTGCACGAGTGCGTTTTCCAGGATCTCCATCGCCGCCTGATCGTTGCTGAAGCTCTGGAGCAGAGTGTTGTAGTCGTTAATTACCTTCAGTTGATCGTTAGCGGTTGCCCGCTGTGCGTTGGCAACAGCGAGCAGATCGTCCGGTTGGGCGCGGAAACTTTCGTGCTGTGCCACCATGTCCTGGACGAGCGCCCTGGCTGGACCCAGTGCAGAATCAGCCTGGTCAGCCGCTTGCTCGGCAGCTTGCAAGGCCGCGTCGTCTACGGCGAGTTGATTCTGCGCGCTAATGCACGCAGTCGACGGAGCCGCCGCGACGGTAACGGGAACTGATGGACCAAGCGCCCCGCACAGCATCCCGGCAACGATTGACAGAGACAGGAACAGTGATGCGTTGATCCCACGCCGTGCCCTGCCACACGTGGTGCCCACAACACCCATGCCTGACTCCCTAAGTGCTCCGTCCCGTAAGTTTCGATACCTGTCGACGACGAGCGTGACCAAACGGACTGATTGAGATCAGGACCAGTCGTCGGCCCAGGCGCCGACCTCGTGCTTCATCGTGTCAGCGAGTTCTTCGAGGGTGCCTTCGAAGGGCAATGGCTCCCACCGTTTGCGGCGGTAGAGTGACAAGCCGTAAGCACCGCCGCCGAGCGGAGTGAGTCGGAACCGGGGGTCTGCGCCGTACTCATCGACGCGCCCAACGATCAGAGAGAGGGCCAGTTGCGAAGTATGTCGCGAGCAACTGTTGCCGAGCAGCGGCTCATCGAATCGAGCCTACGGTGGTGTCGGACAGCTCGAGCCGCCAGTGAACCCCGGACCGGTGTTGGTGGTGGTGGCGAGAACATTAGGCGTGCCGCCGCTATTGTTGTTGCCCGACACGAAGCTTTGGACCGCATTGGTGTCGTACTGACCGCCGGTGTACCCCGGAAGCTTGTACGTGACCAGGCCCGCCTGGTCGAGCTCAACGTCGTTGCTTCCCAGACTCGTCTGGCCCGATCCGGTGAGCGAGTTGCCGGTGATGGCCGCGCATACCGTGCCGTTGTCCGTGGTGAGCGCGCCGCCCTCACCGAGGATTCCCCAGGCCCCGCCTTGGGTGGCGGTACCGTCCGGGTCGGCGAGCGTGTTGCCGGTGATCGTCAGGTTCATGGTCGGGTTCCCCTGGCGGTCGATGTAGTAGAGCCCGGCGAAGTTGGCGTAGTGATAGAGGTTGTTGCCGGTGATCGCCAGCGTTTCGGTGACCGAGTCCTCGGCGAAGATGCCAATGTCGTTGCCCTTGGAGCCGGAGCCCGCCACGCTGGGTGTTCCGATCGTGTTGCCGTGAATCGTGCCCGACAGGGTCCCGGTACCACCGTTGGCGTCGACGCCAATGCCGTTGTCGACGGCACCAGTGATGGTGTTGTTGTCGATTGTGATCGACGTGTGAGCGTTGCCGCCCGGGCTGATCGTCACGCCACCTCCGAGGACGCCCGGGCCTGTGGTGTTCAGTGTGTTGCTGGAGAATGTGACGCTGTTGGTGCCGGTGGCGGCGCTGGTATTGATGGCGCCTGTCGAGAACTGGAAGTGGTCGCCGCGGTTGTTGGTGAACGTCGTGCCAGTGATGCTCACGGTCGCGCTCGCGCTGTCGTTAGCGTCGACGTGTATCCCGTCATTGCCGTTGGTGGTGCTGTTGTTGCTGATCGTGCTATTGGTGACCGTCAAGTTCAGGCTCCCGCTGGTATCACTGATGGTCACGTTATTATCGGCGGAGCCCGTGATCGTAGAGTTCGAGATCGTGGCGGTTCCCGTCAGCCCGTTAGGCGAGCCGGTCCCACTACCCGGCGAGAAGTCGAGACCATCGTTGTTGTTTGCGGAGACGTTGGCCGGAGTTCCGTTGCCCGAAACCGTAGAGTTGGCCAGCGTGAAACCATTCACCTGCGAGCCGTTGATCCCCTCGGTGGGGTTGTTTTTGATGATCATCCAGTTGAGACTGACCGAGGCAGCGTTGCTTAAGACGATGCCCGCCTTCGCGGTCGTGCTCGAGCTCTGGATGGTTCCACCAGACCCCGCCGTAGTCCCGTCGCCGGTCACGGTAAAGCTCCCGGTCGTGTTCGTGAGCGTAATGCCGGGCGTCGCGCCGTTCGACGAGACGCTCGCGAGTGAGATCGTCCCGGCCGTATCCGAGAGCGAGACCGCAGTCCCCGTCGTCGTCGTCACGGACGTCTGGTTCACGCTCACCCCGGTAATGGCGCTTGCAGGGTCGGTCAGCCCCGTGGCGGTGCCGGTCGAGATCGCCAGCCCCTCGACGGTGGCGTTCGTGTTGAGGGTCACTGTCCCCTGCACGGTGGCGGTACCGGATCCGACGCTCGGTCGCGCGATGGTGCCGCTGGGAGGCGAGATGCCCATCACCGCGTCGAAGTTCGCGAACCCGATCACACCCTGGCCGATCAGCCACTCGCCCGTGTTGAGCGCGCGGCCGGTGGTGTAGGTGCCGGCGTACAGGAAGACGCGCTGGCCGGTATTGGAGCCGATTGCGGTACCCGCGGCCGCCAGCGTGTTGAACGGAGCGGACAGCCGGCCAGTCCCGCCCGCCGGTGCGCTCGTGTTGACGAACCAGATCACCGGACCCGCGACGTTGACTGTTACCAGCGTCGGTGGGCTGCACAAGGACGGCAGTGGATTGCCGTTATCGCAAATCGTGTAGGTGAAGGTGACGTTGCCTGTCACGCCCGGCGGCGGATCGAAGTCGAATGCACCAGTGGAGGTGTTGACGTTGCTGATCGTTCCGCCTGCCGGAGAAGTGGCGCTGACTGTGCCCACGGTGAGTATCTGGGTGTAGCCACCGTCGCCCAGATCCGCGTCTGTAGCACCGTTCAGTAAGCCAGTGGCCGCCGGAATCGAGATGGTCATGTTGGCCTGGGCGGAGTAGCTCTGCACCTGAGCGACGGGCGGATTGTTG
>JAFAOS010000341.1 GCA_019247515.1 Chloroflexota bacterium | reverse complement strand
CCAGGTCTTCGGCTTCCTGGGGCCCAACGGCGCCGGCAAAACCACCACCATTCGCATACTGAGCGGCCTGGTGCGACCGAGCAGCGGAAGCGCCCTCGTCGCCGGCTTCGACGTGCTCAGCGAGCCGCGCGAGGTCAAGCGCCGCGTCGGCTATCTGGCCGAGTCACCATACCTGTACCCGAAGCTCACCGGACGCGAGTTCCTGGCCTTCATGGGCGGCCTGTATCAGGTCGAGCCCGCGGTTGCCCGCCAGCGCGCGGCCCGCCTCCTCAATCTGTTCGAGCTCGACGAAAAAGGTAACGACCTGGTCGAGACGTACTCGCATGGCATGCGGCAGAAGCTCGCCCTGGCCGGCGCGCTGCTGCACGAGCCGCCGGTGCTCTTTCTGGACGAGCCAACCTCGGGCCTCGATCCGCGCTCGGCGCGGCTGGTGAAGGACCTGCTGGTCGGCCTGGTGCGGCGCGGACACACGGTCTTCCTGTCCACTCACGTCCTGGAGATCGCCGAGCAGTTGTGCACGCGCGTCGGCATCATCGACCACGGGCAGGTCATCGCCACCGGCACGCTGGACGAGCTGCGGCAGCAAGCGCGGCGGGAAGCGTACTCACTGGAGGACGTGTTCCTGCAGCTCACCGGCGGCAATGAGGAGCGCGCGCTGGCGGCCTATCTTCGCGACGCGCCATGATCCGCGTCCTGCTGCGCCAGCGGGCGCAATTGTTCTGGAACCGCGCCACACGCGGGCCGCAGCGCATCCGCAACCTGGTCGGCGCCACGATTGCCTTCGTGCTGACCTTCGGTTTCGTGGTCCTGGCCGGCCTGAACACGGGCTTGCTGGTCGAACGTGTGGCGCAGACCGATCCGCGGGTCGCCGTCCAGGCGCTACCAGTCATCCTGGTGGGCGTCACCGTGCTGACGCTGGTCACCAGCTTGAGCAGCGCGTTCCATCACCTGTTCCTGGCGGGTGACCTCGAGCTGCTGATGGCCACGCCGGTCCCGGCGCCAAGTTTGTTCGGCCTGAAGATCCTGGAGATCTGGCGCGATTCGCTCCACGTCATCCTTTTTCAGTGCGCGGCGCTGTACGGGTTTGGCCGTAGCCTGAACCTGCCGCCCACGTACTTCCTGTCTGCCATCGTAATCGGCCTGGTGGTCACCCTCGCGGCGACTGCCAGCGGAGCCATTCTCACGCTGGGGCTGAGCCGCGTGCGGTTCGGCGAATCGATCCTGGGCCTGAGTCGATTGCTGGCGATTCTGCTGTTTCTGCCGGTCGGCGTGCTGGGCGTGCCGGCGCTCGGCTTCGGCCGCAATCGGGTGTCGCTCGTGCTCAATCAGGAAGGCGTGTCGGCAGTCACCGACCAGCTGCGCGGTTTTGGCGACCCACCGACCTGGGCGCCGACCACCTGGGCGGCCCACGTTCTGCTCGCCGACGATGCCGCGCCGTTGTCCGCGGTCTTGCTGGTGGCCCTCACCGTGGTGCTGTTCGCGGGACTGCAAGTCGCGTTCAACGCGTTGTTTCAAGGCGGCTGGGAGCGAGCGCGCTTCTCGCCCGCCGGGCGGTCCTCGACGAGAAGGCGCGTCGGGTTGCGGCTGCCGGTCGAATCGCTGCCACGTAGCCCGGTCGTGGGCATCCTGCTCAAGGACTGGCACACCGTGATCCGCGACCCGCGCTGGCGGACCGGCACCCTGGTCAGCCTGATCGCGCTGGGGCTGCCGGCGATGCTGCTCTTCGCGGGCGACCCGTTAGCCCGCTCGGCGCATCTGATGCGGTTCTGGTTTGGCATGCTGCCGGTGCCCTATCTGGCGTTTCTGGTCGGCAGCCAGCAGGGTGGCTCGACGCTTGCTTACGAGGGCCGCAATCTGGCACTGCTGCGCGCCGCGCCCCTCGGCATGGGGCGGGTGCTGGTCGCCAAGCTGTGCGGCGGACTGGCCCTGGTGCTGCTCGTAACGTGGACCGCGACTCTAACCCTGGGACTGACCCACGACGGCCAGCCGGTGGAGATGGCCGCCGCGCTCATCGCCGCGACGTGGCTGGCAGTCGGCGCGACGCTCGCGGCGGTGGCCGGCGCGGCGCTGACGGCTGACTTCGAAAGCGACAACCCGCAACGACGCGTCGGCTGCCTGGGCACGATCCTGACGGCGTGTCTGTCGATCTTCTTTTTTGCGACCAACACCGGCGTGGTGGCTTGGTGGGTGCTGCGCAATCTGTTCAGCTTGCCACCCAGGCTCATGCTGAACGTGGCGCCGGTAATCGACGTTGGCTTACCCGCGCTGGCGCTGCTGTCGGTCGCGGCGATTTTGCTCGCGTCCCGGCTGGCAGTGCGTCGGCTGGCCACGTGGGAGATCAGTTAGCGCTGGGCTGGCTCGGCAGGGCGGTCACCTTGTCGAAGGAGCGCCTCCACTCCGCGGGGTCGATCGGGTCGCACTGGTCGGTGTAGAAGTGTGCGGCGACGGCGGCGCGGTACACGGCGAGTCTTTGCAGCTCACTCGGGCTGAACGGGTAGGTCTCAGTTTCGCAAGGGGTCTGGATCGGCGGCATCACGGGTCGGGTCTCCAATTCGGTGTGTCCCACCTTAGACGCGGTCTACGCGTGGGACAGTGAGCCAGATCACCGCGCGGGTGTGAAGTGTCTCACAGTGGAGAAACGGTCGCCCTGTCAAGTTTGGAGGCGGGTGCACGGAAAGAGTTGTTAGGGTTGCGAACCTGGGCCGGTCGTAGACTCTGAGCGCCGTGTCGCTGGGTGCGCCAAAGCCGCTGGTGCTGGTCGTCGACGACGAGCCAATCGTCGCCGAGGTCGTCGGTCGCTATCTCCGACGCGACGGTTTCGCCGTGGTCTCGGCCAGCACCGGGCCGGAGGGTCTGGCCGCGGCGCTCGATCACTCGCAGGCGCCGCAAGCAATCGTCCTGGACGTCATGCTGCCCGGACTCGACGGCCTCGAGGTGTGCCGCCGCCTGCGCGAGTCGCACGTGACCGCGCCGATCATCCTGCTCACCGCGCGCGACCAGGAAGCCGACCGCATTGGCGGGCTCGGCATCGGCGCCGACGACTACGTGGTCAAGCCCTTCAGCCCGGCCGAGGTCGTGGCGCGGGTCAAAGCCCACCTCAGGCGCGTGCGGCTCGACACTGAGCCGCCTGCCGATGGGCGCCTGCGAGGTGGCGAGGTCGAGCTGGACCCCGTCGAGCGTGGAGTTCGCGTGCACGGCCAGCCGGTGGTGTTGACGGCCAAAGAGTTCGACCTGCTGCACTTTCTGATGGCCCACGCGGGCGAGGTGTTCAGTCGCGACGACCTGCTCGATTCGGTGTGGGACACTGACTTCGCTGGGGGCCCGGCGACGGTCACCGTCCACATCCGGCGGCTGCGCGAGAAGATCGAGCGCGATCCGAGCCGGCCGAGCCACCTCAAAGTCGTATGGGGCACCGGTTACAAGTTCGACCCCTCGGCGTGACCACCTCCCAACCTTTGACGCGACCGCGCCCACATTCGCCCTATACGCCGATGTGGCTGGCGCTGGCGGCCACGCTGGTCGTGGCCATTGCCCTCGCGTTGATGGCGGCCGACCACCTGCTGGGTGCGCCGCAGCACGACCTCGAGCTGCTGGCCTGGTTCCTCACGGTCTCGGCGGTCCTGTCGCTGGCGCTCGGCGCGCTGGTCATCCGCTGGGCGGGCGGCCGCATCGGCAGCGTCCGCCGCCGCCTGGCCCTGGCTTTCGGCGTCGGCCTGCTCGTCGCCCTGGTCAACATCGTGACCACCTCAGCGCTCATGTTCCTCAGCCCGCACGATCTCGGCCTGCTGCTGCTGCTCCTGGTGTTCGCCGGCGTTATTTCGGTGGCGTTCGCCTACGCCGTCGCGGGAGTATTGACCAACCAGATCGAAGCGTTGTCGGCGGCGGCCAACCAGCTCGCCGAGGGCGACCTGTCGGTGCGCGTCGGGGCCCACGGCCGCGACGAGATCGGTCGCCTCGCGGCGGCCTTCGACGCCATGGCCGAGCAGCTGGAGCAGGCGTTCGGTCGCGAGCGCGCGCTGGAGGCCGGCCGCCGCGAGCTGATCACCGCCGTCTCGCACGACCTGCGCACACCGCTGGCCACGACGCGGGCCATGGTCGAAGCGCTGGCCGACAACGTCGTCAACGAGCCGGCGGACGTGCAGCGCTACCTCGGGCTCATCCTGCAAGAGACCCAACACCTGAGCAGACTGATCGACGACCTGTTCGAGCTGAGCCAGATCGACAGCGGCGCGCTGCGGCTGCAGTGCCTGCCAATCGACATCGCCGAGCTCGTCGCCGAAACGGTAGCCGCGTACCAGGCGCCAGCGGCTGAAGGCGGCATTCGGCTGGAGGAAGCCGTGCCCGATGCGGTCGAATCGATACGCGTCCAGGCGGATCCCGAGCGACTGCAACGCGTCCTGCGCAATCTGCTCGACAACGCGCTGCGCAACTCGCCGCGCGGCGGCCTGGTGCGCGTGGCGGCGGCGATGCACGTCGGCGCGGCGCGGATGAGCGTGGACGACAGCGGCCCGGGCGTGCCCGACGACGAGCTGGAGCGCATATTCGATCGCTTTTATCGGGGCGAGCCATCCCGTCGGCGCGAGGCTCCCGCCGGCGGCGGTGCGGGCCTGGGGTTGGCTATCGCTCGGGGACTGGTGCAGGCGCACAAGGGGCGCATCTGGGCCGAGAGATCGCCGCTGGGCGGCATGTCGGTGCGGATCGAGTTACCGGCTTAGCCCTCACCCCGGCCCTCTCCCAGAGGGAGAGGGAGTGCGCATCACAGGTGTGGCGCCGCGGCGGGCGCGCCGTCGGGCACGTTGTCTTCGATCAGCAGCATCGGGTCGCCGCCGATAAAGTAGTAGCCATTCGGATCGCCCGGGAAGTGGGCGGTCGCCGGGGGCAGGCTGACGCTCCAGTCCTGACCCACCCGCGTTGGACCGGCGACCGGGTTGCCCTGCATGTCCATGACTTGCGCCTGGTCCACCTGACGCGGCACGCGCGCGGCGAGCTGCCGACCGTCGCCGTTCCACAGCACCGTGACCCGCCGCTGATTGGGCATGTCGAACACCACCTCATAGATCTGCCAGTTCGGTGTATAGGAGCTCGGGTCGAGCGGCCACGCCGACCAGGTCGCCGGCGACCTGACCAGCGGCATGAAGCGCGCGCGGAGAAAACCCGAGAAGCTGTGGACCGCGGTGCGCAGGGTGGCCGCCACCGGTCGAATGCTGCCGTCGTCGCGGGTGATCCCCCAGACCGCCGACTGGATGCACGGGTTGTCGTCCACCATCTGATAAAAGCCGATGCGGGTATACCCGACCGCCGCCGCGAGCGCGAAGGCCTGCACGGCGAATGCCGCCTGCTGAGCCTGCGTCGTCTGAATCGGATTGCGGGCATGGATATCGGCGCATGGAATGGACATGTCGTCGGTCGGCATGGCATTCAATTCGAGCAGCCAGACGGGCGTATCGGTGACGTTGTACCGCTTCTGAATGTCGTCAAACTCCTGGTGGACCCGTACCAGGTCATCCGGAGCGCGGTACAGATTGAGCGGCACCGCGTCGTGGAAATCGTGATTGGCGGCCGCGTCCGGATTGCTGGACTCCAGCTTGAGGAAGCGCTCGTAGAACTGCGGCCGGCCGCTGTTTTTGTCCACCCAGTAGGACGTGCCTGGAAACGCCACAACCGCGCGCGGATTGGCGCGTTTCGCGGCCCGGTAGGCGACCTCCATCAGCCGCGCGAACTGCTGGTCGGTGCCCAGCCAGGTCGACGAGCCCTGGCCGGCAGCGTCGCCAGGCTGGAATTCGGGCTCGTTCCAGACAATCCACTCGTCGATACGCCCGGTGTAGTAGCGCACGGTTTCGTACACGAAGCGGCCCCAGTAATTGCGCGGATCGTCGTCGGGCAAATCGAGGTTCTGGGGGACGGAACGCCCGGCGTCGTCGGCATTGGTGGCTGCCCAGGCCGGCGTGAACTGCAGCAGACCGGCCATCTTCACCCCGCGATTCAACTCACCCGCCAGCGCCTGGGGTGGCAAGGTGCGGCCCAGCCACGTGAAGTCGTCCGGTCCGTCAGGCTGGATATCGGCCCAGGACAGCACGACGCGTTCCCAACCAGCGCCGATGTCGGCCATGACGCTGGGGTCGCGAAAACCCTCGGCAATGCCGAATCGAGGATCGAGTCCGCCAGGATTGGGCGTCTGCAGCGGCAGCGGGGTCACCGGCAGCCGCGGAGCGGAAGTCGGGGAGTTGGCGGGTCGCGCCGTCGGTACGGGTGTGGGCGTGACCGCCACTGGCGAGGGAGTGGCCGGCGACGTGGCCACCGGGGGTGGCGCGGTCTGGCAGGCCGTTGCGACAAGCAGCAGCGCGCAGAGGAGACGCGCCGCCCGCACCGACCCCTACGCGCCTTCGAGGTCTAACAAGAGAAAGGCCGCCATGCGCTCGTACAGCACCTTCCGATGCTCGGGCTCGGAAGGCAGCAGGCGCTCGTGGTTGATCAGTCGGGTCTGCTCTTCGACCCAGGCCTGCCAGCAATCAGCACACGTCTGGGCCTCGATGACCGGTCCCCACTTGCCAGGCAGGGGAGCCTGCGCCAACGCTGGTCTGGTCTGGCCGCAGCGTCGGCACACCACCTCGCCCATGCATCGGGATCTTAGCGACTGGGAAAGCGAAGATACATCGGCGGCATGTCCGCGAACTCGCGTCGCTCGACGATGCCTTCCTTGACCAGTCCCTCCAGGATGAACCGGCAGCGCCGCTGGCTGATGCCCAGCTTGTCGGCCAACGAGTGCGCCGACTCGGAGATGCCCGCGCCCGAATCGACGAACTCGCGCACGCGTTGCTCGTCTAATCGCGGCTCTTGCTCGCCGACGGCCGGTCTGATTCGCAACGGGTTCATTCGAATCGGTAAGTCCGTCCGAGTGTCACCCGGTCGAGCCTAACGATCTGAGATAACAGCCGCGTTACAACCGGCGTCATGCGCGTCACAAACGTGTCTCTTACGTCTCGATTACGGTTTACTGAGTTCAGTAACTGCCTGATGACGCAACTCGTTCTCCAACTGCATTGGGGAGGGCACTGATGCGCTCTGATCTCTTCGAGAGGGCGAGGTCCTCGCCCGTGGTTCGACGGCTCGTCCCATGGGTGGTCGTCGTGCTCATCGGGGCGCTGTTGATCGGCGTGATGCCGAGCGCCCAGGCGCAGAGTGGCTCCAGCGCCGCCGACGCAATCCCCATCGGCGCCGACGGCCGCTTCGCCGGGACCACCCCGGCCAGCCAGAGCCTCTGGTACAAGTTCAACTACATCGGTGGCGGCCAGCAGGTCACGACCACGCTGAGCTTCGAGCCGAGCGACTCGACCCGTCTCGACCTGTTCTACTTCACGGGCGATCCCAACAATCCCAGCCAGAACGGCGCCACGTCGTCACTCAACGCCAACACGCGGACGATCTCGTACAGCGACTCTGGTGGACCGCGCAACGTATTCATCAAAGTTGAAAACGACCATCCGGACCGCTCCGTGAGCTTCGTCGGCACGCTGAGTCCAACCTCCACCATCGCGACGCCGACGCCCACCTCCGCCAGCAATCCGGCGACGCCGCAGGCCACGCCCACCGCTGGTCCAGTGGCGGGCAACGCCGCCAGCGCCATCTGGATTCAGAGCAACAACGGCGAATTCTCCGGCACGATCGCCTCAGGCCAGGCCGTGTGGTTCCGCGCGTACTACGGCAATCCGGGCGCCGACATGACGATCAACATCACGCTGGCTCCGAGTGCCGACAACGCCGACCTCAACGTGTACACCGGGACCGACGTCAACAACCTGGGACCCACCCAGCAAGGCGGCAGTCAGGTGCGCAATGGGAATACGATCTCGCGCCACGTCAATTTCCCGAATGCGCAGTGGGTCTACTTCAGCCTGGGGAACAACGGCGCCAACGTGCTGGCCTACGGCGGATCGATCAACCCGTTCACCCCTCCACCGGCGACGGTGACCCCAACTGCCGGGGGGACCGGCACGCCGACGGCCGGGCCGACATCCACTCCGGCGCCTGTCCCGACGGCGGCGCCGGTGGCGCACGACACGCAGTATTACGCCCAGACGGGCTTCCGGGTCGACGATCAGATGGTCTCGTACTTCAACTCGCGTGGCGGGGTCGACACGTTCGGCTTCCCCATCTCACGCGTGTTCACGTTCCTCGGCTGCCCCGTCCAGATGTACCAGCGACTGATCATTCAAACGTGCCCTGGCCAGCAGACGGCGCTCATCAATCTGCTGGACCCCGAGATCTTCCCGTACACGCGCGTCAACGGCAGCGTGTTCCCGTCACCGGACGATCAACTTAAGCAGCAGACGCCCGCGGTGGGCAGCCCGAATTACTCCACCACGATCATGCCCTTCATTCAGTCCGTCACACCCGACACGTTCATGGGACAACCGGTGAACTTCTGGCAGACGTACATGAAGGACGGCGCCCTGGAAGTGCTGGGCGCGCCCATCTCTCACCCGCAGCCGGACCCGAGTAATTCCAACTTCATCTATCAGCGCTTCCAGCGCGTGATCCTGCACTATCGGGCGGGCATCGGCACGGAGCCGCTACTGCTGGCCGACTACCAGAAGCAGATCATGCTGGGTCCGAACGCGCCGAACCTGCCGTCGGATCTCCAGCAGCAGGCCAGTGGCAGCAAGTTCTACTCGCAATACTGCAAGGGCGGGACGCGCTGGCTGTGCCGCCCGAACGACCTGCCTACGACAGACCTGACGAACGCCTTCGAACAGAGCTGAGCCCCGCCTCCGCCGAGGCGGTGACGGGGTAAACCGTATGATCAGGGCTGTCGTGTCGCTGGCCTCACTCCCGCTGGCCGAAAAAGCCGAGCGCACCACCCGCGTCCTGGTCGTGGACGACGAGCCTCACATGCTGAGCATGATGCGCCGCGTCCTCGAGGCGGATGGCTACGGAGTGATCCTGGCAGGCGATGGCCGCGCGGCGCTCGAGATCCTGCGCAGTGAGTCGATCGATCTGATGATCCTCGACGTCATGATGCCAGACCTCGATGGCTTCGACGTGTGTCGCGCGGCGCGCCGCGAGAGCCTGATCCCGATCCTGATGCTGACGGCCCGAGACGCGGGCGCCGACAAAGTCTCGGGCCTGGATTGCGGCGCCGACGACTACGTGGTCAAGCCGTTCGAGAATGACGAGCTGATGGCGCGCGTGCGGGCCGTGTTACGTCGAGCGCAGCCTCGTCAGGTCGAGCTCCTGCGCTTTCAGGACGTGGAGCTGGTCCCGAGCGAGCGCGAGGCGCGCCGGGGTGACGAGGCGCTCGAGCTCACGGCGCGCGAATACGACCTGCTGGAGCTGTTCCTGCGCTACCCGCGCCAGGTGCTGACGCGCGAGCAGATCCTCCAGGCGGTCTGGGGGTTCGACTACCTCGGCGATTCGAACCTGGTCGACGTGCGCATCAAATACTTGCGCGACAAGCTGGAATCAGGCGGGCGGACACGTCTGATCCAGACTGTGCGCGGCGCGGGGTACGCCCTTCGGTCATGAAGCGCATGCTGCGTCTCGGTGTGTCTCTGCGGACGCGCCTGACGCTGTGGTACGGCGCGCTGCTGGCGGTGACGTTGCTGGCCTTCAGCGGCCTCGTGTATTTCACGCTCCAGCAAAGCCTGGCCAGCAGCCTTGACGAGCGTCTGACGCTGCGCGCCGAGCAATTGCGCCGTGAGGTCGGGCCCAGCATCGGCAACTTGCTGCAGCCCGAGGACGTCGCACCCGGCGTGCAGCTGCAGTCGACGCTGAGTGAGTTTGTCGGCACGGGTGTGTACGTCCAGCTACTGAACCAGAAGGCGGCGGTCATCGCCACGCCGCCCAATCTGGTCGGCGAGCAACTGCCCGTGCCGACCAGCAGCCAGGAGGCGATCCAGGAAGATCGGCCCATCTTCGACACCGTGCCGGTGCAGAACAACGCCCGCGTTCGGCTGCTGACGCAGCCGCTGCACCTGGAGGGCACCGACGAGGTGGTCGGCGCCGTGCAGGTGGCCGAGTCGCTGTCGCCCCTGGAAAACACCATGTCGGCCGTTTCACGCCTGTTGCTGGCCGCCGACGCGGGCGCGCTGCTGCTGGCCGTGGTGGTCGGTTGGCTGCTGACGCGCGCGGCGCTCAGTCCGGTGTTTCGGATCACTGACACAGCACGCCACATCGCCGCGACAGGCGACTACCGACAGCGCATCCACGTCAGCCCGCCGCGCTTTGGGCATGGCGACGAGCTGTTCTTTCTGGCGGCCACGTTCAACGACATGATCGCGCGTCTCGAGCACATGCTCGAGTCGCAGCGCCGTCTGCTCGCCGACACGTCGCACGAGCTGCGCAACCCGATCACGATCATTCGCGGCAACCTGGCGCTCCTGCGGCGTCAGAACATCCCCGACTCGACTCGCGCCGAGGCGATCGTGGAGGCCGAAGAAGAAGCGGCGCGGATGGGACGGCTGGTCGCCGACCTGCTTTTGCTGGCGCGGGCGGACACCGGCGAGGTCGCCAGTTTTCAACGCGAGCGCGTCGACCTGGGTGAGCTGGCCACCGAAGTGGTCGAGCAGGCGCGGCCGCGCGCGGCGGCGCACAACCTGAGCGTCGCGTGCGACAGCCGCTGCGTCGTCCTCGGCGACCGCGATCGCCTGAAGCAACTGGTCACGAACCTGGTCGAGAATGCCATTCGTTACACACCCGCCGGGGGACGAGTCGACGTCCGCGTCCAGGGCATCACGGCTCTGCAACAGCGCGGTACGACCGTTCGTTCTCGAAATGCTCGTGATTCGGGCAGCTCGATTGCCATGGCGAACCTGACAGTTTCCGATTCTGGGATCGGCATCTCCTCGGCCGACCTGCCGCACCTCTTCGAACGCTTCTATCGCGCGGACAAGGCGCGGTCGCGCGCGCACGGCGGCACTGGCCTGGGACTCTCGATCGCCCAGTACATCGTCCATGTCCATGGCGGCAGCATCGAAGCATCCAGTGACGGGACCAATCGCGGCAGCACCTTCACGGTGCGGCTGCCGCTCGCACCGCGCGCTGATCCTGCGCGCCCGATCGCGCCGCCTCCCGCTCCCGTCGCTATCAGCCGATGACGCGCGCGCTGTCCCGAGCGTTGATGCTCTGCGCGGTTGCCTGCGCACTGTGGCTGGCGCCAGCGTTCGCCGAGGATCAGGCGACCGCCAGCGCTCCGGCTCCAGCGGGCATCGACTGCGACAGCGCGGGCAACGTGTACGTCAGCGACTATGCTCTGGACCGCGTGGTCAAATTCGCGCCCGACGGCTCGGTGCTCGGGCAGTGGGGGGCGACGGGCACCGCCCCCGGTCAGTTCAGCGGACCATTCGGAGTAGCCGTCGACGCGAGCAACTCGGTGTTCGTGTCCGATCAACTGAACAATCGTGTCCAGCGCTTTACGTCGGACGGCGCGTTGTTGAGCAGCTGGGGCGTTGCGGGCGCCGGCGCGGGCGACCTTCGCACGCCGTTCGGCCTCGCGGTCAGCAACGGCCGCCTCTACGTGGCCGATTTTGGCAACGATCGCGTGCAGGTCTTCGGCCTCGACGGGTCGCTGCTCGCGTCGTTTGGGACTCGCGGATCGGGAGATGGCCAGTTTCAGCGCCCTGCCGATGTAGCCGTCGGCTCGGACGGCACGGTGTACGTCACCGACCACTTCAACGATCGGGTGGAGCGCTTCGGCAGCGACGGCCGCTACCAGGGACAGTTGGGCACGCTTGCCGCTGTCGGCGTGTCGCAACCAGCGCTCGGCGCCACTGCCTCGCCGACAGCCACCCAGAGCTTGCCGCCGACGTCCACGCCCACCGCCATCGTCACGTTGACACCAACCACCTCGCCCGCGCAAACGACGCTGACGCCAACCGCCAGCCCCGCGGCGGGCAGCACATCCACGTTGACGCCGGTACCTTCCGCGACGCCGCCAGCCACCGCGACGCCGTTGGCCGCCTCAGCCGTGACTCCAATCTCGACGCCGACGACGACTTCCGCCATCTCGTCGGAGGCGCAACTGCGTCGGCCCGAGGGCGTGACGGTCGATCGAGACGGCAATCTGTGGGTGGCCGACTACGGTCGCGATCGAATCGTCAAGCTCGCGCCAGACGGTCGCCTGCTGCTGTCCCTGGGCAGCCGCGGCACGGGCGCGGGCGAGTTCGTCGGACCCAAAGGCGTGGCCATCGACCCGATTACCGGCCACCTGTACGTCACCGACACCGGCAATGGCCGCATCCAGCGCCTGGCTCCCGACGGGACCGCCGAAGCCACCTGGCCCATGCCCCCAGCCGCCCAATAGCGATCCGTAATTCTTCCGTAATCCTGGCATAAACCTGGCGTAATCGCCGGCCCATATCGTGAACACATGCGCATTGCCGACGCACACCCGGTGGCCGAGACGCGCCGTGACCCGATCGCCGTCGAAGAAGCGTTCGCCACGCACTATTCCGCCGTCTTTCGCCAGGTGCAGCGACTCATGCGTGATCCCGACGACAGCTACGACCTGACGCTGACGGCCTGGGAAAAGGCTCAGCGGGCCTGGGATCGCCGTCCGTCGGTCGCGCTCGAAATCAAGCCGTGGCTCTTTCGCATCGCTCGCAACGCGTGTGTCGACGAATTGCGCCGCCGCCAGCTGGTGCGCTGGGAACCGCTCGAAGGCAGCCGCCGCGCGGCGGCTGGCGACACCAACACCGTCTCGCCGGCGGCGATGCTCAGCAGCGACAGCCACGATCCCGAGCGCGAGGTGCTGCGCAGCGAGCGCGCCGACCTGGTCCGCCAGGCGCTGCGCCGGCTGCCAAATCGCTA
>JAFAOS010000155.1 GCA_019247515.1 Chloroflexota bacterium | reverse complement strand
CCCGATGAGAGGGCCTGGAGAAGGCAAAGCGCGGCAGCCGCGAGAAGGGCGATAGCCGGCGCCGCTCCCACGCCGCCACTCGCCGCACCCGCGGTTCCCCCAGACGTCGGTGAGCCCGAGACCGGTTGCGATTGCGATGTCTCGACTTCAGCCGGGGCGTCCGCCGCGCTTGCGACGCGACCGCCTGCCGCCGCCCCATGAAGGGCCCCCTTCGGCGGCGACAGCGTCGCGACAGGATTCGTCGCGACAGGAATCGTCGCGACTGGATTTGTCACGAGAAATCGCGTCGCGACGAGGCTTGTCAAGAACGGCACCAGCAGTGGGGACCCGGTCGCGACGGATCGCTTGAGCGCAAGCTCGATCGCGACCGGCGCGCGGCGGGCCGACGGCGACGGCGCGGCGGGCTGGATTTCCTGTAGCCCGCTTGCCGATGGCGGCGCGCTGGGCAACTGCGTCTGCGACGACCCGGTTGCTCCGACGCCGCTCGCAGGAGGCTGGATCGGGAGCGACGGGGACTGGGTGGTCTTCGGAAGCGACGTTGCCCCGGTCGGGAGCGAGGCGGACTGCGTCACGAGCAATTGGTTCCCAGGAGACCGCGTCGCTGTCGAGGTGGCGGGGGACGGCGCTGGGGAGGACTGCATCTGGATGGGCTGGCTCGATGACGATGGCGTCATCTGAGGAGACTGCGTGCCGGCCGGCTGTGCCCCTCCAGCCTGCGTCCGGCTAGGCTGCGTCGGGGTCTGCTGAGATGGCTGAGAGGGGGAGCCGTGCGTCCCGCTGGTCGGCGCGCTGGTGCCCGGCGACGGTGTGGCCGAGACACCTGTCGGCGCGTTGGGCGGTGCCGTATCGCCACGGCCACCGGGGGTTGCGGGCGCCTGGGGCGAGGGCGAAGTCTGGGGCGAGGGCGAAGACTGGGGCGTCGGCGAATCCTGGGGCGCGGGCGCAGCACCCTGGGGCGCGGGCGAATCCTGGCGCGCAGGCGAAGCCTTGGGCGTGGGGGAATCCTGGCGCGGAGGCGAAGCCTTGGGCGTGGGGGAATTCTGGGGCGCAGGCGGATCCTGGCGTGCCGCTGGATCCTGGCGTGCCGCTGGATCCTGGCGTGCCGCCGAATCCTGGCGTGCTGCCGAATTCTGGCGTACCGCCGAATCCTGCGGCGCCGGCGAGCCGATCGGGTTCCGGCCAAGCGTCGCGGGGGCTCCTACCTTGGCGCCCAGGGAGGTCGATTTGTCGGCCCCGGTCACGGCTGTGTGCGACGACGGGCTAACTTCGTTCGCTGTCGACCCCGATTTGTTCGCGCTTGACGAGCCACTCGTTTGCGCCGACGCGCCTACGGCGGATAGGCCAAGGAGGAGCACGACGGTCACCGCCGTCGCGCTCACGTCTCGAAGCCGCAACCGTAGCCAAAACAGTGTCAACAGCTAGCGTCCCTGGATGGTGCTGTCAGTCAAGTCCCCCTCCATCGCAGCGTCGAAGCTAGGACGAGAAGTGAGCCGGTGCAAGCGTGTCAGTGAAGAAATTCTCGCAATTTGCGGACAATTCACTCTCGGCCGCGGTTGTAAACGGGGTGCAGAACTGGTATTGCGACATGTCGCGACAGCCGTCCCAGAGGCAGGGCGGACATGAGCACGCCGGATCGGTGCTACTTGCTCTTTAGCTGGAAATGAGCTAGCGGCTGAAGACCGGTGCCCGGCACCCGGAGCGGGGTCCGTAGAAAGCGCGTGAGCCAAGCCGGTCGTCTCAGCGCCATGTGGCTCGTCGAGCTGCACGCGTCGCTCAGCGGGGCGCGCCGCCGGCCCCGATCGAGTTGGGAATCTCGTCGCGCCTGGCCGGCAGCGAAGCGGACTTGGGCAGCGGCCTGACGAGCACCCGACCAGCGGCTCGCGCAAGCCTCGCGCCTGCGTTTGTCCAGGTCACCGCAGCCGGTGGGTAGCGCAGCAGCACAGACCAGGTCTGGGGGCCGACGATGCCGTCCACTGACAGGTGATGCGCCAACTGGAAGGCCGCCGTCGCGGTTGTGGTGGAGGGCCCGAAATCACCGTCCACAGGGATGCTGTACCCCGCCTTCAGCAGGTGCTCCTGAGCCCACACCACGACGTCTCCCTTGGCACCGCGGCCGGCCACTGCGAGCGCTGACGTGGCGCTGAAGTGACTCAACGTCCCGGCAGGCTGGGCCACGGCGCGCCACCCCGAAGGTGCGGCCTCTTGCCAGTCCCACCAGCTAACGCCGGGAGCGCTGTAGGAGCGTGACTCCTGGCGGAAACGGACGATCTGGGCGGGCGGCGGGTGCTCCCAGACCTGACCCAGCGGGGCGATCTGTCGCTGGTAGAGCCGGTTGTACACGTAGGTGTGCGTGTACACGCTGTCCACCGAGGTGCCGATCGCATACCAGTACATCTGTGGCGCGTTGTACTGAGCCGCGCCGGGGCCGAGGAACACCGAGTAGGGAAACGCAGGGTGGTAGTCGATATACGGTAGGCCGGCCAGCGCCAACGGGTAGCCGCCCCCGACGAGCCCGCGCAGGGTCGTCATGTACGTCTGCGCGGAGATGTACTTACCTTCGTACTCGCCCTCGGCATCGATCATCAGGCAGTCGGCCCCGTTACGGACCGCCTGAGCGCCTACCTGAGCCTCGGCGACCGGACTGTTGCCGTACACATATTGCCACGCGCAGGCCCTCAACCCGTTGGCGTGGAGCGCGGAGACGAGCTGCGGATTGAACTGCGACCAGGAGTTCGTGCCGTCGCCGGCCTTGACGAACAGCGTGCTCACCCCGTACCTGCGCGCGGTCGAAATGATCGAGGAGACGCTGCCGCCGTTGGAGTCAGAAACGATCCAGATCCACATGCCCCGCCCGCTCAGCGGGTTGCCCCGAGCGACGTGTGCGGTGGCGCGGTGGACGCGCGCGGCCTTCGCGTGTGGTTTGGCGCCACCGGTACCGGCC
>JAFAOS010000471.1 GCA_019247515.1 Chloroflexota bacterium | reverse complement strand
GCGTTGAATGCCATGAGAGATGAGCACCGCCGCCTTTGCCCTGTTCACGGCCCCGGGCTCGCTGTTTAGCGGCTTGCCCGCCGAGGTCATCGACGGCGTCCTGGCCAGCGCGCGATCCCGCGAATACGCCGCGGGCGAGCCGCTGATCGTCGAAGGCGAGCACCCGAAGCTCATGTTCCTGGTGCTGGACGGCTTCGCCGACGTGTTCATCGATGGCCGCGGCGCACAGCAGCAGCTGATCAATCGGGTCGGGCCCGGCAGCATCCTGGGCGAGATGTCACTGCTGAGTGGCGAGCCGGCCTCCGCCACCGTGCGCGCCACGGCTCCACTCCACGCGCTGACACTTACCCGAGACCAGGTCCGCGCCCTGGCCGACCGCCAGCCGCGCATCTACCAGAACATCGGCGCCAACCTGGCCCTCAAGATCGCCCGAGCCGACCGACGCTCAGTCGGCCACGCCTCGGGCACGTTGACCTGGCTGGACAGCCGGGATGCGCCACCGCACCTGGCACGCGCGCTCGCGGCCTCTATCGCGTGGCATGCCCGCCAGCCAACATTGCTTCTGCGCTTGCACAAGGACGCGGCCCAGAATGAGCGTCCGAGCGGACCCGGCGCGCACGAGATCGTGGTTCCAGCTGATGGCCGCTTCGGCCCACATCAGCTGGCCCACACCCTGGACGACCTGCGACGCCGCTACGAGCACATCCTGGTGGAGTCGACCTCCGCGTTGAATGCGCCGCGCGTTGTGCTGCTCGGTCCCGCAACCCCGAATCCGGCCAACACCCCGGCCCAAAGAACGCTTCTCACCCTGCGCGGCTTCACTGGCTCCGTCCCGGCCCGATCTGGACCCGACGCACGCGGCGTCCTCCACGTTCCAGCCTTGCGCACGACTGACGCCGAGGCAGTCTCCGCCGGCCTGTTGACATCCGCGACTCCGGCCGGTGCGCAGATCGGCTGGGCGGCTCGCCACATCACACGTCGCAAAGTCGGTCTTGCGCTGGGCGGCGGTGGACTCAAAGGCTACGCCCACCTCGGCGTGCTGCGCGCGCTGGAACGCGCCGGACTCCACGTCGACTACCTGGCAGGCACGAGCATCGGCGGCGTCGTCGCCAGCCTCTACGCGCTCAACCATGCTCCAGACACCATCGCCGACGTGCTCGACGCCGCGGCCGAGACCCTCGTTCGACCGGCGCTCTCCACGCGCTCGTTGCTGTCCGCGGACCGGTTGCGCGGCTTTCTCCGCCGCCAGGGGGAGTGCGTCACGTTTGACGACCTGCCGCTGCCGCTGGCACTGGTGGCCTGCGACATTTACTCCGGCCGAGAGGTGGTCTTTCGCTCTGGACTGATCTGGCCGGCGGTGCTGGCCACCGTGGCGGTGCCGGGACTCTTCCCTGCCCAACCCATTGGACCGTATCGACTGGTGGACGGCGGCGTGCTCAATCCGGTGCCCGCCGACGTGGCGCGCGACATGGGCGCCGACGTGGTGGTCGCCGTACGACTGCGGGATGAGCGACCGCTCGGTCAGGCTGAAGCGCGCGCCACCATTCCCACTGGCCAGTCACCCTCCATGCTCGAAGTCATGACGCGCTCGGTGGACCTCCTGCAAGGCCGCCTATCGCCGCGCGCCGAAGCCGCCGCCGACGTGCTGATCGAGCCCCGCTGCGAGGGCGCACCGAGCCTGGGCTTGCGGAGCTTCAGCCGCGGCCGGCGCTACATCAAGGCCGGCGAAGCCGCGGCGATGGCGGCACTACCCAGTCTGTCACGCGCGATCCCCTGGCTGGTCACCTCGCACTGAGGATCCAAACACCTCTCCCTCTGGGAGAGGTCGCCGCGTCAGCGGCGGGTGAGGGCAACCTGCCAGCGCGCGAGTGGCCCTCAGCCTGCCCTCTCCCACAGGGAGAGCGGGCTATAGTGCCTCAATCCAGTCCGCGTCCGCATCCGTCCCCACGGTGCGGCCGCCCGCTTCGCGGATCCACTGCGCCATGATCGGCAGCAAGTTCAGCGCGATCCTGGGCTGCTCGCGGATATCCCACGCGGCCAGCAGGGCGCATTGCGTTGGCTCGACGGCGATGACGGTCGCCGAACGCGGCCGATCGTCGATCACTCCCAGCTCACCGAAGAAGCCACACGCGCTAATCTCGCGAACCGCCTGACCCGTGCCGAGATGGACTGCCACCCGGCCAGACAAGATCACGTACAGCGCCATGCTCGTGTCGCCCTCACGCACGATGGTGCTGCCGGCCGGATACGCGCGCACGCTCGCCAGCGACGCCAGGCGGCGTCGCGCACCACGTTCGAGGCCGGCAAACAACGCACTGCGTGCAAAGACGGTTTCTACGAGTCGCAGCGCGTCGGTCGTCATGCGCATACACCCTCCGTCTGAATCTCGTCGAGCACTTCCACGGCATCGCCGAAGCGCAGGTTCGGGCTGAGCTGCGGGATCTTGACCTGCGCCTCCGGTGCGCCGGCGGCAACCCGCTGCTGGCGGAGCCGCTGGTAGGTACCGGGCGCGACGCGTCTCACCACCGGTGGGCCGAGGCGCTGGGACAGTCGTTTGGCTTCGTACTCCGCGTTGTTCGCGCACAGCGCCCGGTCGATGTTGCGCCCGAAGCGGCGCAGCTTTTCGAGGGACTCCGTCTGCGCGCCCTCCACGTATAGCGCGTACGCGGGAACGTCGCCCAGCGACACGCAGGCGGTGAAATGCTCCACGGCCACGGCTTCCTGCTCCAGCGCTGCCAGCAACGCCGCCGTCACCTGTGACTCCGTCAGTTTCTCGCCGGTGATCGAGCTGATGCCCTGACCTTTGCGCACGAACTGAATGACCGGCGTGTCTCGATAGAAGTCGACCACGCGCACCACGTCGTTGATGTGGTACCGATACAGACCGCCCGAAGTCGTGAAGTACACGTAGTACTGCTGGTTCGCCTGGAGCTGGTCACAGGTCAGATAGTCCGGAGCCGGTCGATCAATCTGATCCTCGGGCACGAACTCGAAGAAGTGGCTGGTGATGCTGAGCACACCCGCCGCGCCGGAGTTGACCAGCGGCGTCCCGCCGCGCCCCTCGCTGGCCATGTAGCCCAGATCGCGCACCGGGCAGTCGCCATACAGCTCGGGCAGCCGCCGCAGATACAGCGGCATCGTGCCGCCCTTCCAGCAGCTGATGACCCGCAGGTTCGGCCAGACGTCGCGCGGCAGCAACCGGCCCGTGCGGCTCAGTACCTGGGCGAGGTCGGCCGCCCGTCCAGGATTCGGTCGCATCGGCAACTCGAGGCGCGCGGCCGCGGCGTGCGACGCGAACTTCTCGTTCAGGTTGCCGCGCCGCATGTCAGAGATCAGCTCGTCGGCAAAGGTCTGCAGTTTGTCGGCGAGCAGCGTCAGGCTCGAAGGGTTGGGCATCACGATCAGCCGCACGTCGGCGTCGATCGCGGCCCTCAGCGTCAGGTAGTACTTGGCATCCACGTCCTTCACGTTGGACAGGGCGTACGGCAACACGTAAAAGCGCTTGATCAGCCCCGGTTGGGTGCGCGTCAGATAGCCGGAGATGGCTCCGTACGGAATGCCGGCCGACGTGTGACCCTCCAGGTCGCTGCTGGACGGCACCAGCGCCTGCCCCTGCAAGAGGTCCGGAAAGTCGGTGAACAGCCGGTACGTGTGGACGTGGACCGCGTGGCTGTATTCGCGGAGGTAGGCAGGTGTGACCGGGATGTACTTGGCTCGACCGGTGGTGCCGCTGCTGGTGGCGAACATTGTCGGACGTTGCGACGTCAGCACCCCCGGCTCGCCATTGCGGACCCGCTCGATCAATGGTTCGAGCGCGTCATACTCAGTGGGTGGCACATTGTGCTGAAAGTCCCGCACGGAGCGCACCGATGCGAAGCCGTGGCGTCGACCGTATTCGGTGTCCGCGTTGCGGCGGAGGATGTCGAGCAACTTGGCCGTCTGGGTCCGTTGCGGCTGACGCGTCGCCGCATCGAAGCTGTCGGCCGCGCTCACGCGCAGGTACCACGCCAGCAAGCGCTGGATTGAGGGCGACGTCATGACGCCACCGCCATACGCCCGTCCCAGGCGTCGAGGCTCGCAT
The DNA here is from genome assembly GCA_019247515.1 of Chloroflexota bacterium. Classification (GTDB taxonomy): domain Bacteria; phylum Chloroflexota; class UBA6077; order UBA6077; family CF-72; genus CF-72. The sequence goes on along the minus strand of JAFAOS010000471.1, from coordinate 16,138 downwards.
GGAGCCGGCAGACGCGGTTGAACACCTCGGGGCGGACGTGGACGCCCAGACCCGGACCCGCGAATGCCTGAGCCCAGCCACCCCGGCCCGGCAAGACATTTTCGACGGTGAGGTCCTCCTTCAGGAGCAGGCGGCCGGCGGAGCCTTCGACGAACATGACGTCTGGAAGAGCCGCCGCGAGATGGCGGCCCGCGGCGGAGAGAATGCCGCTTTCACCCACCTGGGCGCCGACGACGTGTCCCAACCCGTGGTGCTCGGCAACGCGGGCGATCTCGAATGACTTCAGCAGCCCGCCGCACTTGGAGACGCGGATATTGAACGCGTTGCATGCCCGACCTTCTGCCAGTCGACGCGCGTCGTCGAGCGAACACAACGACTCGTCGACGATGATGTCCGCTTCGGTTGCGCTGGTGACGCGCTGGAGTCCAGGCACATCCTCGGCGGCGACCGGCTGCTCGACGCTGCTGATAGCCAGTGGCCTGAAGCGCTCGATCGCGGCCAGGGCTTCGTCGGCGGTCCAGACGCAGTTCGCGTCGACGCGGATGTCCACCCGCGAACCGAGCACGCGCCGCAGGACCGCCAGCTTGCGCGCGTCGCCATCCACGTCATGCCCGACCTTCACTTTGGCGTTGCCGAAGCCGAGCGAGCGGACCAGCGTGCCGAGCGCAGCAAGCTGGAGAGTGCCACCAAAGGGGAGAATGGCGTCGTACCGTACGCGCGCGGCCGGAGCCGAGCTCAGCCAGTGACTCACCGACACGCCGAAGCGCTGACCGAACGCATCCAGGACGGCCAGCTCCAGGGCGCAGTACGCCGCCAGGTTTGCGTTCGCGCTGGTCTCGAGCGTTCGCAGCAAACCGGGCACGTCGTCCCGTGTGTGAATGTCGCGGCCGATGACCTCGGGGACCAGGCGTTCCGAAAGGGCTGACAGGGCCGAACTGGCCGTCTCGCCGGTGACGTAGTCGCGCGGAACACCCTCACCGTGGCCCAGCGTGCCGTCGTCCAGCGTCACGCGCACGTACACGTTTTCGGACGACCGCCGGGTGGCGAGCGAATGCCCAAAGGCGAAGCGAAACGGGAGGTTGGCGGAATAAATCTCGACGGTGGCGATGTATGGATCTCGCATGCAGGTCCAGTGGTTCAAAGTTGTTGGCGACGGCCAACGTCCGGGAGTCGGAGAGCGGCGCCCGTGGCGGCCACTCCCAGGACAGCCGAAGCGCCAAACGCGGCATGGAAATCGGCCACACCCGTGGCCGAAGACAGCACGCTGGCCAGTGCCGCGACGCCCAGTGACGCGGCTACCTGGCGGAGGGTGTTGAACAATGCGGAAGCACCGCCGGTGTCAGAGAGGGCGATATTGGCGAAGGTCGCGGTTTGCAGGGGCAGGAGTGCCAGCCCAAAGCCGAGGCCGCGCGCGAAAAGCACCGCGCGGACGATCCACAACGTCGTCTGGAGGTCGGTCGTCGACAGGAGGCCGGCACTGACCGCGGTGATGAGCAGTCCGGCGACGGCGAGCGGGCGGGCGCCGACGCGTGGATACAGGAGGCCGGCGAGCGGCATCGCGCACACCAGTCCGACGGCTTGCGGGAACGACGTCAGACCGGACTCCCACGCCGAGAGTCCGCGCAGCCCCTGGAGATACAGCGGCACGAGGAACAGGGTGCCGACCAGTCCGGCGACCGTCAGGACGTGAGCCAGGTTGGAGGTTGCAAACACGCGGTCCCTGAATAACCTGAGCTGCAGCATCGGCTCGCGCTTGCGCGACTCCACGTAGATCAGCGCGAGCCCCGCGACAAGTCCGGTGGCGAGCCAGCCGATGACTGCCCCCGAGGTCCAGCCCGCATCGGGGACGCGGGAGAAGGCGTAGAGAAGCGTGCCCAGGCTCGACGCGGCGAGGACAAAACCCGGGATGTCAAAACGGCCTGGTCGAGGCTCGCGATGTTCGCGGAGCACCAGCGCGGCGAAGACCAGCCCAATCAGCCCGATCGGCAGGTTGACGAAGAAGATCCACCGCCAGCCCACGCTATCCACCAGGTAGCCGCCGATGAGCGGTCCGAGCACCGGTGCAAGCACGGCCGGCACCCCGATGATCGCCGACCCGCGCGCGCGCTCTTCACGCGGAAACGCGCGCACGACCATCGTGGTGCCAACCGGCGTCAGCATGCCGCCCCCGATGCCCTGGAGCACGCGAAAAGCGATCAGCGAATCGGCGTTCCAGGCGAATCCGCACAGGGCGGAGCCGCCGAGAAAGATGCTCAGCGCGAGCAGGAAGATCCGTTTGGTCCCGAAGCGGTCGCCCAGCCAGCCGGAGGCCGGAATCCAGATTGCCAGACTCAACAAGTAGCCGGTGACGACCCACTGCAAGACGTCGTTGCCGACCGCCAGCTCGCGGCCGAGCGTCGGCAGCGCAACGTTGACGATGGTGGCATCCAGGACGTCGGCAAACAGCGCAATGATGAACGCAATCGCAACGAGATACCGGTACGCGAGCCCGCCAATGACGTGAGGGCGAGATTGCGAGGCAATTATCACGTGGTGTGGTTCCGCAGCGTGAAACGCGCCTCGAGGCGCGTTTAGTGTGTGTCATGCAGAAGGTTCGCCAGTTTCTGATCGACTACATGGCCCGCCACGCCAATCCCTGGTGTCGCGCGCTCCATGTCGTCGGCGTGCCATTGGCCCCCTGGGGCGCGATCGGTCTGTTGTGTTTCGGCAAATTCGGCGAGGCGGCCGCCGCGCTGATTGTCGGCTACGGCTTGCAGTGGCTCGGACACCGCATCGAGGGCAACAAGATGGGGGATTGGGAAATGTTCAAGGCGGTCGTCGCCTGGGCCATCAGAGCTCCCTCTGCCATCAGGGCTCCCTCTCCCTCTGGGAGAGGGCTGGGGTGAGGGGTGCGCTTCTGGGCTTCGCCGCCGCCGGCGCCCTCCTCGCGAGCGCGTGCACCGGCCAATCGCGCCCCAGCGTCCCCACCCTTGCTCCGCTGCCGACCCTCGTCGCGCAACCCACGTCCGCGCCGCGCGAAGATGGACTGCCCAGTTTCGACATCTGGGCCCACGACGACAGTTACACCGCGCCTGATAGCGTGCCAGCCGGCCGCATCGGCGTCACGCTCCACGTCGACGGTCACGAACAGCGCAACGCGCAGTTCTTCAAGGTCAAGGACAAGGTCAGCCTGGCGCAGGTCGCCGCCGCCTTCCAGCAGAATCCCCGCTCGGCCACCGAATTGCTGGATTTCGTCGGCGGGCCCGGCACCGTGCCGCCCGGCGGCATACAGGACGAGGTCCAGGACCTGACCGAAGGCCAGTACGTCATGGCTACCCTGCTGCTCGGTCAGGACGGCCAGCAGTACGTGCCAACCGGCATGATCAAGACCTTCCGCGTCGTCGGACCGGCCCAAACGCCGGCCGCGGCGCCGCCGTTGCCTGGCGATCAGCGCATTGTCCTGTCGGACTTCGCGTTCGGTATACCGCAACTGCAGGCCGGGCAGCAGACGCTCGAGTTGCAGAATGTCGGCTCGCAGCCGCACGAGATCCTCGTCAAGCGGCTGGAGCCTGGGCATGACCTGAAGGACGCGCTGAACTTCGTGATCGCGCCGGTCGGCACGCCACCCTATTCGGACGCCGGAGGGTTTCTGGTCTTCCCTGGGGGCGAGACGACGTCGCTGACGCTCGATCTGTCGCCCGGCCCGTACGTGGCCATTTGCTATTTCCGCGACCCGGCCAGCGGCAAGACGCACGCCGAGCTGGGCATGATCCGCGACTTCGACGTCGAATAACTCGATAAAGGACTTTCCCGTATGACGAACACCGTCCTGGTGACCGGCGCCACCGGTTGCCTCGGGCGACACCTGGTCGACAGCCTGACCGCTGACGGCACGCGCGTGCGAGCACTGGTGCGCCCCTCCAGCGATACTCGCCACCTCGAACAGCGTGGAGCGGAAATCCTGCGCGGCAGTCTCCTTCACGATTACGACCTGCACCAGGCGGTGCGCGGCGTCGATGCCGTCTACCACCTGGGCGGGCTGGTCATCGACGACCGTCCGGATGACACCAGCGACGCGCTCTGGCTACAGATCAGAGACACCAACGTCGACGGTACGCAGCGGCTGGCATTCGCCGCGGCCCGCGCCGGCGCGCGTCGATTCGTGTTCTGCAGCTCCGTGCGCATCTTCGGCTTCGGCAATCAGATGCGCTGGCACGAGGACGACCCACGCACGCCGTCCGACCTGTACTCGCGTGGCAAGAGTCTCGCCGAGCACGGATTGCTGCGTATTGGCCGCGACACCGGGCTGGAGGTCGTCAACATCCGCCCGCGCTTCATTTACGGCAATCACGACCGCTACGTCATGCCCAAGCTCGTCAAGCAGGTGTGTCGCGGGTGGGTTCCGCTGGTGGGCGGCGACGCAATCTGCGACCTGGTGTACGTCGAGGACTGCGTGCACGCGCTGCGTCTGGCAGCCGAACGGCCGGTCGCCGGCCAGTCCTTCAATATCACCAGCGGTGAGTGTTTGAGCCTCCGCGACATTTTGCAGCAGGTTGCGCAAGCGCTGCATCAGCCGATCCGCTTCGTGCCGCTGCCGGGTCCAGCCGTGTTCGTGCTCGCGAGCGCGATCGAGGTCGGCGCGCGCGTCGCCGGACGTCGACCACCACTTTCTCGCGCCCAGTTGCGCTGGTACCTGAACGACCACCACTTCTCGATTGCGAAGGCACGCCGTCAGCTGGGCTACGCGCCTCGCTTTCGTCTGCCCGATGCGCTGATGCGCATGGACCTGCAGCAGTTCGCTGCGTACGGGGGGTAATCACAGCCGCGCCATGCGACCACTCATCAATGCGCCGATAGCCATGTATCTCCGACGGCATCGGCGCGAGACCGAGGCCTTGCTTCACGAAGTCACCAATCGACCGGAGGTCCATCAGCAGCGCGCGCTGCTGCGTATCGTGCAGGCCAACACGCCGACGACCTACGGTCGCGATCACGGCTTTGCGTCGGTTCGCGGAATCGACGATTTTCGCTCCGCGGTGCCGATCAATACCTATGAAGACCTGCGGCCGTACGTGGACGCCGTTGCCAACGGCACGGATCTCCACGCCCTGACTTCTGACCCGGTCGAGATGTTCACCAACACGTCCGGCACAACCAGCAAGCCCAAGCTGGTGCCGGTGACGGCGTCCGGCCGCGCGGCCGAGCGGCGGGTGAAGAACGCCTGGCTCGCGTATCTCGCCGCCGCGCACCCGGGCGTCCTGCGCGGCAAAGCCTTTTACCTGTTCAACAACGCCGAGGAATACCGCACCCCCTCCGGCCTCTGGGTTGGCAGCAACGCCGGCCTGATGTACCGCAATTCCAGCGCGCTGCTGCGCTCGGCGCAGGCGGTGCCGTACGAAGTGTGCCTCGTCGACGACTACGAGAGCCGCTACTACGTCATTCTGCGCCACATCCTCGCCGCCGACATCAGCATGCTGGCGTGCATCAATCCATCCAGCATCCTGCTGCTGGCGGAACTCGCCAATCAGCACGCCGACACCCTGATCCAGGACATCTACGCCGGCGACCTGCGCGAGGGGCTCGCATTGTCCAAGCGACAATACGCCTTCTTTCGGCAACGCCTGCGCGCGGACCGCTCGCGCGCCCGCAAGCTGGCGCGCATTCTCGCCGAGGATGGACGGCTCACGCCCAACCGCTACTGGCCCAACCTCGAAGTACTGTGCTCGTGGAAAGGGCCCGGCGTCAAATTGTTCATCGAGCGCTGCCGCACGTGGTACGGCGATCTGCCGTTCCGCGACGTCGGCTACGGCTCGTCCGAATTTCGCACCGGCCTGGCGCTCTCCGACCACGGTTCCCCGAACCTGCCGCTGCCGGACAATTACTTTTACGAGTTCATTCCGGAGGATGACCGCGCCGCGTATCTCAATGGCACGAAGATGCCGTTGCTTCTGCACCAGCTGGAAGCCGACCAGCGTTATCTGATCCTGCAAACCGGACCTCACGGGCTGTACCGCTATAACATCGAGGACATCGTCGAGGTCAACGGCTTCTCCGGCCGGACACCGACCATCCACTTCGTCCAGAAGGCGCGCATGGTGACCTCGATTACCGGCGAAAAGATCTACGAGTCGCAGGTGATCGAGGCCATGGACCGCGTTGCGGCGCTGCGAGCGGATCTGGAGCCGACGTTCTTCGTGTGCTACGCCGACATCGAAGACGCCAACTACAAGCTGTGCGTCGAGTTCGACTCGGCGCGCAGTGGTGACGACCTGCGCGAAATGCTCCGCCTCTTCGAGCGCTGCCTGGGCGAGGTCAACATCGAGTACCCGTACAAGCGCGCCTCCCTGCGGCTGAAGGAGCCCGAGATCTTTCAACTCGAGCGTGGTGCGAGCATGCGGTTCATCCAGTACATCGGTCGCAACGCGGTGATGGACAACCAGGCCAAGATTCCGCGACTGAGCCGCGACGTCGACGCGCACTTCGCGGTGTTCGGCCTCACCCGCCGCGGCGTGGCAAGCGCCGCCTGATGACGGTCGCGCAAGACCTGCCGCCGTCGGTCGGGACCGGATTCGTCTGGCGGCCGTCCACCACCGCCAGCGCGGTGGCAGTCCTCGTCCACGGCTTGCAGAGTCACGCTGGCTGGTTTCTGGACGCCGGCGAGCGCCTGGCGTGCGCCGGCCTGGCCGTCTACGCCCCGGATCGCCGCGGCTCCGGGCGATCCACCGCCCCGCGCGGCGACATCGGCAGCTTCCGCGAGTGGTTCTCGGACCTGGCGGAAGTGGTGTCTCTGGCATCCTCCGAGCATCCCAACGCGGCCATTCACCTGGTGGGCCATTGTTTCGGCGCCAATATCGCGCTCGGGGCGGTCCTGAGCGGAACCGTCTGCAATGCGAGGTCCATCGTCATGTTGACACCTGGCCTGTACGTCCTTCCAACCTACTCGGTACCGGACAGACTGGGCATTGCGGTATCCAGTGTGATAGCGCCCACCCGACGGTTCCGTGTGCCGCAAGACGACGGGCTGTTCAGTCGTGATCCGAGCGTCCTGGCCTGGATTGGCTGTGACGCGCTCGGCGCCCGCAGTGTCACGGCGCGCGCGCTGCTCCAGACCAACCGAATGTTGACAGACGTTCGGTCAAGCCTGCCTTCGCTGCCAGTCCCGACGCTCATTCTCGAGGCGGCGCGTGACCGTCTCTCCGACAACGCTCAAAACAGGAGACTTCTGACCAGCGCCCTCGGCAGCCGCTGCCACTACGAAACCTTCGATGCCGAGCACTTTCTACTGGCCGAACCATGCGCCGACCAGGTGCTGGAGGCCATCGTGCGGTGGACACAGACCTGTCATATGGCGAACTGATGAAAACCTCTCGAGATGTCGGCAATTCTTCTCTGAGGAATGGATAAAAGCAGAATTGTTTAGCGGGTTGATGAAAAACCTCGGGCAGGGTCCACGATTTCCACCTACGGTGGAGCCCTTCAAAGGGAGTTCATTCCGATACAGAGGTGTTCACCAAAGCTGACCGAACGGGTTGACGAACACCTCTCGAACACCTCTCGAACACCTCTCGAAGGGCTCCACCGCAGGTGGAATCACTGAACCTGCGTTCGTGAGAGGGCGCTAGCTCACGTTTGTGGCCGCCACGTTTCGAGGTGGCGATTCTTCTCTAAAGAGAAGCAGACTTGTTAGGAGATTGACGCAAAGAAAATGAAAATTCTCATTACCGGCGCCACCGGATTCCTGGGTACCCGACTCGCCGCCGCCGCTCTCGCGCGCGGCGACAGCGTCCGCGGACTCGTACGCGACCTGGACCGCGCCGCGGAGTTGCGCGCCACCGGCGTGGAAACGGTCCAGGGCGACATGCTCGACGCCGAATCGCTCCAGCGCGCGGTCCAGGGTGTCGACTGCATCTTCCACACCGCGGCGGTCATCGGCGACTGGCCGGACCGCGGGTTGTCGCGCCGCGTGAACGTTGAGGGTACGCGCACCCTGGTTTCACTTGCGATCCAGGCACAGGTCCAGCGCGTCGTTCACTTCAGCTCGCTGGCCGTGTACGGCAACCAGCACCATCGCGGTACCGACGAGTCCGCGCCCTATCGCTACGGTGACATCTACACCGACGCCAAGATCGACAGCGAACGCGTGGTGTTCGATCTCGCTCGCGGCGGCGCAATCGAGGCTGTGAGCCTGCGCCCAGGCTTCATCTATGGCCCCGGCGACCGCACGCTGCTGCCGAAACTTCTCGAAGCGCTGAGCTCGAGAAAATTCATGTTCGTCGGGGATGGCAGCAAGCAGATGAACTGCGTCTACGTGGAGGACGTGGTCCAGGCCGCGATGCTGGCCAGCACCGTCGCGGGAGCCTCCGGCCGTGCCTACAACGTCACCGATGGCCAGATTCCCGAGCTGAGAGACTTCATCGCCTTCATCGCCGAATACTGCGGCCTGCCCATGCCGACAAAGCACGTCCCACCCATCCTGGCAGTCGCCGGCTGCTACACCTCCGAGCACGTCGGCCACCTGCTTGGGCTGGAGCAGGCGCCGCTGATGAACATCTCACGCCTCCGCTTCCTCTACTACAACCAGGCGTACTCCATCCAGCGCGCCCGCCAGGAGCTGGGCTACTCGCCGCAGTACGCGATCCGCGACGGTCTGCCGCCCACGCTGGACTGGTTTGGCGCGCGTTCGACGAACGCCGTGGCCGCCTGAGTGTCGGGCCGTCGACACGTCTTGTGACGACGACTCGTCGGGAGACCCTGTCAGCCGCCGCTGGCGGGTCGGAACCCGTGGCTCCCCCGGGGAACTACACTTCGACTCCGATGTGCAGTGACGTGGTGCGCCTCGACGTCGTCGACTCGGTTGGCTGGATCACGCTCAACCGACCCGAGCGTCTCAATGCGATGGACATGGCGTGGATCGAGGGTCTGAACTCGGCCGTCGACGCGCTGGCCCACGCGGAGGACCTGCGCGTGGTGGTCGTTCGCGGCGCGGGTCGCTCGTTCTGCGCCGGTCTCGACCTGGACATGCTGGCCGCCTCTGGCATGCCGGACGGCTTCTACGCGGGTCAGGAGCGGGCGTTCCGGGCGCTGGAGCTCATGGACGCGGTGACCATTGCCGCGATCCACGGTCACTGTCTCGGGGGCGGAGTCCAGCTTGCGGTGGCGTGCGACATTCGCGTGTGCAGCACGGATGCTTCGCTCGGGCTCACCGCCATTCACAAGGGCCTGTTTCCAGGTATGGCGCCGCACCGCTTGCCGCGGGTAGTCGGGCTCGGCACCGCGGCGCGCCTCATTCTCGGTGGCGAGACGATTGACGCCACGGAAGCCCTGCGACTGCACCTGGCGGACTACGTCGTGCCAGCGGACACGTTCGAGCCTGACGTGCAGCGCATTGTCGACGTGTACCGGACCTCGGGGCCGGCCGCGGTGCGCGCCTCCAAGCAACTGATGCGCGGCGCGTACACCGCGACGTGGGCGGCGGCGTACGCACAGTCGCTGCCGCTGCTGCAGGAGTGTCTTGTGTCGTCAGAGGTGACCCGCACGCGCGAGGAGCGGCGGGCCAACTATCCACTGACCTGACGCTCGCGCTGCGCCCAGTACGGCTCGCGCAGGACGCGCTTGAGCACTTTGCCCGTGGCATTGCGCGGGAGCTCGGCGACGAAGTCCACCGAACGCGGCACTTCGAATCCGCCCACGTGCTGACGACAGTGCGCAATCAACGCCTCGGCGGTCGGCGTCGCACCCGCGCGCGCGACCACGATGGCCTTGACCGTTTCACCCCAGCGCGCATCCGGCACGCCGATGACGGCCACGTCGGCGACCATCGGATGCCGCATCAGGACCTCCTCTACCGCGCGCGGATACACGTTTTCTCCCCCAGAAACGATCATGTCCTTCAGACGATCGCGAATCGTGAGGTAGCCCTCGTCGTCGAGCGTGCCGATGTCGCCCGTGTGCAGCCACCCACTGCGCAGCGCGGCCGCGGTGGCCTCCGGCTGATTCCAGTAGCCGCGCATCACTTGCGGTCCGCGGATGACGACCTCGCCAGGCTGACCCACCGGCAGGGGACGGTCGTCAGGATCGACGATGCGCAGCTGTGTGTGGGAGGCCGCGCGACCGGCGGACACCAGCAGCTCCGGTCGGTCGTCCAGGCCACGCAGGTGGTCGGCGTGGGTGAGAAACGTGGCGGACTGGGTCGCTTCGGTCATGCCGTATGACTGCATGAATTCGCAGTTGAAGGCCGCCATGGCCGAGCGCAGCGTGGGCTCGGCGATCGGCGAGCTGCCGTAGTAGATCAGGCGGAGGGTGTCCGGTGGCCTCCGCGACTGGAGCGCTCCGTCGCTCAGGCACGCCTGGAGCATGGCCGGCACCAGCACGGCGAAGCCGATTCGTTCGCGCTCGAGCGCGTCCACGACGTCGGCTGGTCGAAATTCGGCCTGGAGGTAGAGGCTGCCACCCCGCGCCAGCGGCGTGAGAGCGCTGGGCACCGCCGCGGCATGGAAGAGCGGCGCGACAACCAGACTGCGTTCGCCACGTGATATCCGGGTCGCTTTACCAATCTGGGCGATGTTGGCGCACACCGCACGCTGGGTCAGGACCGCGCCCTTGGGACGACCGGTCGTGGCGCTCGTATACAACTGGAACAGGTCGCGGTCTTCGTCATCAGGCAGGTCCTCGGGCTCCTCAGCAGTTTGCAGCCAGGTGTCGAAGGACTCGTCGAAGATGACGGTCTCCGACGAGGTTACCGGCAGGCCCGCGACGAATGCCCGTTCCACGAAGAGGACACGCGGCGCGGCGTCAGACACAATGAATGCCCACTCCTCGGCCGCCAGACGCGTATTCAGCGGCACCAGGGTCACCCCCGCGCGCGATGCCGCGTAAAACAGCAGAACGAATTCGAGTCGGTTCCTGGACAGCACGCCGACGCGTTCGCCCGGCAGTACGCCCGCGCGCCACAGGTTTGCCGCGAGGCGGCGTGAGGCCGCCCGGGCTTCGCCATACGTGATGTTCCGACGAGCCTCCGCCGCCCAGACGCCACCCGCCTGACGCGCGGCCCAGGAGTCCAGCGAGTCGTGGAGCATCTCCCTCGCCGCTAGTTTACTGGCAGCTTCAGGGCTCCAGGAGGGTAACCGTCGCCCCGACGAGCGCGGAGGTGGCTGGCGCCGCCGTCGGCGCGGCGTGGTGTCGGCCCGACACGAGCCAGCGCACCAGCCGGGCAATGCCGGTCTGGATGTCGTCGAAGACCGTGTACATCGCCGGCACGAAGACCAGCGTCAGCAGCGTCGACGTCAACAGCCCGCCGATCAGCACCAGCGCGACGCTCTGCAACAAGTCTGAGCCCTCTTCGACACCCGAAACAATTGGCAGCAGCGCGGCCATCACCGAGACCGTGGTCATCACGATCGGGCGCAGGCGGCTCGGACCGGCGGCCAGCAGCGCCGCCGAGCGGTCCAGGCCAGCGCCGCGCAGGCGGTCCGTTCGATCTACCAGCAGGATGGCGTTCTTGCCGACCAGCCCGAGCAGCACCGCGACGCCCAGCATTGAAAACAGAGTGAATGCGCTGTGGGTGAGCGCCATCGCGCCCAGCGCGCCGATGAGGGCCAGTGGCAGCGACATCAACACCACCAGCGGACGCAGCACCGAGCCGAATAGCATCATCATCAGCATGTACATGAGCAGCACGGCGACGCCCATGGCGCGCGCCAGGTCGCCAAAGGCGCTGCCGCCGATCTGGCCGGCGCCGGCGTACGTGACGGTGTAGCCATTCGGCAGGGCCACGCTCGAGACGGCCTTCTGCACGGCGGATTGCAGGTCGCCCACCAGCCAGCCGTCGCCCGCGTTGACCGAAATGAGCACGCTCCGCTGGCGGTTCACGTGCTGAATCGAAGTTGGCACGCTGGCGTAAACGAAGCTCGTGAATTGACCCAGTTTCACCACTGCGTGTGAACCCGGTACGGGCAGTTGAGCGATTTGATCCGGAGTGAGCGTGTTGGCATCAGAAGTCAGGATGCGAATCGGAATCGATCGGGTGCCTGTCTGTCGAAACTGATTCGCGGTGGACGTATAGCCGTCGAGCGCCGCCCGTAGGATCGCGCCAGCATCGCGTGCCGAAACACCGAGATCGGCGGCGCGCGTCCAGTCAACCTTGACGCGAAGCTGCGTCTGCACGTCGTCGTTGGTGTTGTCGACGTCCACGGCGCCGGGCGTGCTCTCAATCGCCTGCTGCACGCTACGGGCGGTGGAGTCCACGACCGCCGCGTCGCTGCCCTGCAACTGGACCTGGATCGGCGCGCCGCCGAAGCCGCCGAAACCAAAGGCATTCGGTATGCCCAGCCGGACCTTGACACCCGGATAGCGGCCCTCCAGACCGCGGCGGATCTGTTCGGCCAGCTCGGACGCGGTGACGGAGCGCTGGCTCGGGGGCACCAGCAAGCCGGTAATCTGGGCCTGGTTGGCGCCGCCGAGATTGGTGTTCGGTCCACCCGCGCTCGCGGCCCCGACGGCGGTGTAGATCGAACGGATCTCGGGGTACGCGGCGCGCAGGTCGTGCTCCACTTGCGTCGCGAGTGCGCTCGTGGCTTCCAGCGAGGTAGCCGGCGGCGCGGTCAGCGTCAGGTCGATCTCGCTCTGATCGCCGCTCGGGAAGAAGTCGAAGCCGATGAACCCGAACAGCAACAGAGCGATGCCTGCCGCAAAGCTCACCAGACCAATCGCGATCACCAACCAGCGCTTCGGCAACGCAACGCGCAGCAGCCAGGCGTAGCGCTGCTCCAGGACTTCGAAGCCGCGATCCCAAATGACTCCAAAGCGGTCGAGCGGCCCGCGCTGGTCCAGGTCGATGCCGCGGGCGAGCAGCAACTTCGAAAGGAGCGGCGTCAGGGTGAACGACACCAGCAACGAAGACAGCGTGGCGACGGTGATGACCACCGCGAATGGCGCCAGGAACTGCGCCGGCAAGCCGGTCGTCATCGCCGCAATGGGCACGTACACGACGACGTCCACGAACGTGATCGTCACGGCTGCCATGCCGATTTCGGTGCGACCGTCGATCGCGGCCTGCAGCGGAGGTTTGCCGCGTGCCAGGTGGCGAGTGATATTTTCGAGAACGACAATCGAGTCGTCGACGAGAATTCCGACGCTCACCGTCAACGCTACCATCGTCAAAAGGTTCAGGTTGTAGTGGAGCGCGGACATCAGGCCCAGGGTGCTCAGCAGCGACACTGGAATCGACACCAATACGATGAGCGTGCTGCGCCACGTGTGCAGGAACACCAGCAGGATCAGCCCGGTAACCAGCACCGCCTCCAGCAGCGCGTTGCGCACGGTGGTGAACGAGCTGGTGGTGTAGCGCGAACCGTCGATCACCATGTCAAGATGCGCGTTCGCTGGCAGGCGGGTCTCGATCACGTCAAGCTTTTGCCTGACCGCGTCGACGACGCTGATCACGTTGGCGTCCGGCAGTTTGACGACCACCAGCGCGATGCCTTGCTGGCCATCCACCCGCACCAGGCCGGTGCGATCTTTCGTCGTGTCGGAGACGGTGGCCACGTCGCCGAGACGCACCGTGCCCTGCGGGGTCGAGGCGACAATCAGGTCGCCGAGCGACTGGACCTGGGCGGCCAGCGAATCGAAGTACACGCTGAAGTCGCGGCCGCCATTGGCCACCGTGCCGGCGGGCACCTCGATCTGCTGGGATTGCAGCGCGTTGATCACGCTCAGCACCGACAGCCCCCGCGCGCGCAAGCGCTCCTGGTCCACCGAGATGTGGACTTCGCGCTCGACGCCGGAGCGAATGCTGGTGGTGCCGACGCCCGGCACCCCATCGAGCTCCGGCTGGACGATATTCTCGGCCACGCCCTGCAATTCAGACAGCGACTGAGGTCCGGACAGCACAATCTTGGCAACGCCGAGCGCGTTGATGTCGACTTTGCTCACCGATGGGTCGTCCGCGTCCGCCGGCAGCTGGCTCCGCACGCCGTTGACCACGCGCTGCACGTCGTTGGACACCAGGTCCGGATTGGCCGCGCTGGTGAACTGGACCGTGACGATCGACACGCCGGGCATCGACGTCGAGGTGAGGCCGTTGGTGTCGATGTTCGGCAAAGCGGCAATCGCGTCTTCGATCGGCCGCGTGACGTTGGCTTCGACGCTCTCAGGGTCGGCGCCCGCGTAGCGGGTCGTGACCACCACCGATGGGTAGTTCACGTTCGGCGTAATGGCCACGCCGAGCGTCAGGTAAGCGAAGATGCCAAAGACGCACAGCACGACCGATAACGCGGCGACGACCAGCGGATTGCGCAGCGAGAACTGGGTGATGCCCATCGTGTGCTTCCTCCGCCTCAGTTCGAACTGGACGCGAGCGCGATGCTCGGCCCCTGGATCTGGGGCGCGACCAGGTCGCCATCGCGCAGGTCGGTGACATTCGACGTCGCCACCACCTGGCCAGCCGAGACGCCGCCGGCGACCTCGACCATCTGCGCGGTCTGGATGCCGACCTGAACCGGAGTGGTCTGGATGTGGTTGCTGGCATCCAGCGTCAGCAGCGCCGGCGGCGTCGTCAGCAGGGCGCTGCGCGGCACGACCAGGACGTCGCGGTGGATGGCAGTCACAACGGAAACGGAGGCCGACATGCCCGCGCGCAAGGCGCCATCCGCATCGTTCGGTTGGATGCGGATATCGGCGGTGCGCGTCTTGGGATCGACGCTCGGCGGCACGCTTTTGACGGTGCCGGTGAAGGTCCGGTCGGGGAACGCCGACACGCTGATCTGTACTGGTTGACCCTCCGACAGTCGGCCGAACTGCGTTTCATCGGCGCTCACGGCAAGCTCCACCTGGGGTGGCACGAGCGTGACGATTGGGGTTGACGGGCTCACCAGCGCGCCCGGTGCCTGGAGTCGGTCCTGGACGCGTCCGTCGACCGGCGCGACCACGGTGGTCTCTTTGAGGGCCAGGCTGGCCTGGGCGAGCTGAGCATTGGCCTGGTCGACGGCTGCCTGGGCGGCCGCCAGGTCCTGGTCGGTATACGGGTGGGCGGCCTTGTCCAGCGCGGCCTGGGCCTGGGCTACCGCTTCGGTTTGCTGGGCCAGATCGTAGCTGGTGTACGGCCGCTGGGCCTTCTGCAGTTGCAGCCTGGCCTGGGCGAGAGCCGAGCGCTGGGCGCTGATGTCCTCGTCAGTTGACGGTGACTGAGCGAGCGCCAGTTGCTGAGTAGCCTGGTCCACCCCCGCCTGCGCCTGCTGCACCTCTTCGTCGGTGGGTCCGTCCAGAATTTGCTGGAGGCGCGCCTGGTCCGCTTTCAGACGTTCGGCGGCGGCGGTGACCTGGGCCTGGCCCTGCTTGATCTGGGCGTCCTGCACGCCGTCGGTAACCGCCGAGAGTTTTGCCTGCGCGGTTCGCAGGTTGTTCTGGGCCGCCACGAGCTGGCTCTGTGCCTGTTGTTGCTGTGACAGTAGTTGCGCGCGCTGCGCGTCGATCCCGCCGCTGACGAGCGCCTTCAACCGCGCGTCGGCCGCCTTGACCTGCGCGTCGGCGGTATTGAAGGCGGCCTGGAGCTGTGCCTGCTGCGAGGGTGAGCCACCCCGCTGCAGCAAATCCAGCTGCGCCTGGGCCGCGTCGATGCCGGCGTCGCCAGCCTGAACCGCGGCGCTGGCGGCGGACTTGGCCGCGCCACACGCGGTGGTATTGGCAGTGACGCGCGCTCCGGTTGGCAAGAACTCCGGCGCGCACGGCGGAGCGGCGTTATGTTCCAGCGCGGTTTGCTGCGCCTCGGCCTGCTGCCGGAGCGCATTGGCCTGATCGACCGCGGCTTGCGCCTGGGTGACGGACGCGATGGTTGGCGAGGCGGCGCCGTCCAGCGCCGCTCTGGCGGCAGTGCGCTGGGCGACGGCCGTATCCAGCGCCGACTGGGCCTGCTGAATGTCGGCGGGGCCGGTGCCCTGCAGGTTGGTGAGGGCCGCGTCGGCGGAATCGAGGGCGGCCTGGGCCGCGGCGACCTGAGCATTGAGGCTGTCGACCTGCGCCTGCGCAGCCTGCAGATCGGCGGCGTTGTTGCTGCCCAGCGCGGCGTACGCGGCTTCGGCGCTGGCAACGGCCGTCTTGTCCGAGTCAACCGCGCTCTGGGCCGCCTGGCGAACGTCGTCGGTGGCGCCCTTCTGCAGAGCAGTCA
>JAFAOS010000424.1 GCA_019247515.1 Chloroflexota bacterium | reverse complement strand
AGGTGCTGGTACTGCCGGTCTTGTAGTCGTAGAGAAACGCCCGACGGCCAGTTGGATCTTCAACAACGTCGATGCGGTCGATCGAGCCGCGGAAGCTGATAGACTGGCCGGCGATGGTGACGTCCAGCGCGGGCCACGCCGCATCAGTCTGGCGCATGCCGAAGGGTTGCTCGAACAGTCTCGGCTGGAGTCGGCGTTCGGCCCGCCAGCGCTCGTCCCGCGCGAGGAACGTGCGCAGATCGGCACGAATCGTGGCACGCGTGCTTTCCCAGACCAGCGGGTGGCCGGTGACACCCCGGCGTTCGAGATCGCCGAAGCAGTCCTGCGCTATGTCTTCGAGGAGCTGGTAGTCCGCGCTGGAGTACTGATCCAGACCGTCAAACCGGCCCGCACCGCGGAGCTGTTTGAAAAATCGTTCCAGGATACGATGGACGAGTGAGCCACGCTCCAGCGGATCGACCGACCAGCCATCTTCGGGCCGGTCGGTAGCGTCCACTCGCAAAACGCGGCCCAGAAAGAATTGAAAGGGACACGTCGCCCACGATTCGATTGCGGACGCGGAGATGCGGCGCACCGACTGGAGAATACGGTGCGTGTCGAGGGCAATCTCGCCGTTGCCATCGAATGGTGTGAAATCGGCTGAGGCGCGCGCGCCGGACACGGTCAATCCGGCGCCGAGTGGAAGATCGGAGCGGGCCGCCATCGCATGGAAGGTGAGCTGATCCGCGTCGGCAGACTCTCGCAGACGCCGGTCCTCCAGGTCGGACAGCCTCGGCGCGCGTTGGATCCCATTCGTCGTGGATCCAACAACTCGCAGCCAGCTCGAGTGCTCCGTTTCGTGCAGGTTCTGAAACTGTGTTGTGAACAAGGGTGTGACGCCGGCTGGAGCGCTCGCAAGTTCCAGCAACCACGGCGATGGAAACGCTTTTCGACCCTGGACGGAATCTGGAACAGACAAGGTGAGCGTGCCGCCGTCCGCGGCCGCCACCGCGGTCCGGAAGGCGAGCCGCTCCGCCTGGCGTTGGCGCTCGCGCAGGTGCAACGGGTCCTCGTGCGTGCTCGGAAAGAACGGATCATCCGCTGCTGGAGTTGGAAACGCACCCTCGGTCATGCCGACGATGTAGACGCGATCGAAAGCGAGGCCCGTGACGGACTGTACCGGACCAACGAGAATGCCCTGGCCGAGGCTACCGACCGGACGTGCGCGACTTTCCAGAGCGTCGTGCACAGTCACCAGGAATAACTCGGCCGACGTGCCAGAGTCGCCTTCGAGGCTGTCCGCGGCGCGCAGCTCAGCCAGAATGCGACCGATGTCTTCTGCAAATGGCGCGTCGTCCGCGCTCCACGCGCGAACTCCTCCGCACAGCGTGGCAAATAACGTTTCAGCCCAGGTAACGAACTGGTCCCAGGACGCGCCGTCGGGTGGTGGCCGGAGTACCTGGCGGAGGGTCGCGATCTCGTCGCGGATCGCTTCGGCCTGTGTGGCTTCACGCCGAAGCGCTTCGGCCGCGGGCGTGTTGTCCTCCTGCTCGCGTTCCGCGGCGAGCTCGCGCTGACGCGCCGCGTAGTTATCCAGGCGAGTGAGCCACTGTTGCGCACCGCGCACGATATTGGCAGCGCGCGTCAACCGGTCCCAGGCCGCGCCACGCAGGCCCGCCTGCCGCCTGGGCGCCGCATCGATCCATGACAGCACTGCCTCGCGGAGAAAATTTCGCTGGCGGAGTTCGAGCAGGGTGAGGAGGGCGCGTCCAGGCGCGCTCTCGGCGAGGGTGCGGCCTTCGAGGGCTGACCAGGGCAGGCCGCTCAAGGTGAACGTCTCGCGGACCAGCGCCGCGTACGGGTCCGCCTGACGGTACAGGACTGCCATGCGGTGCAGCGGGACCGGTGGATCCGCCGCCAGGTCTCGGGCGACCGCGCGGGTGACTTCGCGGATCTCTTCCGCGGGGTCAGGAGCGCGGATGACGCCGAGCGGCGGCTCGGCGGACGGGCGGGGTGCCGGGCCCACGCTGTCGAGTCCGAGCGCTTTCCAGAGATCGGTTGCGGCCAGTGCTGGTAGCGTGTTGGCCAGGTCGTCGTCAGTGAAGCTCGCGATGAGGGTGCGAATGGGCAGCCATCGAGCGGCGGCGGCGAGCAGCGCCACGTCGGCGGGATCGAGACGCGACGGCAGCACCACCACCAGAGCACCGAGCTGGCCAAGAATCGGTGGGATGGCTGGCGCACGGGTGAGCACGTCAGCGGCCAGTCTGCGTAGGCTCGTGCGGTCGACGTAGGGCTCTATCAGGTTTTTGAACACGTCAAAAGCAGCCGTCGCTGCCCGAGCCATGGGGCTGTGGGGCTGCTCGAGGCGTGCTTCGGAGCGGCGCATCTCGCGAAAGAGATGGAGCAGCGATTCGTGGAGCGCGGGATGGTGAGCGACCGGTTCGAGCACGCCGCCCGTGAGCCGCGCGGCCACACGCACGGCGCTCTGCTCGACGACTGGCGTGAGCGGCGAGAGGCCGCTCAGACGTACTCCAAGCACCTGCTCGGCGAGATCGCCGATGAGCAGCGTGCGCACGTTGACGTACCCGTCATCTGCCGCCAGCCCCCAGCGGATCTGGCGCCCGGCGTAGTAGTTGGGCACTACGAGGGTGACAGGCGCAAAGGGGTCGTTTGCCTTGAGCTCGGCGATTGTGCGTGCAACCCATTGGTGTACGGTCCGGCCTGGGCGAGCTAAGTCAATGGAGCTGGCGTGCATCTCGGGCTCAACAATGGACGATGGTTGCGTCAGCTAGCCTGTCACACGGTCGGCACATTGATCCGAGGCCATACTTCGACGTTGGGACTCCATTGAAGCGGCACTTCGTCAGCTGCAAGACTGGACTGCCCACCTGCACAAGCCCGCGCCTGTCCTGATCCTCGTCGACGAGTTGCTCAGTTGCTGCTCGGACCCGTCAAGCAAAATATTGCGCGGCGGCGTTCGGAGGTGATCAATCCTGTCCAGTTCCGAGCCAGAAGCAGGGATCTCATAAGTCGCCTGATTCTTTGTGTTACCGCGCGTTGCAACTCGAGATGCCGCATGCGTTCGAAGTGCAGCAGCGTCGCGTTGCCGCTCAACTCGCCGTTACTTGCGGGTTGCTACAGTCGTTGCTACAGAAAAGGTACAAGTGTGCATTGTACTGCCGTGGTACAAGCCATTTCTGAGTTCAATGTGTGGTGGAGCATGGCGGATTCGAACCGCCGACCCCTTGCCTGCCAGGCAAGTGCTCTCCCGCTGAGCTAATGCCCCTGGACGCAGTGAGTGTAGCGGGCTTCGGGGAGGGCGGACAACGTTCGCGCGCGGGGGCCCAGTGTGGCATGCGTGGCTCGGCGCGGCGGGACGGGGGCTTGCTTGGCTGCGATACTGGCGGGGGCATGCTCGAGCTGGCGCTGGTTGGAACGGGCGGGATGCTGCCGTTGCCTGAACGCTGGTTGGCCAGCGCGTTGATTCGGTACAACGGGCACCTGGTGCTCTTTGATTGTGGTGAAGGCACCCAGATCAGTCTGCGGGCGCTGGGCTGGGGGATCAAGGACATCGGTGTGCTGCTGATCAGCCACGTGCACGGCGATCACGTGGCCGGACTGCCGGGGCTGCTGCTGACGCTCGGCAATTCTGGACGGACCGAGCCGGTGGACATAGTTGGACCACCTGGACTCATTGCGGTGGTGACTGGACTCCGCGTCGTCGCTGCGTATCTGCCATTTGAGGTCCGCTGTCGGGAACTGGAGTCCGGTGACTCTTTCGCGCACGCTGGTATGCGAATTACGTGCGTGGCGGCCGAGCACCACGTGCGGTGTCTTGCCTACCGCCTGGACGTGCCCCGCGCGCCACGTTTTCTGCCCGACCGCGCCCGGTCGCTTGGCGTGCCGTTGGTAGACTGGAAGCGACTGCAGCGCGGTGAGGTCGTTGGCAACGTACGGCCCCAGGAGGTCCTGGGGCCACCACGACCCGGACTCTCAGTTGGACTGGTGACCGATACGCGGCCTACCTCCGCCATCGCGGACCTCGTCAACGGAGTGGACCTCCTGGTGTGCGAGGCGACCTTCGGCGACGACGCCGATCAGCCGCGCGCCCTCGAGCGGAAGCACATGACCTTTCGCGAAGCGGCGGAGCTCGCATCCGCCGCCAACGCGAGCCGATTGGTGTTGACACACTTCAGTCCGTCCGTCACTCGACCAGAGGATTACGCGTCGAATGCACTGGACGTGTTCGCCAATACGACCATTGGTTCCGACCATCTCTCGGTCACTTTGCGGTTTCAGAAAGACTGACCGCCTGTTCGGCCAGAGCGATCGGCAGGCCGCCGCTGGCCGCCAGTTTGTCATGGAACTCGCGCAGCGAACCCCGGCCCGCGCGCAGATAGTTGTCGCGGATGCGGCCGATCTCCAGGCAGCCGGTCAGATACGAGGAGGCCTGCGTCGGCCAGGCGCAATAGCGGGTCACTTCGGCTCTAGCGGTGGGTTCGGGCAGATTGGCGCGCGTGCGCATGAACTCGACCGCTTCCTCGAACGTCATGTCGCCAATGTGCAGGCTGGTATCCACAATGATGCGTGCCGCGCGGAACAACGTCGCCTCGTACTGGGCCATTTCCTGTCGGGGGTCAGTGAAAAAGCCCTGCTCGCGCATGACTTGCTCCGCGTACAGGCCCCAGCCTTCGGTGAAGTACGGCGTGCGGAACGTGCGGCGGACGCGACTCGGGTTGCTCTTTGCCATGACCAGCTGCCAGTGGTGGCCGGGATACGCCTCGTGTACAGATGTCGTCGGAATCGCGGCGTAACTGTTGTTTTCGAGTCGCTGCTGGACCTCCGGCTCGGAGGCGCCATCCGGCGGAAACGGCACAAAGAAGTGGCCGCGCATCGACGTCGAAAATGGCGGCGGACTGTTGTACGAGGCAACCGCCGTCACCGGACGCTGAAAGAGTGGAGACGGTTCCACCCTGCACGTCTCGCCCTCCGGCAGCGTGACCAGGTTGTGGTCCACCAGGAACTGGCGGGCGCGTGAGGTCCAGTCGGCGTACGTCTGAAGCATGGCTTCGGGGGTGGCCGGATGATCGAGGTTCAGCCGCTCCAGCACGGCTGGCCAGTCGTCGGTGTGATCGATCGTTTGGGCGCAACGGCGCAGATTTTCGGCCAGGCGTTCATATTCGCGGCGGCCCCGATCGCGCAGAGACGCGGCGTCGTCCGCCAGGAGCTCCTTTTCCTTCAGCAGGCGGGAGTAACGGTCGCTGCCAATGGCGTAGGCGCCGCTGGCCGTGGGCAAAATCGATGACTCCAGAAAATCGGCGTAGACCTCCATGGCGCCGGCGGCGATGCCACCCCAGTCGGCGAGCTCTCCGCGGAGCGCGTCGTCGTGGACTTCACTCGGGAGGATTTCGCTCAAGTAGCGCGCACCGGAGCGCGCCTGGCGGATGGCGCGGTCCACGTACAGACGTGGGGTGAGTTCTGGCTTCAGGTTGTGACGACCGTCTTCGAGCGCGCCGCGCATCGCCCGGAGGCGAGCGAGCGCCGACCCTACCAGCTCGGGCTCGGGCCGCAGGCGATGCAGGAACAGGCTGAAGATGCCGCCAAGCCCCGGCGCCATGTAGGTTTCTGGCTGACGCCGCCACATCTGCCAATCGTCGAGGATGGCCCGGCCGCGCAGCGTGGAGCGGATCAGACCCAGATCGAGCTGCTCGTCGAAGGTGGCGCAAGCCGAATCGTCGAGGCGGTCAAATCTGGCCAGCCACGCGGCGGAACGTCGGCTTCGATCGTCGAAGGCGGCCTCGGACAGATCATCGAGTCGGTCGTCGTAACCCTCGACACCCAACTGGGAAGCCAGAACGGGCGAGTCCTGGAAGGTTTCGTCGAGGAACGTCTGAGCGAGGTCGCCGAATTCGGACATACAAACGTTGATGGTAGCCGCAGCCCTCACCCCGACCCTCTCACAGAGGGAGAGGGAGACCTCGGACACAAAGAAAGGAGGCGTCCGATGGATTCGGAACGCCTCCCACTCAGTCTTGCGAACTGCAGCTACTGCGTAGATGCGGCGCGCTTGCCAACGTGCAGCGCCTTCCCGGCTCCTGAGACTGGCCTCGGCGCCTCAACGGGTGAGGCGAACTCGATGGGCCCTGAACTCACGCCTGCGCGTCGCTGCAGACCCCTGATCGGCAACGTTCGCCGACGGGGCCGCTAGCCATCAACCTGCCATCGGCAGAAGGTGACGTGTGGCTTGCGCAATATTCGAACCATCGGCACCTCCTTGAATGCCTTTGCGTGATACCCACACGCTAGCACCGAGATCTCCTGCCGGCAAGGCATTTTTTGCCTAATATTGGGTGCAACTTGCGGCTTGGCCGAGTGGGTCTGATGGATGCCTATTTACGAGTACCGCTGCGCTGATTGTCGGCGCCGCGTGAGCGTCTTTTTCCAAACGTTTTCGGCTGCCAGCACAGCTACGCCCAGCTGCGAGCACTGCGGCTCGACCAACCTGGCGCGCCTGGTCTCACGCGTGGTCCAGCTCAAGAGCGAGGACGCTCAACTCGAGGACATGGCTGACCCGTCCAGCTTCGGCGATCTCGACGAAAACGATCCCAAGAGCGTGGCGCGCTGGGCGCGCAAGCTTGGCCAGCAGATGGGTGAGGACCTGGGTGACGATTGGGGCGAGATGGTGGACCGCCTCGAGGCGGGCGAGGACCCGGGTGAAGAAGGCGGGGGTGAAGGAGCTGACCTGGACGAAGTTGGCTCGGACGCCGCGGACTTTTAGCAGGTTGGCGGAAAACCTCACGAAGGCTCCACGGCGGGTGGAATCACTGAACCTGCGTTCCTCGGAGGGCGCTAGCTCACCTTTGTAGCCGCCAGCTTTCGAACTGCCGGCAAGACTTCTCTGAAGAGAAGCAGACTTTTGTGTTTAGCAGGCGTCAGGTCGGCCTGACGCCGGGCTGCATGCCGGCAGTACTTCTCTGACTCACTGACCGTCTCTGAAGAGAAGCGACATTTTTCAGGAACCTGCTTCTGTTTAGCTGGCGTCAGGTCGGGCTGAAGCCAGGCCGCACTTACTCAGACTGCTGAGCGAGGCGCGCTGCCGAGAACGCATCCAGCAAGAGCTCGGCGTGGATCGCGTCCATGCCGATTTCGGCGGCGGCCTGGTCGACCGGTTTGCGGCGCGCGTAATGGCGGACAGCCAGTTCCCACAGGGGGGCGCGAGCGCTGGTCGGCAAGGCACGCACCGCCGCGGCCAGGGTTGTGAGGGTGCGCAGGTCGACGGGCCTGGACGGCGCAATCCCCATCGCAACGGCCTCGATCTCGGATGGGCGAAGCTGCATCACGAACGTATCGATCGGGACGCGCAGTGCCTCGAGATCGGCGCTCAGCAGCGCCTTGAGATCACGGCTCATCACTGCCCGCAGCGTATCCGCTCGCGGACGCCAATCGCCACGGGTTGAGTTGCGGTTGCATAATGGTTGAATCCATCTGGCTGCGCGATCTGGCATGCGGTACGTCCTGGTTGGCGTCTCCCTGGTTGCGGCGATCCTGGTGCTGACGACAGCTGAGGCCGTAGCCCAACCGCTACCCGCCGCCGTCGCGGTGGACCACGATTCGGCCGTTTCGCGACTGCTGGACCTGACCAACACCGAACGCGACAGGATGGGGCTCACGCGCCTGGCGCTCAGTCCCGCGCTGCAGCTCGCGGCCCAGTCGTACACGACCGTGCTCGCCTCAAGCGACTGCTTCGCCCACACGTGCGGCCCAGTGCCCAACGTCGTCGACCGCGACGCGGTCGCCGGCTACGCCGGCTGGTGGTCGCTGGGCGAGAACCTGGCCGGCGGGTACCCGACGCCTGAGGACGTCATCGCCGGCTGGATGGCGTCGTCCGAGCACCGGGCGAACATCCTGTCGGCGAACTTCACCGACGTCGGGATCGGCGTCGCGAGCGGCAGCGGACGGCTGCGCGTGTACTGGGCGGAGGAATTCGGCACGCGCGACCAGGACAGCGCAAACTGAGCCGCGGGGCTCACCTCGGCGAGTCCGCGGCTCAACAAGTCGGCGCTGGGCGCGACTACGGAACCGCCGCGCGCCAAGGTCGATGCCGACCGAACTACGGGTTGGTGCCTGTACTGCCGGTACTGCCCGAGGTGCTACCTGTCGAACCAGAGCTGCCAGTGCCCGTGTTGCCAGTGCCAGTGTTGCTCGCCGGGGCGGGCGCGTTCGGCTGCGACGGCACGTTGACCTGCACGCTGGTCGGCGCCGGATTGACATTGATGTTCGTGGTGCTGCTGCCGCTCCCGGCGCCCAGGTGCAGTGGTCCGGTGAACAGGTACCAGGCGATCACTGCCAGAACCGCCAGCACGATCAACACCGTGATCAGGTTGATGCCAGCGGCCGTGCTGCGGTCGCCAGAGGTGTCGACCGCCTCGACCGGTTCGCGGCCGGGATTGACATTGATCTGATTCATCTAGCCTCCATGCGGGAAGGATGTGGATTGTTTCCCTCTGAGAGCAGTTCGCGTGCCAAGCGTCCGATGACCGCCCGGCTCAGTCGGCGGGTCCCTGGCTGCGGAGCAGGTTGATGGTGGTGTCGCTGGGCGCGCGCCAGCGCTGTTCGCGCACCGTGGAGATGTTCCGCAGCTGGCGAAGGATGCCCGCGGCGTTGTCAGCGGCTGACATGACTTCCCCGGCAATATCGCGCAGGTGCGGGGGCAGGTCCGGGGAGCCTGTCAGCATCTCGGCGTAGCCGCGCGCCACGGCCAATTGATTGTTCAACTCGTGCTGCGCGGTGCGCGCGGCCAGCAGCACGCCATCCAGTCGAGCGTGCTCGAGCGCCACCAGCGCCGAGGCGCCGGTCGTCGCCAGCATATCCAGGAGCTCGACGTCTTCAGACGTGAAAACGCGCGCCCCGGGCGACGCGTCCTTGCCGATCGCCAGCGCGCCGACCAGCCGACCCTGGTGCAGCAACGGCACGGCCACGGCCGACCTCATGTGCGCCCGCCTCAACACCGGGTCGAGGCGGTCCTCGGCGCCGTTCAACAGCACCGGCGCACGGGTTTGCGCCGCTCGACCGCTGGCACCTTCCCCGAGGCGCAACTCCAGCGCGCCCAGGACCGGCGCCGTGGAGGCCACGAGCACCAGCATGCGTCGCTCCGTGTCCCAGCGCGTGACCACTCCCGCGGCGCCCTCGACCAGCTCGATCGCTTCCTGAAGCAGCTCGTCGACGAGACGGGCGGGGTCGGCCTCAGCAGCGAACTGCCGCGCCATACGCAGCAGTTGTTCCTGGCGACGATGAACGACCGTCACCCGTTGGGCGGCGATCATGCGCGCTTCGAGATCGTCGATGCTGAATGGCTTGCCGACATAGTCGTCGACGCCCGCCTGCATGCCCGCCAGACGGTGCTCCATGTCGCCCAGCGCGGTGAGCAGGATGAAGTAGGTGTATGGCGCTCCCGCTCGCGCGCGTACCTCTCGACACAGTTGGACTCCGTCGAGGCCAGGCATCATCCAGTCGCTGATGACCACGTCCGCACCGTGTGCGTCGTACAGGCGCAATGCATGTGCGCCATCGCTCGCGCAGCAAGTGGTATGACCCAGTTCGGCTACGACCTGTTCGACCAGAGCCCGAACGTGAGCGTCATCTTCGGCAATCAGGACTCGAATTGGGGACCTCCACCCTCTGGAGACGGTGCAGCGCGTGTGCCACCGTGCCACCACCGCCCGCCGGCTGCCGGTCAGGCGCGAGAGCTGGCCGCGAGGCCCTATAACTGAGCGCGTCAGCGAAACGTGAATGTAGCGTGGGCGAACTGAACACTCGTTCTATACTGAGGTGAAGATGGCAGCCCCGGGCGCCGCGGCCCTCACCGACGAGGAGCGGCTTTCTCTTACTCAAACGAACAGCAACTACACCTCCCGAGACATTCAGGTCCTGGAGGGCATACAGGCCATCCGTCACCGGCCGGCCATGTACATCGGCTCGACGAGCACGAGTGGCCTGGTTCACCTGATCTGGGAAGCACTCGACAACGCGGTTGACGAAGCCGTCGCCGGCTTTGGAAACCAGATCTGGGTCGACGTCGACCAGGAGGGCGTGGTCAGAGTCGCCGACGAAGGGCGGGGCATGCCCTTCGATCAGATGACCTATCACGGCAAGAAGCTGCCAAGCGCCACGGTGCTGCTCACCGTGCCGCATTCCGGCGGCAAGTTCGCCGAGGGCGCCTACAAGACGGCGGGCGGCCTGCACGGTGTCGGCGCGACGGTCATCAACGCCCTGTCGGAGTGGCTCGAGCTCGACATCTGGCGCGACGGCCAGCACTTCTCGCAACGCTTCGAGCGCGGCAAGCCCCTGCCGCCGCGCATCACCTCGGCCGACCCCAAGAAGCACGGCACCCAGCTGCGCTGGCTATATGACCGAACCATCTTCGACCACGATGCCTACTACCCGCGCGAGACGCTCGAACGTCGGCTGCAGGCGGCAGCGCACCTGAACCGCGGCCTCGCGCTGCACCTGTCGATGTGGGACGACGAACAGGAAGTCGTCATCACCAAGACCTTCCTCTCGCGCGACGGCCTGGCTGACTTCGTGCGCGCCGCCAGCCCACCGGGCGTCGAGCCGCTCTTCAGCAAGCCCATCACCTTCAGCCAGTTGCGCGACCAGGTGCTGGTCGAGGTCGCCATTCTGCCCAATCGCGGCTACAAGCTCGACCTGCACTCCTTCGCCAACGCCGTCCGAACGCCCGATGGCGGCGTGCACGAACGCGGCTTCAAAGCTGCCCTGACGCGCGTGGCCAACGACTACGCCTCCAAGATGGGCATCATCAAAAACCGCGACAAAGAAGCCTTCAAGCCCGAGGTGATTCAGCAGGGTGTCGTGGCGGCAATCTCAGTCAAGCTCAAGGACCCGCAGTTCGAGGGTCAAACCAAGAACAAGCTCAACAACGCCCCGGTCGAAGGCATCGTCCGCTCGGTCGTGATCGAGGGCCTGAAGGAGTGGTTCGAGGCGCGGCCAAACCAGGCGCGCGAGTGGCTGAAAAAGATTCAGGACGATCAGAAGCTTGCGAATCGGCTGGCGGCCGAGGAACAACTGGCACGAACCGGACAGAAGCGCGCCGAAACCGTTGACCTGGATACGTCGAAGTTTGCGCGAGCGTCGACAACTGACCCCGATCGCGCCGAGCTGTTCATCGTCGAGGGCCAGAGTGCCGGAGGAAATGCCAAACAGGGACGCGACGCGAGCTATCAGGCAATTCTGGCCCTGCGTGGCAAGCCGATCAACGTCATCAATGCGCGTCCTGAGCGGCTGCAGCTCAACAAGGAATACGCGCTGCTCGCTTCAGTCATCGGCACTGGAGTACGGGGCGCTTTCAACATCGACAAGTGCAAGTACAGCAAAATCATCATTATGACTGATGCTGACGTCGACGGTGGGCACATTCGCGCGCTGCTACTGGCCTTGTTTTACCAGGAGACAGCCGGCTTGATTGAAAGCGGCCGCGTATTTGTCGCAATGCCGCCGCTGTACTCGGTCAAATGGAAAGGCAAGACGACGTGGCTCATCGACGATGAAGCCTTGCGCCGGTTCATGAGCCGTAACCCGGATGCGAAGAATGCGCCGATCAAACGCTACAAAGGTCTGGGCGAGATGACGGCGGCGGAGCTGCGCGAGACGACGATGCACCCGGCGACGCGCATCTTGAAGCAGGTGACACTGGAGGACAGCGCCATCGCCGCGCAGGTCGTGGCCGATCTGATGGACGAGTCGCGGCCAGAAGCGCGACGGGAGTTTCTGGCACAAGCGGCGCGGCTCACGGATCTGGACGTCTAGCACATGACTTTTGAGACTGAGCAGATCCGCCAGGAAGAGTTCTCGGCGGCTATTCAGAACTCTTACGCGGAGTACGGGGTTTCTTCGAACGCGCGGGCCATCCCTGATGCTCGGGATGGGCTCAAGCCGGTGCAGCGACGCATTCTGTGGTTCATGTACCGCATGGGGTGGGATGCCTCACATGAGACCGTCAAGTCGGCTGAGGTGGTCGGCACGGTGATGGGGCAGGCGCATCCGCACGGGCAGGAAGCAATTTATGACGCGGCCGTGCGCCTGGCGCAGGACTTCTCCTTGCGCTACCCGCTGATCGAGGGACAGGGCAATTTCGGGTCAGATGACGACGATCCAGCGGCGCCCATGCGCTACACCGAGATGCGCCTGTCGCGGATCGGCGAGATCATGCTGCGCGACATCGAAAAGGACACGGTCCCGCTGGTGCCCACCTACAAGCAGGACCCGAGGGTCGTCGAGCCCTACTACCTCCCAGCGCGCATCCCACCCGCGATCAATGGGCAAGATGGCGTCGGGCTGGGCTTCGCCACGCGCGTGCCGCCCCACAACCTGCGCGAGGTGCTGTACGCCTGCATCGCCTTGCTGGACCAGCCCCAGATGGGCGTGCTCGACCTGATGCACTACATCAAGGGACCTGATTTTCCGTCGGGCGGCACGGTCGTCGGTGAAGAGGGCATCCGCGACTACCTTGCCACAGGACGTGGCCGGATCCTCCACCGCGGCACGGTCCGACTCGAAGAGGACCAGCGCGGACGACGGTTGATCGTGACCGAAGTCCCGTTCGTCGGGCGGGCCAGCGTCAAGACCAGCATTGCCAAAGCCTTCAACGACGGCAAGCTGCCCGGGCTCGTGTTCGAAGGCCATATCCCGGACGAGTCCAGCGACCAGAACGGGACGCGCATCGTGCTGCCGCTGCGCAGAGAAGCAACACCCGCCGAGGTCGTGGCTGCCCTGTACCAGCACACCAGCCTGCAGACCAGCTTCTCGGTGCAGATGACATTCCTGTTCGGAGCGGAGAACGAGCCCGCGCGCACGCCGCGCACCGTGGGAATGGTGGAGCTCCTCAGGCGCTACAACGAACATCAGCTCAACGTCCTGAGAAGGCGAAGTGAATTCGACCTGGCGCGAGCACGCGAGCGGCTGCACCTGGTCGAGGGTCTGATCATCGGCGCGGTCCACGCCGACGAGATCGTCAAAATCTTTCAGGCGGCCAAGGATCGGCAGGTCGCACGCGGAGAGATCATCAAGCGCTTCAAGTTGAGCGAGATCCAGGCGCAGCGCATCAGCGAGATGACGCTGGCCCAGGTCACGCGCATGGACCTGGCGTCGTACCGCGCCGAGAAGAAGGAGCTGCAGGAGCGAATCGCATATCTCGAGGACCTGCTCGCCCACCAGCCGAAGATGGTCGCCACGATCAAGGACGAGATGCAGACCATCATCAACGACTTTGCGGACGATAGACGGACGGCGATACTGTCCGAAGAGGACGCCGCCGCGCCGGTGGCGGAAGTCCCGGCGGCGATCGAGAGCAAGGCGGTGCTGGTGGCCGTCAGCAACGACGGTGGTCTCAAGGCGATGCCCACCAACACGTACTCGGGCAAGACCAACGCCGGGACCGTGCGCGGCGACGAACGGCTGGTGGGCATCCAGCGTGCGCTGACCACCGACTACCTGCTGTGTCAGCTGTCGACGGGCCGCGTGGCGGCCGTGCGCGTAGCCAAGCTGCCGGAGGTGACGCGAGCGGCGCGTGCCGAGCTGGTCCGCAGTTTCATCAGTCTGGAGCCGGGTGAGCGCCTGGTCAGCATCGTGCCCGTCAGCTCGTTTTCTGAAGAGGTCTACCTGGTCGTGTTCACGCGCGAGGGTCGCGTGAAGAAGACGGCTCTCTCCGAGTACGTGCGCGTCGACGAAAAGCCGTCACCCGACCTGCGGCTGCTCGGCAACGACAGCGTCGCGGCGATGGTCATCAGCCCGGGCGGTGGCGACTATGTCGTGACCACGTCGGATGGCAAGACGCTGCGGTTTTCGGATGGCGACTTGCGCGCGGCCGGCCGCGTCGGCCAGGGCGTCCAGGCCATCTCGCTTTCGGGCTCGGCCGGGGTCGTCGGCGCCGACTGGCTGTCTGAGGACGACGAGCGGATGCTGTGGGTCGCTTCGAGCAACGGTTTCGTCAAGCGCAGCCCGCTGGGTGAATATCCCCGCAAGGGCCGGGCGACGGGAGGTGTGGCGACGATGCAGCTCGCGCCGCGCACCACGCTGGTGGGCGCGGCAGTGCTGGATGCCAATCAGGACATGCTGCTGATCGCCACCAGTGGCCGTACGGGGCGGGTGACGGGCGAGACACTGGCGGTCGTCGCGCGGGATCGCAAGGGCTCGGTCGGGATCAAGCTGGAGGGCGCGGACACGCTGGCGCGCGTGGTGGTGCTGCCGGACTGACGGCCCCCTCACCCCTGCCCTCTCCCAGAGGGAGAGGGAGCCCTCGCCTCTCCCAGGGGGAGAGGGAGGCTCGGCTTCAGATGCCGCGGCCGTGAGCTGAGGCGGCGGTGTCTGATGGCTCCAGGATGATCTCGCGAACCGCGGTGCCGGCCTGGCGGGCGAGGTCGATGGTCTCGGCCGTGCCCCCGCCGGCCGTGCGTGTCCAGACCGCGACGAGGAGATCGGATTGCCGGGCGAGGATCTGGTTGCGCTCGCTGTAGCCGGCAGCCACACGCACGGCCGCGGCGTGCCGCAGGCTCTCGACCAGGACCACCCGATCCGAGGCCGCCCAGTCGCGCGTGAAGATCTCGAGCTCACACGGCAAGACGAGATCGAAGCCGACACCGCAGGCGATGGCCGTGAGGGCCGCCCAGGTGTCCACGCCGCGTTGACCGCCGACCAGGAATCGCGTGGCTTGCTCGGACAGCTCGCGCGCCGCGGACTCCACGCGAGCGCGCGCCAGCGCTGGATCGCGGAACAGATCGGGGCGGTGGCCGGTCCAGCCGACGATCATGATCGCATCTCTAGGTAGTTGACCTCGGACGAGTACGCTACCCTGAGAGCGGCACATCCTCCAGAAGCAGGTACGCCCCACGGTGCCTGGCCCCTACAAACCACCCCAACCCCAGCGAACTACGCAGGCAGTTCGATCGAGCCGTGGTGTTGGGGCGCCCGTCTGGCGCTGGTGGTGGCTGGTCCCGGCGGTAGGGCTGGTGCCGGTCGTGATTGCCGCGCTGATTACCCAGGCTGTGGTCGGACGCCAGAGTCCCGCGCCGGAGCTGACTGGTCCGGCGGCGCAGTCCACGGTCGTGGTTACGGGTTCGGGCCAGACGGTGGTTCCGACGACGACGACGTCGACGACGACGGCCGCGGGCGCAGCCACCTCGGCACCGGCGGCGGCGGGCGCGACGGCCGCGGGTGCGGGAGGAGTGGCCTCGAGCGCGGAGCAGACGGGGACCGCGACGGTGGCCGCGTCTGGCAATTCGCCGACGTCCTCAGCGCCCGCGAGCGCCACGACCTCAGCGACGTCTACTACCGCTGCCAACTCGACGACCTCCTCGGGCCCGACTTCCGGCGCTCCCGCGACGACCACAGGAACGAGTTCCGGTGGTGCCGCGACGAACTCCGGCACGACCTCGGGCGGCGCCACGACAACCTCGGGCGGCGCCACGACAACCTCGGGCGGCGCCGCGACGACCTCCGGCGCCAGCGCAACGCCGGCGGCGACTGCCGCCGGACCGTACGTTGCCTATACCGTTCAGGCGGGCGACACGCTCCATGCCATCGCCAGCACCTACGGCGTCTCCATCGCCGTCATCGCCAAGGCCAGCAACATCCAGAACGTGAATCAGCTCAAGGTCGGCCAACTGCTGACCATCCCGAAGCAG
Organism: Chloroflexota bacterium; assembly: GCA_019247515.1. GTDB lineage: Bacteria > Chloroflexota > UBA6077 > UBA6077 > CF-72 > CF-72. The sequence goes on along the minus strand of JAFAOS010000424.1, from coordinate 18,954 downwards.
CCTGGCTGGTTGTATCGCGTGCAGGACGGCGAGACCCTCGACCAGATCGCCGCGCGCAACAACGTCTCGAGCGACGCGATCGCCTCGGCCAGCGGACTGACTGCCGCCAGCGTGCAGCCTGGAGACGTCGTGCTCATCCCCGATCCGTCGCAGGCGGTGGCTGCTCAGAACAAGTAGGCTCACCCGCCAGACGGCTCGCCGAAACCAGCACCGCGGCGTAGAGCCAGAACAGGGCGACGGCGTGCGGAAACGTCTGGTTCGCGAAGTACTGGTCGAGCAAGCCGGTCACCAGCGCGGCCGTGAGGGCGGCCAGAAACGCGGCCCGAATGCCCTGCAGACGCAAGTCGCGCATCTGACGCAGACCCCGCAGACCGATGACCCAGGCCGCGCCGAGTGCGAACACATACACGCCAAGTCCCAGCAGGCCCGTCTGCTCGGCAACCAGGAGGTAGACGCTCGAGACGCCGGCGGTCACGTCGATATCGGGCGACTCGCCAAAGCCAATGCCGAGCAGTGGATACCGCCCGAGCAGCGTCAGCGCGTTCGTATACTCGCCGACGCGGAAGGCGGTGGCCGGATCGGCGGTGGAAAAGCCACCGACGAAGCGAACGATGAACGACTGAGCGACCGGAGTCGCCAGCAAGCACACGGCGCCGATCACGCCGAGCACCAGGATGCGGCGATACCGCAGGACGCCGATGAAGCCCAGCCCGATCGCCAGCCCGGCCCAGCTCGCGCGCGACAAACTCAGCAAGACGCCGGCCGCCGTCGGGAGCGCCAGCAAGCACAGGACGCTCTTGCGCAGGACGGGTCGCGGCGAAGCCCACTGGACGACGATCAGCACCAGCGCCAGCATCAACGTCCCCGCGAACACATTCGGGTCGACAGAGGTGCCGATGGCACGCAACTGGTCCGTATAGGTCGCGTTGGGTCCTGGCACGTAGCGCAGGACGTTATCGGACGGGTAGCCGATGACCTCCAGGCGGGTGAGCAGCGTCAGTTGCGACAGGGGCGACAGCGCCATCAGCCCCGCGCCGATCGCGCCCTGGACTGCGCCAGCCAGGATGAGCGCGCGAGTCATGCCGGCCAGGCGGTCAGTCGTGTTCAGCAGGTCGCGGGCAATCAGGAAGAACAGCAGGCTGGCCAGCAGCTTGCCCGTGCGCCGTACCAGCTCAGGCGTGATCGAACCGATACCAGACCCGCCCACGAACGCCGCGATCGCGACCAGCACGAAGGCAATGAGCGCAATGCTCGTTGGATCGCGCGGCAGCCTGTCACTCGTGAAGACCCACCGCGCCAGCATGGCCGAGAACGTGGCGATCATGATCGAGTCGACAAAGGTCAACTGCGTGCCCGCCAGCGGGATGGGGATGACGCCAAACGGCAGCAAGGCGACGACCGCCACGAACAGATAGACGCCGACGATCGGCCGCCGCCAGACGAGACCGATCGCGAGCACAGTGGCGATTGCGCCCAACGGGATCAGCGGCGACGCCGCCGCGGCCACAACCCCGATCGCGAGCGCGACAACCGCCGCGACGACGAGCATCGTGCGGTCGGCGCGCTCGATCTCGACCGAGCGGATCACGGCCGCGAGTATAAGAGCTGCTCGTAGATCGTCAGATGATCGGTGGCGATCCGCGGCCAACTCATCCGGTCGGCCAGAGCGCGACTCCGCTCGGCCAGCGGCGCCGGGTCAGCCGCGGCGGACAGGACGGCTTCGGCGAGTGCCGCCGCTCGCGACTCCACAGCCTGGACGTGCCCCGCAACTTCGAGACCCGCGGGCTGGGTCGACACGATCGGCAAGCCGTGCTCGGCGCACGCCAGCAGCGACCCGCGCCGCGCGGAGGCGCCGTCAACATACGGCAACAGCGCCACGTCGCCGGCGAGCAGATAGCCAGACAGCTCGCGCGGCGGCAGCCAACCCGTCTGAATCGCGGCCGCGCCAAGTCGTCCGAGCCTCGCGCGCAGGCTGCCACCGGTCGTCCGATCCGTAGGATCGCTGGCGCCGGCTGGACCGCCGAGCATCAGCAGCCGGGCACCTGGTCGCCAGGTCCGAATGCACTCGAAAGCCGACAACAGCAAGTCGAGGCCCTTGCTGGCGTTGAGCAAACCAAAGTAGACCAGCGCCAGATCGTCGGGCTCCAGACCAAGCGAGCGACGAAACGCGGCACGCTCGTAGCCGTCGGGCGGGTTGCGGACGACGTTCGGGCCGATCGCCACCTGGAACGTCGCGCGGGTCACCTGGCGGAGGGCCGCAATGTCGCGCTGATCGGCGGCAATGGCGGCGTGACTGGTCCGCGCCAGCAGGCGAATCGCCACGGGCCGCAACGCGCCAGCCTTCGGAAATAGATACGGGACGCGCAGGTCGTGGAAAGTCGCCACCGTGCGCACGCGCGGCCTCAACCCGCGGAGGAGCCCTGGCACCAGACAGATGTCGCCCAGCAGGTCGTACGCCGCCGCCTGGTACTGGATGTGGACGATCCCCGTCCCGGGCGCGTGCCGAAGGAGCCAGAGTGTGGAGCGAGCATTCCAGCGGCGCACCTGGCGACGGCTCACCACGCGCGACAGGCAGCCGCGGTTTGTCAGGGCCTCGCGCAGGCGCAACGTGTAGTCACCCAACCCCCCGACGTCAGGCGGGTATTCGCCACTGACAAAGGTGATCACAGGCCCAGCGCGTGGCGGAGTCCGTGGCCGATGACGCGCAGACGCGCCCGGCGCTCGGGTCGACGCGAACCTTTGACGAGCGCGAGACTCTCCTCGACGCCGCGCAGCAGGTACTCGACGACGAGGTACAAGCGCAGGACAAGCGCCACGCCGCGCCCATGCCACTTCGCGGCGTATGCCAGCTTGCTGGCCTGGAAGCGCTGGTCGCGCACCGCCAGGTCAGCGCGCGAGCTGGCGCCTTCGACGTGGAGCACCTCAGCCTCGGGCACGTAGCGGACCCGCCAGCCGGCGGCCTTCAGACGACGGCAGAGGTCGATCTCCTCGCTGTACATGAAGAACCGCTCGTCGAAGACGCCTACCTGCCGCACCGCCTCCGCCCGCAGGCACAGGCAGGCACCGACCAGCCAGTCCACATCCTGGGGCTCGTCGTCACTTTGGTCCTGGAGGTAGTACGCACGCAGCACGCGGTTGTCCGGCGAAAAACGCTGGATCTGCGTGCTCTCGAGGAAAAGCGTGGCGAGTGTCGGGAAGCGGCGGCGGGAGGGCTGCACGCTGCCATCCGGATAGCGCAGCCTGGGTCCGGCCACGGCCACAGCGGGGTCCGCATCGAGCGCGGCAACCAGGGTTCCAAGCGCGCCGGGCGCGGGCGCGGCGTCGGAATTCAGGATCAGCCAGTAGCGACCGCGCGCCTGGCGCAGAACCTGGTTATGCGCGGCGCCGAAGCCAGCATTGCGCGGGTTGGCGATGACGTTGACCCATGGAAACTCGGTCCGTGTCAAGTTGACGGACCCGTCCGCGGAGGCGTTGTCGACGACCGTCACGTCCATCTCGAGCGAACCACGCTCCGAAGCCAGCGCCGACAGGCAGCCTCTCAGGAGGTCTGGGGTGCGATACGAGACGATCGAAATGGTCAAGTCAACCATCTCGGCACCGGTCGAACACTGAAGTCGGGTCCCTTCGGCGGCAAATTCTGGCAACCCGCCTGGCACGCAGGCTGCGGGATGGAGCGCAGCTCTGTCAACGCACCCGCGTTCCCGGGCACATGTGGAGGTCTGAGGCATGCTCAACAAGCTGGTCGATGTGCTCCACACCAACACGGACTCGGCGCGCTGGCCGTACCTCGACCGCCTGATCGACCTCAACGAAATGGGATTGATCCCGCCCGAGATCTGGCGCCTGGTGTGCAGCCTGTGTCACGAGTACGAGCTCGAGCTGCTGGCACTGCGAGAACGGCCCGCGTCCTGACCGTATAGCCTTAAGGCCCGAAGCCGCCATGCACGATAACGCCTGCCCACCGCTCGCGTTGACCTACGACGACGTGCTGCTGGTGCCGTGTCGCTCGGCCGTTGCGTCGCGGCGCGACGTGGATACCTGCACGCGGCTAACCCGCGAGCTGCGTCTGACCATCCCGATCGTCGCCGCCAACATGGACACGGTCACCGAAGCGCGCATGGCTCGAGCGATGGCACGCGAGGGCGGCATCGGCGTGATCCACCGCTTCATGCCTATCGAGCAGGAGGCCGCCGAAGTCCAGCGCGTCAAGCGTCCCGAGGAGGCGATTGGCGGTCGGCTGTTGCACACGATCGCCCCGACGCGAACCGTCGGCGAGGCAATCACGTTGATGGGTCGCCACAACGTCAATAGCCTGCTCGTCGTCGGCGAAAACGATCGACTTCTGGGCATCGTCACGTCGCGCGACGTGCTGTTCGCCGAGGACCCGTTGCAGCCCGTCGAACGCATTATGACCGGCGGTGAGCAGCTCGTGACCGCGCCGGTGGGCACGCGACTGGAGCAGGCCCGTCGCATTCTCCACGAGCACCGGCTGGAGAAGCTGCCTCTCGTCGACGACACGGGCCACCTGCGCGGACTGATCACCGCCCGAGACGTGCTGCGGCTAACCGAGCACCCGAACGCCGCGCGCGACGGCCAGGGCCGCCTGCTGGTGGGGGCGGCGATCGGTGCCGTCGGCGACTACATGGAGCGGGCGCAGGCGCTGGTCGAGGCGGAGGTGGACGTGCTGGTGGTCGATATCGCCCACGGGCACAGTGAGCACGCTCTGCGCGCGACGCGCCGCGTGAAGGACGCCTTTCCCTCGGTTCAACTGATCTCCGGCAACGTGGCGACGGCCGAAGGCACGCGCGACCTCGTTTCGGCTGGGGCCGATGCCATCAAGGTGGGCGTCGGGCCGGGCGCGGCTTGCTCGACGCGGATCGTGGCCGGGGTCGGCGTACCTCAGCTCACCGCGCTCTTCGAGTGCGTTCGCGCGGCTGCGGAATTCGACGTGCCGGTGGTCGCCGATGGCGGGGTACGCAACAGTGGCGACCTGACCAAGGCGCTGGCGGCGGGCGCGGAAACGGTCATGATCGGCAGCCTGCTGGCGGGCACCGAGGAGAGCCCGGGCAGGACCGTGCTGCGCAACGGCGGCCGCTTCAAGGTGTATCGAGGCATGGCCAGCGTTGGCGCCGCCGAAGCCCGACGCCAGCGGGAGACCAGCGAGGACGTCCTGGACGAACTGGCGGCGGCCGTCGTCCCGGAGGGCGTCGAGGCGGTGGTCCAGTACCGCGGCTCGGTCTCCGATGTGCTGTATCAGCACGTGGGCGGCCTGCGCAGCGGCATGAGCTACCTCAACGCCAGGACGCTCGCCGACCTGCGCGGCAACGCCAGGTTCGTACGCATCACCGACGCGGGGAGGGCGGAGAGTACCCCGCACGATCTCACCTACGTCGACTGAAAGTTGCCCAGGAACAAGGTCTTTAATGGAATTCCTTGTGCACGCCGGGCGTTGGTTAGACTGAGACCTGTGAACGCCGAATCGGCGCCGCGGGCCGCACGCTCAGCCCACGAGGAGGCAGCCGCCAGCCGAGTTCGAGCCAGGTTCGAAGAAGAAGCACTGCAACACCTCGATGCGCTGTACCGCACCGCGTTGCGCATGACGCGTAATCCCAGCGACGCCGAAGACCTCGTCCAAGACGCCCTGGTGCGCGCGTACCGCTTCTACGACCGCTTCGAGCCTGGAACCAATTTCCGCGCGTGGCTGTTCAAGATTCTGACCAACACGTACATCAACACTTACCGGCGCAAGCAGGGCCGCCCCCAGGAAAGCTCGCTCGAGGACACCGAGGACTTCTTCCTCTACAACCAGTTGAGCGAAGACGGCGCGGAACGGGTGACCGACGTCGAAGATACGGTCATCGACCACCTCGGCGCCGACGCCATCCAGCGCGCCATCGACCAGTTGCCTCCACAATTTCGAACCACGGTCCAGCTGTCCGACGTCGAAGGCCTCAGTTATGCCGAAGTCGCCGAGGCGACCGGGGTGGCCAAAGGTACCGTGATGAGCCGGCTGTTCCGAGGCCGCCGCTTGCTGCAGCGGGCGCTGTGGGACCAGGCGCAGTCCGCCGGTTTCACATCCGGCAGCAAGGTCCACACGCCGAGTGTGGATGGCGACGAACATGCGTCGGGATCCAATGGTGTCGTAGCTAGAGCCCGAGGAGGCACGCGGTGATCAACTGTCGGGACTGCGCCAGCGCGCTCAATCCGTACCTGGACCGAGAGCTCTCAGACGACGACGTCGTTCAGGTCCGCGCTCACCTCGAGGCTTGCGGCGGTTGCCTGCACCTGTTTCAGTTCGAAGAGTCGTTGCGGAGATTGGTACGCGTCCGTTGCCAGGAGCTGAGCGCGCCGCAGTCCCTGCGCGAGCGGATCACCCTCAGGCTGGCGATGGAACGCACGCGGCTACAGCGACTTCGGCCTGAGCTCTAGGCGCTGCTAGGCACTGCTGGTCGTCGATCCCGCGGCAAGCCGCGACAGCAGGCTCGTCAGCACGGCCTCGCGGTGTTTGAGCCTGGTCTTGTACTCGGCGACTTCGGCCTTGTAGATCTCTTCGCGGAGCTCGCCGAGCGCACTGGTGAGAATCTCGGTGACGACGGCGCCCTCGTCCGCGCTCAAGTCGATCTGCATGTGGTGTGAGGAACCTCCTGTGGCTTGCTACTTGTATACACCGAGCGCCGCTCGCATCACGCTCTGACCGGCTGGGGTGGCGAAGTCGGAGCCGGAGCCCTGGTGCTCCATGATCACCGCGACGGCGATGCGTGGCGCGTCGGCGGGCGCGAAACCGATGAACCACGAGTGTGAGGTGCCGTCGCCGACCTCGGCGGTACCGGTCTTGCCACCGACCTTCACGCCCGGGATCGCGGCTTTGGCCGCATAGCCATTGTCGACACCTTCGACCATAAAGCTGACCATGGTGTTCGCCACGTCCGAGCTGCTGGCAATCGAGAAAAAGTCGCCGGGCTGGTGCAACTCGCGGACATTGCCGCCATCCTCCAGTCTGGCCGCGACGTACGGCGTCGGCACTCGGCCCTGGTTGGCAACCGTGGCGACGACCAGCGCCATCTGCATCGGCGTCACGTCCAGCTCGCCCTGGCCAAAGGCCGTCTGCACCAGCAGCTCGGGCGACCATTCGGTGCCGGGGTTGGTGACCTGGCTCACCGCAACCGGCAGGTCGAACGGTATCTGGCGGCCGAAACCGAACCGGCCGGCGTAGTCCTCCAGGACTCTGGCGCTGGCCTGAATCGAGCCCGGGTCATCCACCCAGGGGTACGGCCCAGGCGGCTTGTCGTCCAGCCACGGGTTGATCGGCGCCAGGTTGGGATACCCCAACAGCATGCCCGTCAGCCCGAACACCCGATTCGACGACCACGCGTACGCCTGTTTGTAGGTCAGGCGCGGCAACTGCAGGCTGTTCTTGCAGTCCACGCTGTAGGTCCCCACCTTGACCGCCGTCGTGCACATGAAGGGCTGATTCAGATCCACCAGGTGCGTATCCAGCGCCGCGGTCGCGGTGACCGTTTTGAAGGTCGAGCCCGGCACGTAGCGCGCCTGCACCGAGCGATTGAACAGCGGCTCGGCTGGATCGGCCTGGAGGTTGGCCATCTGCGCCTCCGCGGTATTCGGGTCGAAGTATGGCGTCGAGACCATGGCCAGGATCTCTCCAGAGCGTGGGTCGATCGCCACGATGGACCCGGCCGAACTCCCCAGAGCCTGGACCGCGGCGTCGCTGATGCGCTTGTCAATCGTCAGCACCAGGTCCTGGGGCCTGGGCTCGGTATGCAGGATGGGCTGTACGAGCCGGTCCCACGCCGAGAGCGCCTTCTCGCCGCGTAACTCCGTATCGTACGCGGCTTCCAGGTCAGTGTCGCCATAGCGATTGCTGTGGTAGCCGATCGTGTGGACCAGGGACGGGTCCGCGTAGTGGCGCACCGGGCCCTGGTCGGTCATCTGGGTGTCGGCGAGCACAACCCCGTTGCGATCGAGGATGCGGCCGCGTGGCTCGGAGAGGCGCGCATTGGCGACCCGCGGGTTGGCCGCATCCTGCGCCAGGTCGGCGCCGCGCACAACCTGCCAGTAGCCGAGCGCCAGCGCAATCACCCCGAAGCACGCCACCAGCGCCGTCGCCGTGCGGCGGACGTTACCGCGCAGATCGTCCAGCATCTATACGCCTTGGACCGCGTTCTCGTGCGAGATGCGCAACAGCAGACCGAGGATGACGAAGTTGGCGACCACGGAGCTACCACCGTAACTGACAAACGGCAGGGTGATGCCCGTTAACGGGATGAGCTCGAGCGTGCCTGCCAGGATGATCAGCGCCTGGAGCGCGACGACCGCCGTCAGGCCGCCGGCCAGCAGCGCGCTGAACCCCGAGCGCGCGTGGAGCGCGACGGTAAAGCCGCGCTGCACCAGCAGCACAAACAAGCAGACGATCGCCAACGTGCCGGCCAGCCCGAGCTCCTCGCCGATGGCGGCGATGACGAAGTCGGTGTGGACCGCCGGGATAAAGCGAGGCGAACCCATGTCGAGCCCGCTGCCGAACACGCCGCCCGAGCCCAGGGCATACAGCGCCTGCACCAGCTGATAGCCGATCGTCTCGCGGTTGGTCCATGGGTCCAGCCAGATGACCACGCGCGTGTGGACGTGACTGAAGACGCGGTCAGCCAGGATGAAGCCGACGACCAGCAGGATCAGGCCCAGGACGACGTAGCTCAGGCGACCGCTGGCCATGTACAGCATCGTCAGCAGCACGGCTGAGAACAGCAGGGCTGGGCCCAGGTCCTTCTGCAGCCAGAACAGGATTAGGGCCGCGCCGATCATGACGAGGATCGGGGCCAGGTAGGGCAACGGTGGCAGACGCAGCCGCCAGATCCGCTTGCCGGCGATGGTCAGAAGCTCGCGATAATCGTCCAGGTAGGCGGCTAGGAACACCGCCAGCAGCAGCTTGACCGCCTCCATCGGCTGGACGCTCACCGGCCCGATGACAAACCACAGCGCCGCGCCGCTGCCATTCGGGTCGCGGCCGAAGATCAGCGTCAGAATCTGTAACAGGATCGCCAGGCTGGCCCACGTGTAGCGGTAGCCCTTCAGCCACTCGATAGAGGGCAACAGGCTGACAAGCGTCATGGCCGCCAGTCCGATCAGCACCCAGGTGCCCTGGCGTGGACCCAGGTCGGGTTCCAGGCGCGAGGTCATGACCTGACCAACAGCCGCGAGCGCCGCCGCGACGGGCAGCAGCAGCGGGTCGGCACGGGGCACCCGCCAGCGGGCCCACAGCGCGGCGAGAATCAGCGCCAGGCCGAACAGGCCCGCGCCAGTAAGCGTTTGCCATTCGACGGCCTGTCGCCGGACAACGGCGAGCAGGACGAGGCCTGTCGCCAGGATGGCCACGGGGAACAGGAGGAGAGATGGCGCGCGCGTGGCGCGCAGGGTGATCGCCATCGTCTACTTCTCGAATATAGTCTCTGGCGAACGATGTCGAAGAAAGCCACCGTCGCGGCGCTGCGGACCCGGCCCTCCCACGCGCTCGACGACTATGCCCGCCTGATCGATCTGGCCGGCGCTCGCGATTACCTCGCCTCGGGCGCCAGCACCATCCTCAAAGACAACATCAGCTGGCACTTCCCCTTCCCGGCCGCCAACACCACCCCGTGGCAGCTCGAAGGGACGGTGCGCGCCTTGCGTCAGAACGGGCTCGACGACCTCGTCTGCGTGCAGAACAAGACCGTGGTCACCGACGCCTTCAAGGGTGAGGATCTCAACGGGTACGTGCCCATCTTCCGCGCATACGACATCCCCGTTCTTTACAACTTCAAAGACAGCGACATGCGCTGGGTTGCCTACCAGCCGATGGCGCGCATGCGCGCGCTCAACAATATTTTCCCCGAGGGCATCCACGTGCCCGACTTCTTCTTCGGCAAGAACATCGTGCACTTGCCGACGGTCAAATGCCACATCTACACCACGACGACCGGGGCGATGAAAAACGCGTTCGGCGGTTTGCTGAACACGCGGCGGCATTATACGCACAGCTGGATCCACGAGACACTGGTGGACCTGCTGGCGATTCAGAAGGAGATCCACACCGGGCTTTTCGCCGTGATGGACGGCACCACGGCAGGCAACGGGCCCGGCCCGCGCACGATGCATCCGGAGATCAAGAATGTCATCCTCGCCAGCGGTGACCAGGTAGCCATCGACGCGGTGGCGGCCAGGCTCATGGGCTTCGACCCGATGCGGATCGACTACATTCGCCTTGCGCACGAAGACGGGCTGGGCATCGGCGATCCGCAAGAGATCGAGCTTGTCGGCGACACGGACCTGGCGAACGAAAGATGGAACTTTCGGGTCGGCGACAACGGCGCGAGCCGCGTCGGCGACATCGTCTGGTTCGGGCCGCTCAAGCCGGTGCAAAACGTCTTGATGCGCACGCCGCTCGTGAACCTCTTCATCCTCGGTTCCGAGGTCTACCACGACTACTACCGCTGGCCGGCGCGCGACCGCCGCGTGTTCGAGAGCTGGCTGGCCAACACGGGCTGGGGCCAGCTGTTCCAGGAATACCATCGCGCGGGGGCGCTGGCGGCGCCGCATCTGGCGCAAACCGCTTAGCCACGCGGCTCCGCCGATGGCCCGCAACTTGCAACGCCGCCGGTCTATCGACGTGCAGCGGGTGGTGGGCGCCCAGGAAACCGAAGAGTTCATGTCCATCGCGGCGCACGACCTCCGCAACCCGATCGCCGTGATGCGAGCTTCGGCCCAGATGGCGCAGCGGCAGATCCTGCGGGGGGACAGCAACGGCGCGCATACACGCCTCAAGTCGATCGTCGAGCAGACCGACCGACTTACCGACATGCTCGACAGCTTCCTGGATGCCGCGCGCCTCGGCACCGGCAAAGTGGCGCTGCGGATGGAGCGCGTCGAGCTGCGTACCGTGGCGGAGCTGGCGGTGGAGCGGACGGTCGCGCTTGTTCGAGACCAGATCGAACGGCCCGTGGAGCTGGACATCCCGGACGGCTGCATCGGCAACTGGGACCACGCCAGGATTGCCCGCGCACTACGGGCGCTGGTCAGTAACGCCTTCATCTACGGTGACGCGGCCCAACCGGTCAGGCTCTGGGCGCACCTGGAGGGGGCGCGAGTGCACCTGGTCGTGAGTGGCGGTGGCCCGGGCCCGGACGCCGAGGAGGTCGACCACCTGTTCGAACGCTTCTATCGAGGCCGGAGCGCGGCCGAAGCGGGCCAATCCGGCTCAGGCCTGGGGCTGTTTACCGCGCGCGGCATTGCGCGCTTGCACGGCGGCGACGTGCGTCGGATCGAGGGCGATCGCTTCGAGATCGAGCTGCCGGTCATCGGCTAGCCAAGGGACTGATACGGCTGCGCGGGCTGGTCAGGGACGACGAGCGCGCCGCCTCAGGACCACAGCTCCGAGACCGATCGCTCCCAGCCCAAGCACCACTGTCCAGGACCAGTCCGCGGGCGGCGTCGGCGGAGCGGCCGTTGCCTCGGCAGTGCGCTCGGGCTGAGCCGCGGCGATGGGCCCGGGCGTGACCACCACGACCGGGCTGGGTGTGGGCGGCTCGGGCGCCGGCAGGTCAGTCGGGCGGGCCACGACCGGCACCGGCGTGCTGGTCACCACGAGACGCGCGATCGTGTCGGGCGCCTGCGCCTGCGCGACGTGCGCCGGGCGCGCTGGCGGCCGCGGCCTGGCCACAAACGCCAGCGCCTGACGCGGTCGAGCGGCCGCGTCCCAGGCGGTCTGCAGGTCGGTGTCGCTTATTTGCATGCCGTACCCGAGACTGCTGGAAAAGCTCGGGTCACTGTAGACGAAGCCCTCTGGGGTCGAGCCGATCAGCACCAGCGGCTGCTCGCCGTTGTCCTCGCCAGGCGGATGCCCGGGCAGGCCGCGACTGGCCACGAAGACGACCACCGGTTGGCCCAGATTCAGATGCTGCCGCAACTCGCCGACCGACCAGCGCGGACCCGCCCCCGGCAATCCAAGCAGCCCGGCGTCCCAGGCGGCCGCGGACAGGCCGTCCAGATTGTCCGAGGTGGCGGCTTCGGAGACGGCGCCTACGTCGCTGCGCCCGACCTCCGCCTGTCGCAGCATCGACAACGTCGTCGTCTCGAGAGCGGCGGCCGAGATGGGTTGACCGGGAGTGCGGCCGCGCCACGGGATCCCCAGCCACCTGACGGTGTCATTGACGATCCGAGCGCGACTCTGCTGTCGCACGTCGCGCCCGTCGGCGTAGCGTAACGGCGCGGTGTCCTGTTGCGCGGGACCGACGCCGAGGATCTCGGGCGTGGGCCCGCCCGGTGCCAATCGGTCGTAGCGGACGGCCAGGTCGAGCACGAGGTCGACGTACCAGTCGGCGTGGTTGTAGGCGAACAACGCCGCGCGCGGATCACGCTCGAGGCCCGACTGGCAGAGGTACAGGGCGATGGCCGGCAGCGCGTCGCGATAGTCGTAGGCGTTGCCCGTGCCGCCGAACGCCTGCCAGCTACTCGGCAAAAACTGGCCATAGCCGATCGCGCCCGCCGACGACGTGGACATATTGCGGCCGAAATTCGACTCGACTCGCGCGATCGCCGCCAGCAACTGCCAGGGCACGCCGCAGTTTGACTGGCGCGCCGCGCGATCCATCGTGGCCAGGTGATCGGCGATATCCGTCGGCACGAACGCCTGCCAGTTGACGGATGCTTCAACGTTGTCACTATTTTCGGGCGCGTCCGCGTCGTCGTCCGGGGAGGGTGACGGGCTCGGCTCAACGGCGGGGTGGCGGTCCGGACCGGGCGTCTGGGTCGGCGTGGACGTGTCCGTCGGCGTGGGCTCCGGGGATGGGGTCGCCACCTTCTGGGTCGCGACGGCCGTGGTTGGTGACGGCGTGGGGGGCGGCGGCTGAACTTGTTGAACTTGCTGGACAGCCGTTGGCGACCCGGCGACGCTCGGCGCGCGCTGCGGTGCGGGCGTGGTCGTCGTCGGCGTCGTTGATGCAGCGAACGCGGCGACGGGCGCGGCGATGCTCAGCATCACCCCCCCGAAGGCCGCCAGCAGCGACAGACGGATACGCCCAGACTAGCATCGCGGCGGCGTCGAGCGGCTCGAGGGCCACCTTCGATGCCGACACAAATCGCCGCGCCTCAGAGTATCGTGAGCCGCATGATGGGTCGCTTCGGTATCGCGCTGCTGGCCGTGATGCTCGTGTCTACCTCGCTGGCACCGGCCGGCGTGCTTGCAGATCAGCAACCAACGTGGGTCGTCACCCTGGACCCGGTGCAGGCCTACAGCGCTCCAAGCAGCACCGCTGTCGACTTCGGCACCATGCCGGCGCAGACCACGCTGCAGGTGCTCGACTACCGCGGGGAGTTCGCGCACGTCCTCGACCCGCGTTCGAAGGCCGTCGCCTACGTCCCGAGCGAAGAGCTCGGCCCCGGCGAGCCCCCTTCGCCCTACGTGTTCAAAGCCGCCCCCAAGCTGAGCGACGAATTCAGCGCCCCCGGAGTTGTCACCGACGCGACGCCCATGTCCATGTACCCGACCTGGGCCGACGATGCCGTCGACCGCCAGCTGAACGCGAATAGCTGGCTGACGCTGACCGGCGAGACCACCGCCGACGATGGCACGACGTGGTACCGCACCGACAACGGCGATTACGTGCCCACCGACGCCGTCTTCATTCCCGAACGCGCTGACGCCTTCACGGGTCACTGGCTGGACGTCAACCTGAGCGCGCCCGCGCGGGTGACGGCGTACGAAGGTGACCAGGCGGTCAACTCGTTCCTGACCATCATCGGCGCCGGACCGCGCCCCACGCCGACCGGCGTCTTCACCATTCTGCGTCGCGTCGCCAACGAGACGATGAACAGCGACACGATCGGCATCCCGCGCACTGGACCAGGCGGCTACTACCTGACCAACGTGCTGTTCACGCAGTACTTCACCGACGATGGGGCCAGCCTGCACTACAACTACTGGAGCAGCAACTGGGGCTACCCGGGTAGCCACGGGTGCCTGGGGCTGACCTATCAGGACAGCAGCTGGTTATGGGGCTGGGCGCACCTGGGCACGCCCGTCGTCATCCACCGCTAGCTCGCGAGCACCCGCGCGACCGCGTCGTTTGGCAGCGGTCCGCGTTCGGCGAAGCGGATCGCCTGCTCCAGATGGTCGAGCGTCGAATATCCGACCAGCACCGTCGACACTCCCGATTTGGCCAGGCCGAAGCGCAGGGCCAGCTCGATCGGGCTGTCAAGACCCAGCCCTCTGGCGAGGTCCTTCAGACGAGACGCTCGCGCCACGTCGTCGCTGTATTCGGAACCGCCGATTGCCCCGCCGGGATCTCCCGCGATCGCCGCGCGCTCGGGTGAGCCACTCGTCGCGCCGGCGGCCAGCACGCGGATCACGATCACGCCACGTCCGGCCAGCGCCGCCGTGTCGATCAAACCTTCGAAGTCCTGCTGGCCGCCGGAACGACCGGTGAAACCCGCGCTGGGGTTGAGCACGTTGAAGTAGGCCTGCACTGTCTCGAACGGCTCGGACTTGACCACCTCCCGAACGGCCGTGCTGTCGCCCAGTCCCGTGAAGCCGACGTGTCGCGCCAGACCCGCGGTCTTGACTTCGGCGAGTGCGGTGGCCACTTCGCCCAGCACGGTCTCCAGGTCGAGCACGCCTCGGTCGGTATGTGTCAGACCCACGGGGTTGTGCAGATGAAAGACGTCCACGTCCGAGCGCCCGAGCCGACGCAGGCTCGCCTGCAGCGACTCGCGGACGGCCGCGCTGGCCCAGCCCGGCTCGCCGCGCGGCAGGCGAACTTTGGTGCCCACCACCACCCGTTGCCAGGCGCCGAGCTCGCGCATGACGCGTCCGAGGTTCTCTTCAGAGGCGCCGTCGCCGTACTGGGCCGCGGTATCGAAGTAGGTGATGCCGGCGTCCAGCGCGCGCGTGACGGCCTGTCGCTGGTCCGCGGGTGCGCCGCGCGTCATCAGCCCGCCCACTGCGCCGCAGCCGAACCCCAGCGCCGAGACCTGCACCCCGGTTGAGCCGAGTGGTCGTTGCTCCACCGCGGCTACTCCGTCCAGCCCGCCTGGCCGCCTGGTCCGGCGGCCGAAAGACCTTTGCGCACAGGCGCATCCTATACCCGGGCCGTCGACCACGACCTGGCCGGGCAGCCGCTCCGAACACGTTAAAGTCCTTGTCGATGACCGCGTCAAACGGGCATGGGCTCGCCTTTCGCACGCTCACCGAGGCGTTCGAGCAGCTCGAACACACCTCCAGCCGCAAACAGCTGACGACGATCCTGGCCGACCTGCTGCGCCAGGTCGACGCCGACGCGATTAGCGAAGTCGCCTATCTGCTGCAGGGCCGCGTCGCACCCTTGTATGAGCCGATCGAGTTCGGACTCGGCGAGCGGTCCATCGAGAAAGCGGTCGCGGAGGCCTTCGCGATCGACCCGGCCGAGGTTCGCCGCCACTACGCGCGCGTGGGTGACCTGGGTCTGGTGGTGGGCGAGCTGGCCGCCGCCTCACCGCGAACCTCGGACCGTTCGGTACGCGACGTGTTTGCCCAGCTGCGCGGCATTGCCGACATCGGCGGCGCCGGCAGCGGCGAGCGCAAGCTTGCCGTCCTGCGTGCGCTGCTGGGCGACCTGGACCCGATCTCGGCCAAGCACCTGGTGCGTATCCCCCTGGGCAACAGTCGACTCGGCGTCGGCGACGCGACCGTGCTGGCCGCCATCAACGAGGCGCGGCTGAGCGGCCTCAAAGCCGACCAGGTCGTTCTCGAGGATGCCTACAACCGCACGTCCGACCTCGGGCTCCTGGGCGCCACGCTGTGGACCGAGGGACTCGACGGCGTGCGCAAACTGCAGGTGACGGTCGGTCGCCCGATTCGCCCTCAGCTGGCCGAGCGCCTCCCCGACGTGCCGAGCCTGCTGGACAAGCTGGGCGGCCGCGCGCATGCGCAGTCGAAGTTCGACGGGATCCGCGTCCAGCTGCACCTGGATCGCGGGCAACCCGAAGGCGAGCAGGTGCGCCTGTTCTCGCGCAGCCTCGAATCCATGACCAGCATGTTTCCCGAGCTGGTCGATGGCGTCCTCCAGCAGGTGCAGGCGCAAACGGCCATCCTCGATTCCGAGGCACTGGCGTTCAATCCAGCTTCAGAAGAGTTCTTGCCCTTCCAGGAGACGACCCGCCGCCGCCGCAAGCACGGCGTTGGCGACCTGGCGACGGAGCTGCCGCTCAAGGCCATGGTTTTCGACGTGATGTATCGCGACGGACAGGCGCTGCTCGATCGACCCTTGCTCGACCGCATCCAGCTGCTGACCGAAATGGTGCGCGGTACGGACGTCCTGCAGCCCGAGGCAGGCGTGATAGTCGACGACCCCGAACGGCTCGACGAGATGTTCGCAGACGCGCTCGAACGCGGCCTCGAGGGGCTGGTGGTCAAGCGCGTGGACTCGCCGTACCAGGCCGGCGCGCGCAACTTCAACTGGGTCAAGCTCAAGCGCCATTCGCGCGGCGCACTGGAAGACACGATCGACTGCGTGCTGCTGGGCTACTTTGTCGGACGCGGCAAGCGCGCCGACCTGGGCGTCGGGGCGCTGCTGGTGGGCGTGTACGATGCCGCCGCCGACGAGTTCAAGAGCGTGACAAAGATCGGCACGGGTTTGAGCGACGAACAGTGGCGCGAAGTCGGCGAGCGCGCGGCACCATATCGAGCCGAGCAGCGGCCCGCGCGCGTGTCGTCGCGGATCATCCCGAGCGTCTGGCTCGAGCCTCAGATCGTGGTGGAGGTGCTGGCGGACGAGATCACCAGCTCACCCAATCACACCGCCGGCTACGCGCTGCGGTTTCCGCGAGTCATACGTTTCCGCGACGCGGACAAGCGGCCCGAAGACGCGACAACCCTGGCGGAGCTGATCGAGCTTTACCAGGCCCAGCGCGGGCAACCCTCCGCGCCCGACCCGACGTAGTCCGCGCGTGACCGACGTCTCTCTGGCGGATGTCCGCGCGGCCGCGGCCCGCGTCGGTCCGTTCGTGGTGCGCACGCCGCTGGAGCGATCCACGCAGCTCTCGGAGCTGTGCGGCATCGACGTGTGGCTCAAGTTCGAGTGCTTTCAGCTGACGGGGTCGTTCAAGCTGCGCGGAGCCTTGAACGCCCTCCAGCTCCTCGAGCATCCGAGGCACGTGGTCACGGCATCTGCCGGCAACCACGGGCTGGGCGTCGCGCGCGCGGCAGCCATCCTCGGCGTGTCGGCCACCGTCGCGGTCCCACACACAGCCTCTCAGGTCAAGGTCGAGGCGCTCCGAGAGTCCGGGGCGGAGCTGATCCAGGTCGGCGAGACGTACGACGACGCTGAAGTTGCCGCCATCCGCCTGGCGCGCACGCGCGGGCTGCCGTTCATCTCCGCGTACAACGACCCGGCCGTGGTCGCCGGCGGAGGCACGGTGGCACTCGAGATTTTTCAGGACCTGCCGGAAGTTCGCACGCTGCTGGTGCCGGCCGGCGGGGGTGGTCTGATCAGCGGTGTCGGCGTGGCGGCGCACGGGCTCACTCCGGACATCGGCGTGTACGGAGTTCAATCGGAAGCGTCGCCCGCGCTGCACGCTGCCCTGAACCACGGCCGGCTCGTGCCCGTCGAGGTCCGCCCGTCGCTGGCCGACGGGCTCGCCGGTAACGTGGAAGCTGGCAGCATCACCTTCGACCTGATCAGGCAACACGCGCGGCAGGTGGAGCTCGTGTCGGAGGCGGCGATCGCCGAGGCGATGCGCTGGCTGCTGATCCACGAGCGGGTGGTGGTCGAAGGCTCGGGTGCAGTCGGCGTCGCGGCGCTGCTCGAGCGAAGAGTCCACCCCGCGGGCCCAGTGGCGGTGGTGCTGACGGGCCGCAACGTCGCGCGGGCGGTGCTGCAAGAATACGTGCATGCCCCTGTTCGAATACCGCCGCTATGAGGCGGTCCCCGGGAAGCTGCCCGCGCTCCACCGACGCTTCGAGACGACCACACTGGGCTTCTTCAAGAAACACGGCATCGGCGTCGTGGGCTTCTGGGATGCGGTGACCGGCACCAGCAACGAGCTGCACTACATCCTGCGCTTCGACGATATGGCCCACCGCGAAAAGGCCTGGGGCGCCTTCCAGGCCGACGAAGGCTGGACCCGCGCCCGCGCCGAGACCGAGAAAGACGGGCCACTGGTCGCGCGCGTCTTCAACCAGTTCTGGCACGCGACGAGCTACTCGCCTTTGAAATAGATGAAATCAGCTCCAAGCAGTCGTTAGCGAAGTGCTAACACCGCCTGGGAGGACTCTTAACTATCGGCGGGGCAGACTGTGGGTAGTCATTACCCGTCATCCGGAGTCGCCCGCCGATGCAGCCCACGATTCGTACTTTCGTTCTTGCCGACCTGAAGTGCTACATGTGCGGGGCAACCGCGGGGTCGATCGAGCGCGAACGCGGCTCGACCGGCGCCACCGTGGCCATCCAGCGCGGTGGCCGAGTCGGGCTGATCGGCTCGTGGGAAACCTCTCGGCTGCGCTGCCCGCGCTGCGGCGGCTCCGTCTATGTCGACCAGGTCGAGATCGTCGACCGCCGCACCGAGCCGCTCGAGTGGGAGGACGACGGCCCGCGCCGTGGCCGCCCGCCCAAGTGGCTCGTCGAGCAGCGGCGGCGCAAGCGCGAGCGCGAGCTGCGCAACCTCGAAGGCCCCCAGCAGGTCGCCTAGTCCCGCACCAGCCCCGCGCCGCTTCGCAGCGGGTGCGCAGCTCAGGTGCCCATGCAGGTGACGAACTCGTCCTGGCCGGCCTCGTTGCCGTCGTGGCGGGTCAGGATGAAGACGCCAACCCGAGCCGCGCCGGACAGCGCGCTCGGCGTGAGCGCATTCAGGTCGCCCCGACTGTCCGTCGGGCCGATCGTGCCCAGCCCCTCGCGTGACTTGCCGCCGAGCAGCGGCACAAAGGCCACGTCGTAC
>JAFAOS010000146.1 GCA_019247515.1 Chloroflexota bacterium | reverse complement strand
CTCCTCGCCCACAACCTGCGCCAGATCAGCCGATCGGTCGCCTCCGAAACGGCCCGTTGACCGGCTGGTCATCATCTGCCACTCCGGTCGACCGGCCCCTTCTCACCAACCCGAAAACCGACTCGCCCGGGTTTTGCACCGGAAACTTGCTAAGCTAGCGCACCGCGTAGCGCCGGAATGGCCCGACGAAGCGCGCGGGCAACGAGCCGGTGATCAGCGTGCCTTTGTCGGTATGTCGTTCGGTGGCGACGCTGCCCTTGCGATGGAACAGGTCCACGAGCGCGGCTTTTTCGTACGGAATCCGCACGCGCAGCCTGAGAAAACCGCGTTCGAGCATCGTCTCGATCCGCTCCAGCAGCTCGTCGGTGTTCCAGCCCCGCTCGGCGGAGACCACCACGCTGTCGGCGGCGCGCGCCTCGGGCAGCGTACGCTCCAGCTCCGCCGCGGAGCCGGCCAGCAGGTCCGCCTTGTTCATGACCATCAGCACCGGCCGGTCGCCGACGCCGAGCTCCGCCAGCACGTCCTGCACCACGTCGGCGCGTTCGGTGGCTCGTTCGGACGACACGTCCACCACGTGCAGCAACAGGTCGGCGGATTCGAGCTCCTCGAGCGTGGCGCGGAAGGCGGCCACCAGGTCCGTCGGCAGCTTGGCGATGAAACCGACCGTGTCCGAGAGCAGCACTTCCTGGCCGCCAGGCAGCATGACGCGGCGCGTCAAGGGATCGAGCGTCGCAAACAGCTTGTCCTCGGCGAGCGCGCCGGCTTGCGTCACGCGATTGAACAGCGTGCTCTTGCCCGCGTTCGTGTAGCCGATCAAGGCCACGATGGGCAGGCCCGCGCGTTCCCGCTGCGAGCGCTGGCCAGCGCGATGGACGCGAATGCCTTCGATCTCGCGTTTGAGCGCGCTGATCCGTGTCCGAATCAAGCGACGGTCGATCTCGATCTGTGTCTCGCCAGGACCGCCGCGGACGCCGATACCGCCCACCTGACGTTCGAGGTGGGTCCAGGCGCGCGTCAGTCGCGGCAGCAGGTACTCCAGTCGCGCCAGTTCGACCTGCACGCGCCCTTCGTGGGTTCGGGCCCGCTGGGCGAAGATATCCAGGATCAGCAACGTGCGGTCGACGACGCGCCGATCGAGGATCTCTTCCATCGAGCGCTGCACGTTGGGCGCCAGCTCGTCGTCGACGATCACCACGTCGGCGTGGGCGACCACCGCCCGCTCGTGGGCCTCCTGCAGCTTGCCGCGGCCAAGGTAGGTCCTCGGATCGGCGCGCTCGAGCCGCTGCGACAGGCGCCCGACCACCTCGGCGCCAGCCGTTCGCGTCAGCTCTTCGAGCTCGTCGAGCGACTCCGCAACAGTCCACGGCGCCTCGCCAGTATCGGCAGCCAACAGCAGCGCCCGCTCGTGCTGTCCCCCGCCGAGCCCATCGGACCCGTTCGAAAGACGGCCGTCAGCGCTCATTCGGCCGAATGATAGCGCTCGACCCTTCCTTTATAGGCCCACCAGATCGCGCAGGGCGGGGTTGAGCGAGGTCTTGAGGTCGGTAGAGGCGGTGCGTTGGCCAATGATCAGCGCGCACGCCACCTGAAACTCGCCGGCGGGAAAGTGTCGCGGCCGCGTCCCCGGCACGACCACTGACCTGGCGGGCACCCGCCCGCGGTGCGTCACGGGCTCACTGCCGGTGACGTCGATGATCGGCGTGCTGCTGGTGAGCACCACGTTGGCCCCCAGCACCGCGCCTTCCTCGATGAGCGTGCCCTCGGTGATGATGCTGCGCGAGCCTATAAACGCCCCGTCCTCCACGATGACCGGTCGGGCGCCCGGCGGCTCGAGCACGCCGCCGATGCCCACACCACCCGCCAGGTGCACGTTGCGGCCAATCTGCGCGCCGCTGCCCACGGTCGCCCACGTGTCGACCATCGTGCCCGAGCCGACGTGGGCGCCGATGTTCACGTAGCTCGGCATCATGATGACGCCCGACTCCAGGAAACTGCCGTAGCGCGCCACCGCCGGCGGCACGACGCGCACGCCGAGCCGCGCGTATTCGCGTTTGAGGGGTAGCTTGTCGTGGTATTCGAACTGGCCGACCTGCCAGGTCTCCAGCTGGCGCAGGCGGAAGTACAGCAAGATCGCCTGTTGGACCCATGGGTGGACGGTCCACTCGCCGTTGGACTTCTCGGCGAGCCGAATCTCGCCGCGATCCAGCCCGTCGATCACCTCTTCGACCGCCAGCTGCGCCTCGGCTTTGTCCAGCTGCGACGGATTGGCGAACGTCGTGCCGATGACGGCGGCCAGCTCGGTGCGCACGGCGGTACTTTCAGCAGTCATCTCAGAAAGACACCTTTTCCCAGACAGCAATAGCCTGTTCGATCTGTTCGAGATTGGGCACCAGCGCCAGGCGGAAGTACCCCTCGCCGCCGGCGCCGAACGACTCGCCCGGGCTGACCACGATGCCGTGTTCGAGCAAACGCGCAAAAAACGTCTCAGGCGTGCTGGTCGGCACCTTGACCCACAGGTAGATGGCGCCCTGGCTGCCCGAAACTGCGTAGCCGCGCGATCGCAGATAGCTCGCGAGGCGATCGCGTTTGGCGCGAAAGACCGCCCGCCGCTCGGCGACATGCGCGTCGTCGCCCCAGGCAACGGTGGCCGCGGCCTGGACGAAGTCCTGTGATCCAACGCCGAAGTTCGGCCGCGCGCGTCGGTACGCGCTGATGACCGACGCATCGCCCGCGATATAGCCGCTGCGGTAGCCCGTCATCCCCGAGCGCTTGCTGAGCGACCCAAAGCTCAGGACGCCGGTTTGGGTGACTTGCAGCAGGCAGGGCGGCGGCTGATCGCCAAAGTACAGGTCCAGATAGCAGTCGTCCGCGCACAGCAGGATGTCGTACGCGCGCGCGACCTCGACCTGCCGACGCAAATAGTCGAGGTCGATGCTGGCGCCGGTTGGATTGTGCGGATAGTTGATCCAGGCGATGCGCGTCTGTTCGAGCACCTGCGACCCGAGCTCCGCCAGCTCCAGGCGGTAGTCGTTGGCCTCGCGCAGCGGGACAGGATGCGCCACGCACCCCGAAAAGCGCGCGGAGCCGTCGTACACCGGGTAGCTGGGCGACGGATACACGATGCGCCGCCGCTTCTCCTCGGGGCCAATGATGGCCAGCGGCAGGTGAAAAATGGCTTCCTTGGAGCCGGCGGCAGGCAGCACCTGTGTGTCGGGGTTGAGGCTTACGCCCAGGCGGCGCTCGGCCCAGCCGGCGATCGACTGCCGCAGTCGCCGCTGGCCCAGGATCGTCGGGTACTGTGAGACGGGATCGAGCGCGTCGATGAGCGCCTGGCGGATGAAGGCCGGGGTGGGCTCGATCGGGTCGCCGACGCCAAAGTCGAAGATGGGCATTCCGCGCCGCAGCAGGTCCTCTTTGGCCTGGTCGAGCACGACCGTGAAATAGGTCGCGGGCGCGGTAGCCATGCGCGTCATGGTAACGCCTGCAGGTGTTCGATCAGCTCGGGGCTGAGCGTAATGCGGGCGATTTCTTCGACGGGTCCGCGCTGCCACAGGCAACCCTGGGCGTCAACGCGCACGGCCAGCTCGCCGCCGGGCATGCGCGCGGTGACCTCGGTGTCGACCAGACCGGCGCGATAGGCGGCCGCCACCACCGCGCACGAGGACGACCCGGAGGCGCGCGTCTCGCCCGCGCCGCGTTCCCAGATCAACAGGTCGACGGTGCGTCGGTCAGCCACATGGGCGAGCTGCATATTGGTGCGATTGGGGAAAGCAGGGTGATGTTCGACGAGGGGGCCAAGCCGCCGCAACTCGGTTACGTCAAGTTCCTGCCGAAAAATTACGCAGTGCGGATTGCCGATCGACAGCGCGCTGACCGCGAGCTGCCGACCATCGACCTGAATCGCAGACAGGTCGTCACGAAACGTGGGTCGGCCCATGTCGACCGTCACCGTCGCGTCGTCTGCGTGGACGGTGACCGCCGCCTCAGCCCCGCCGACGCGGATCGTGAACGAGCGGGCATCCACTCGCCGGGTATCGAACAGCCAGCGGGCGAAGATACGCAGGCCGTTGCCACTTTTTTCGGCCTCCGAGCCGTCTGGATTGAGGATGCGCAGCCCACGCGTACCCTCCAGCAGCAGCAGCCCATCCGAGCCAACGCCCACGTGTCGGTCACACAGCCGCCGAACGCGCTGGGGACTGACGGCGAACGGCAGCTCGGCGGGGTCGGCAACCAGGTAGTCGTTGCCCAGTCCGTGGCTCCTGGTCAGCACGGTTTCCGCCACTCTTTACGCCGATGGTGCGACTTACGCCGACAGGACGACTTTGCCGAACTGCTCGCCAGCTTCGAGATGCGCAAAGGCCTCGCCGCCATCGGCAAGTGGAAAGACGCGATCGACGGGCGGGCGCAGCTTGAACTGGTTGACGTCATCAAGCATCGAGCGAAATTCGCTGTGGTTGCCCATCGTCGAGGTGACCAGTGACAGGTGTCGAAACCACATGCGCGGCAGCAGCAGCTCCAGCTTGGGCCCGCTGGTGGCGCCCACGGTCAACAGCACGCCTTCACGAGCCAGGGAGCGAATCGACTCGTCGAACGTGGCCGGGCCCACCGTGTCGACCACGGCGCGCGCGCCCGCGCCGTCGGTGGCCTGCTGCACACTCTTGGAAAATCCCTCGCTCGGAAAGGCCGCGGAGGCGCCGAGGTCGAGCGCGCGCTGGCGCTTGCCCGCGTCGCGCGAAGTCGCGATCACCTTCAGGCCGTGGGCGTGCCCGAGCAGCAGGCAGGCTGTCGCCACGCCGCCGCCGATGCCGACCAGCACCAGCCAATCGCCGCTGCGCAGCTTGCCTCGAGTGAACAGCAGCCGCCACGCGGTGAGCCAGGCGAGGGGTAGCGCGGCGGTGTCCTCGAACGAGAGGTGGGCTGGTCGCGGATGGCAGATGCCGGCCGGGACGACGAGTTGCTCCTGGAATGTGCCGTCGGTGTGCTCGCCGAGGATGGCCATTTCGGGACAGTGGACCTCCTGGCCGGCGTGACATGCCGGGCAGTGGCCGCAGGACACGATCGGATACAGCACGACCTCGTCGCCGGGCTTGACATTCGTGACGCCCGCCCCGACGACGTCGACCACGCCGGCGCCGTCAGAGCCGAGGATGGCCGGCAATGGACGTTTCGGCAGCCCGTGGGTGATGAAGACGTCGAGGTGGTTGAGCGCCATGTTGTGGAATCGGACGCGGACCTCGCCCTCGGCGGGGTCGGGCAGGGGCCGATCGGCGAGCTGCAGCGAGGCGGGACCGTCGAAACCGACCAGTTCGAGAGCGCGCACGCTTGACAGGGTATGCGGTCGCAGCCAGGCGCGGCGCCGCCGTAAACGAGCGCGGTAGGGTGCGGTGCGGTGCGGTGCGGAAGCGCGTACCCTCGGCCGCGCAGGCTCAAAGCCCGTCGTGCTTAGTATCATAAGCAGCCGAGTTGGTGGACGGGCTCCCCCACACTGCGTGGCTAGTATACTAGGCGACCGCGAGGCGCAATTCTTGTGAAGCAATCCCCTTGGCTAGAATCCTGAGCAGAGCAGGGCACTCGGCGGTGAAGCCCCGCCCGAGCGTCGTCGACAATGAAAGCTGCATGAGCGCCGTCGACCTGGATCAGCACCTCACCCGTCTCGGCGAATTGACCGACACCTGGCTGCGCCAGGCCGTGGCCCGCCACTTCTCACCCGCCGCCGAGCGTCTGGCCGCCATGCTCGAGTACCACCTCGGCTGGCGTGATCCGAACCTCGCGCCTCTCAGCGCGCCCGCCCCCGCCGGCAAGAAGTTGCGGCCCGCGCTGGTGCTGCTGGTTTGCCAGGCGGCGTGTGGCGAGATCACCCCGGCCGCCCAACACGCCGCGGCGGCCGTCGAGCTGATCCACAACTTCTCGCTGGTGCACGACGACATCCAGGACCACAGTGACTTGCGCCGCCATCGACCGACGGTCTGGTCCATCTGGGGCATGCCCCAGGGCATCAACGTCGGCGACGCGCTGTTCGCGCTGGCCCAGACGGTCCTGGCCGAGTCCGGCTCAGCGCTGGCCGCCCAGCTGACGTACGAGCTGAATCGAACCGCGCTTGGCCTCGCCGAGGGCCAGTTTCTGGACATCGAGCTGCAGGACGGTCGCACGCCGCCGACACTGGAAACCTACGCGGCGATGGTCGCGCGCAAGACCGGAGCGCTCTTCGCCTGCGCGTGTCGAATGGGAGCCATGGCCGCTGGCGCCGCGGACAGCACGCGGGATGCCTACGCCGCCTACGGCTTGGATCTGGGCGTCGCGTTTCAGGAGCAGGACGACCTGCTCGGGGTGTGGGGCCTTTCGACCGAGACCGGCAAGCCAGACGCCGCCGACATCCTCGAGCGCAAGCGCGGCCTGCCCGCCGCGATCGCTCTGTCGCGGCCGGACGCGCCGGCCTGGCTTCGCCTCGCCTACGCGGAGCAAGACGGTGCGCTGGCCGTTGAGACCGTCGAACGCATCATCGGCTACTTCGCCGAAATCGGGGTGCCCGCGACCATCGAGCAGCGCGTCCAGACGCGCTACCGTTCGGCACTGGAGCATCTCCAGGCCGCGGGCGCGCGTCGCCCGGCGCGCGACTACCTCGAGGCGATCTGCGCCGCCCTGGTTTCACGCCGGACGTAGTCGGCCAGCGCCTCCTCCACGCGCACCAGGATCTCGTTGG
Source organism: Chloroflexota bacterium (assembly GCA_019247515.1). GTDB lineage: Bacteria > Chloroflexota > UBA6077 > UBA6077 > CF-72 > CF-72. The sequence goes on along the minus strand of JAFAOS010000146.1, from coordinate 10,130 downwards.
CAATGAGCTGGTGCTCGGCGTCGATGCGGATGCGCTCGGCGTCCGTTTCAAGGAACCCGCCGGCAAGCAGCCAGTCGCCAGTTTCACCCAGCAGTTCGGTCAGCTGAACTCCGAAGCGTCGCTCGAAACCGTCCAGCGAGATTCCCTCGCGCAGTCTGAGTCCGAGCGTCAGGGCGTCCAGCATGCGCGTCTGGGCATCGGGCGTCTCATCTTCAACGGTGTCGGCAACGCCTGAACGCGAGACGGAGGCGATGTAGCGCTCCAGGACCGGCGTGTTCTTCCAGCGCCGGCCGTGGTAGGCGGAGGCAGCCCCAGCGCCGAGGCCGATCCACTGTCCGTCGCGCCAGTAGGTCAGATTATGTCGAGACGCCTGTCCGGGCCGAGCCCAGTTGGAGATCTCGTACTGCTCGAAACCAGCGTCCGCCAGCTGTCGACGGGTGGCGGTGTACATCTCAGCCAGGTCGTCGTCGGCAGGCAGCACCAGCTTGCCACGGGCGACGTCGCGGCCCATCTGCACCTTTTCGTCAAGCGTGAGCAAATAGCACGACAGGTGGTCTGGCTCGAGTTCCACCGCCTGGTCCAGCGTGCGCTGCCAGTGTTCGAGCGTCTGAGCCGGCAAGCCGAACATGAAGTCCAGGTTGAAAGCAAAATCGGCTCGTTTGGCCCAGGCAGCGGCTTGTCGCGCCTCGTCGCTGGAGTGCCGCCGCCCCAGGACCTTCAAAAACGCATCGTCAAGCGACTGGACGCCGAAACTCAAGCGAGTGGCGCCCGCGGCACGGAAGCCGATCAGTTTGGCGACATCGGCATCGCCCGGGTTGCACTCGAGCGTGATTTCCGCATTGGAAGTTACGTCAAATTGGTCGCGCACCACCTCCAGCAGCCGCCGAACCTGGGCCACCGACATCAGGCTCGGCGTGCCGCCGCCGATGAAGATGCTGTGCACTCGCTCGCCGCGCGGCGCATATTGCCGCAGCTCGCGCTCCACCGCTCCCAGGTACACGCCGATCCGATCGAACCCCGTCGCCTGCCGGTCGAAGTCGCAGTACGGGCAGATCGACAGACAGAACGGAAAGTGGATGTAGACCGCGATGCTGTCGGCAACCACCAGCTATGACCTCGGCAGCGCGCCAAGCAACTGCGCTGCACGCAAGGCCAACCACGTGAAACCGATTGACAACGCCAGCCGTTGAAACAGACCGCCGAAGGCCACCAGCCGCGCCGACTGCGCGAAACCCGCTCGCGCGACGCCGAAGGTGCCGACAAAGGCGACAAACGTCGCCTTCGAATACGTCGACCAGACTGGTTTGACGCCGGTTGCATCAATTAGAAAGACCGCGGGCATGCCGAGGAACACCAGGGCTGAAAAGACGACGTGGAGTATGCCTTTTGTCGTCGGCGGCGAGGGCACCGCGGGCGTACCTGGCGGGTAGCCGCTGAGCGGATCGCATCGAAACGCGCCCGCGCCGATGAGCCCCACGCCGATCGCCTGGATCAGCCGCGACGTCCACTTCGAGCTGTGTTCCGCGCGGTGCACGCCGATGCCGAAGCCCACCAGCAGCGCTCCAGAGTTGAGAAAATTGGCGACCTGCATCCAGCCGTGCGTGCCCAGCGACAGCGAGCTCACCGGGTGCCGCCAGGCGCTGTAATTCGCTCGGGTACTGCCCTCTAGCAGGTACGCGGTCGTGAACAGAGGTCCCGCCAGCAACCCGCAACACAACAGGACCCGTGTGACCGCTCGGGACCGCATCGGTGACAGTTTCCCATGCTGTCGCATCCCGAGGGGGCGAGTTATCGGATCCCGCCGCCGCCGCCTCCGGGCCGACTCAGACGCTAAGCTTCTCCCAGATTCACACCATGAAGCGCTCCATGATGTGCGGCGAGGTCCGCGCCGAACAGATCGGCCAGTCCATCATCCTGCAGGGCTGGGTGCACACCGTTCGCGACCATGGTGGGCTCATCTTCGTGGACCTGCGCGACCGGGCGGGCATCGTTCAGGTCGTCGTCAACCCCGCCCAGCCAGCTGCTTTCGAGATCGCCTCCACCGTGCGCGACGAGTTTGTGGTCGAGATCCACGGTCGCGTGGAACGTCGGCCGCCTGGCAGCGAAAACCCGCGCCTGCCAACGGGCGAGGTCGAGGTCCACGCCTCGGAGGTCATCGTCCTCAACCCCTGTCTGCCTCTGCCGTTTCCGGTGGACGAAGAGGCGCCGGTCGACGAGCGTGTTCGGCTCCAGTACCGGTATATCGACCTCAGACGCCCGCGCATGGCGCGCAACCTGGTCCTTCGGCACAAAGTCCTCAAGTTCATCCGCGACTTCCTCAGCGACCAGGGCTTCATTGAGATCGAGACGCCGATTCTGGCCAATCCGACGCCCGAAGGCGCGCGCGACTACCTGGTGCCCAGCCGTCTGCACCCGGGCAATTTTTATGCGCTGCCGCAGAGCCCGCAGCAGTTCAAGCAGCTCAGCATGGTTGCCGGCGTGGATCGGTACTTTCAAATCGCGCGCTGCTTCCGCGACGAGGACCAGCGCGCCAATCGCCAGCCCGAGTTCACGCAGCTGGACCTCGAGATGTCGTTCGTCGAGCAGGAGGACGTGCTTGGGGTGTGCGAATCGCTTTTCACCGCCCTCACCGAGTCGCTGTCCACCAAGAAGGTCTTCAGAAAGCCATGGCCGCGAATCACGTGGCAAGAAGCCATGGACCGCTACGGTTCGGACAAGCCTGACCTGCGCTACGAGCTGCCGATCGTCGACGTGTCCGATATCGTCGGCCAGAGTCCATTTCACGTTTTCTCGGGGGCGGTCGAGCGCGGTGGTGTGGTGCGCGGGATTCGCGCGCCGGATGGCGCTGCCTTTACCCGCCGCCAGATCGACGAGCTGACCGAACTCGCCAGAGCCAATGGCGCGCGCGGTCTCGCCTGGGCGGCGCACATGGCCGGCGAGGTCCGCTCCTCGTTCGTGCGCAACCTCGGCCCTGGCGAAGCGGAACGCCTCTGGTCGCGGCTGGAGGCTTCGGATGGCGACCTGGTCTTGCTGGTTGCCGACACTCTCGACGTCGCCCGCACCAGCCTCGGTGCGCTGCGGCGCGAGCTCGCGCAACGGCTCGAGCTGATCCCCTCGGACGTCATGGCCTGGGCCTTTGTCGTCGAGTTCCCGTGGTTCGAGAAGGACTCGTCGAGCGGCAGGCTGACCTTTATGCACCACCCGTTCACCATGCCTGTCGATGAGGACCTCCCGCTGCTGGACAGCGACCCGCTGCGCGTGCGCGCCAGGGCCTACGACGTGGTCGCTAACGGCGAAGAGTTGGCGAGCGGGAGCATTCGCGTGCATCGCGCGGATATCCAGGCACGTCTGTTCGAGCTGCTCGGATATTCGCCCGAGCGCATCGAGGCCAACTTTGGTCACATGTTGCGCGCCTTCCAGTACGGTGCTCCGCCACATGGCGGCATTGCGCCAGGCATCGATCGGGTCGTCAGCATGCTCGCCGACGAGGACAGCATTCGCGAGGTGATCGCCTTTCCCAAAAACCAGAGCGCCCAGGACCTGATGATGGGCGCGCCGACGAGCGTTCAACTCGACCAGCTCGCCGACCTGCACATCCGCGCCGTAGATCCCGCGCCTGGCCCCTCTTAGGCGTTACGATTCCGACTGACGTCGATCGCTCGCATGTACCAACCTGTCCCCGACAAGCCCGATTTTCCAGCTCTCGAGCGCCGCGTACTCGATTTCTGGGAGCAGACCCGCGCATTCGAGACGCTTCGTGAGAAGCTGTCCAGCTCCGATAGGCGCTTTTCCTTCATCGACGGCCCGATCACCGCCAACAATCCGATGGCCGTGCACCACGCCTGGGGCCGCACGTACAAAGACCTCTACCAGCGCTATAAAGCCATGAACGGCATCAATCAACGCTGGCAAAATGGCTTCGATTGCCAGGGCCTGTGGGTTGAAGTCGAAGTTGAAAAAGAGCTTGGCTTCAGCACCAAACGTGATATCGAGCAATACGGCATCGCCGAATTCGTACAGCGTTGCAAAGACCGCGTTTTGAAGTACGCGAGAGTCATCAGCGAGCAAAGCATCCGACTCGGTCAGTGGATGGACTGGGGCGACTCGTACTTCACGATGTCAGAGGAGAACAACTACACCATTTGGCGCGTCATCAAATCGTGTCACGATCGCGGCTGGCTGTATCGCGGTCATGACGTCATGCCCTGGTGCCCGCGCTGCGGCACGGGCATCAGCCATATGGAAATCGAGACCGAGGGCTACAGCGAGGTCAGTCACACCAGCCTGTACGTGCGCCTGCCGCTGCTGGACCGGCCCAACGAGAGCCTGCTGGTGTGGACGACGACGCCCTGGACGCTGACCTCGAACGTGGCCGCCGCGGTCAACCCCGAGTTCACGTACGCCCGTGCCGAGAAGGACGGCCAGAGCGTGTGGCTGGCCGAGGCGCTCGTCAAGTCCGTGCTCGGCGACGGCTGGCAGGTCGAGCAGCACGTGCGCGGCGGCGATATGGTCGAGTGGCGGTACGCCGGACCATTCGACGAGCTGCCCGCCGTGCGCGGCGTCGAGCATCGCGTCATTCCGTGGGCCGACGTCAGCCAGGACGAAGGCACGGGCATTGTCCACATCGCCCCTGGCTGCGGTGAAGAGGATTTTCTACTTGGGCAGGAGTACAGGCTGCGCGTTATCGCTCCGCTCGACGAAAACGGCGTGTACGTCGATGGGTTCGACTGGCTGACCGGTCAGCACGTCGGCGACGTCGCGCGACCGATTGCCGACGACCTGCGGCACAAGGGCGTGTTGTTTCGCACTCAGCAGTACACGCATCGCTATCCACACTGCTGGCGGTGCGGTACCGAGCTCGTCTTTCGACTGGTCGACGAGTGGTACATCCGCATGGACGAGCTGCGACACCTGGTGATGGAGGTCACGCGCCAGATTCGCTGGATTCCCGATTTCGGACTCGAGCGCGAGCTGGACTGGCTGCGCAATATGCGCGACTGGATGATCTCGAAGAAGCGCTACTGGGGGCTGGCGCTGCCAATCTGGTTCTGCGACGACTGTCAGCGGTTCGAAGTCGTGGGCGGCATCGACGAGCTGCGTGAACGCGCCGTCGCGGGCCTCGAGCAATTCGAGGGCCACTCGCCCCACCGACCGTACATCGATGCCGTCAAGCTAGGGTGCGCGACGTGCGGCAAGCCGATCAGCCGCATCCCGGACGTCGGCAACCCGTGGCTGGACGCCGGCATCGTGCCGTTTTCGACGATGCACTACCGCACCAATCCAACCGAATGGCGGCGCTGGTTTCCGGGTGACTTCATCACCGAGAGTTTTCCAGGCCAGTACCGCAACTGGTTCTACTCGCTGCTGGTGATGAGCACGGTGCTCGAGAACAAGCCGCCATTCAAGACCGTGCTGGGGCATGGCACGGTGCGCGGCGAAGACGGCCGGCCGATGCACAAATCGCTCGGGAACGCCATAGATTTCAACGACGCTGCCGAACGGGCGGGCGCCGACGTCATGCGCTGGATCTTCTGCGTCCAGAATCCAGCAGCGAACGTCAACTTCGGGTGGCGAGCTGCCGATGAAACAAAGCGGCGTTTGCGAAAGCTGTGGGACAGCTATCGGTTTTTCACGCTGTACGCGTCGGCGGAGGAGTGGACGCCGTCGAGCGCGGCCCCCGCCGTCAAAGATCGGAGCCAGCTGGACCGCTGGCTGCTCTCCCAACTCAACACGCTGGTGCAGACGGTGCGCGACGCGCTGGATGACTACGACGCGATGGTCGCCTCGCGTGCCGTCGAGGACTTCTTCGACGCGCTGAGCAACTGGTACATCCGCCTGAGTCGCCAGCGCTTCTGGGCGCCCGGCGGCAAGGCCGACTCCGCCGCGATGGCCACGCTGCACGACGCGCTGGTGACCGTCACCCGGCTGCTGGCGCCGTTTCTGCCGTTCCTGGCCGAAGAGATCTACCAGAACCTGGTGCGCGGTGTTGAGCCGTCGGCGCCTGTCAGCGTGCATCACACCGCTTACCCCCAGGTGGACGTGAGGCTGCGCGATCCAGAGCTGGAACGCGTCATGGACTTCACGCGGCTGGTGGCCAGTCTGGGCAACGCCGCGCGCAAGGGCGCTTCGCTGCGCGGCCAGCAGCCGCTCGCGGCGGTCCGCGTCTCGGGCGGTTCGACATTCGGCGAGCTGCCCGAGTGGGCGTCAGGGCTGATTCGCGACGAATTGAATGTGAAGCGCGTCGAATACGTCCAGGAGTTGAGCGAGGCCGTCAATCAGCGCGCCGAGGGCAACCCCAAACTGCTCGGTCCAAAATACGGGCGCGAGTACGCGCGCATCCGTGGCGCGCTGCAGTCGGGCAGCTTCTCGGTTGTCGATGACGGGCGGGTACAGGTGGAGGGGTTTGTCCTGGAGCCCGAGGAAGTGACGCTGTCATTGGAGCCGGCGCCAGGTTTCGCGGCGGCCGCGGATCGAGGCGTCCTGGTCGTGCTGGACACCTCGCTCAGCCCGGAGCTGGTGACCGAGGGGCGTGCCCGTGCGGCGGTGCGCCTGATCCAGGACGCGCGCAAGCAGGCAGGCTTTGACGTCGCGGACCGCATCCGCGTGCGGTACTCGGCGGCCGACGGCGCGGCCGAGGCGTTTCTGCAGCACGCCGCCTACATTAGGCGTGAAACGCTGGCCACGCATCTCGACGCGGGGCTCGAGCCGGGCGACGGCTGGCATACCAACGAAGACGAGATCGACGGGCTGCCTGTCAAAGTCGCGGTCAAACGCGAGTCGCAATGGTGAACAACACCGTATCGACGCTTCGCACGCCGCCGTCGCGCACGGGCGGCTTCCCGCTCCGCGGTTTGTTGTTTCTGGGCGTAGCCGCCGCCGTCGTCGTTGCCGACCAGATCACCAAACGGCTGGCTGACGATCGGCTGCGCGGCCAGCGCTCGGTGCCGGTCGTCGATGACATCTTGCGCCTGACCTATGTCGAGAATCGTGGCGCGGCGTTCGGCGCGCTGCAGGATCAGACGACGTTCTTCGTGCTGGTCGGCATCCTGGTCATCGGCGTCATCGCCGCCAGCTACCGCTACCTGCCGCGCTCCGGATTCCTTCTGCACCTGGCACTCGGCCTGCAGCTCGGCGGCGCGATCGGCAACCTGGTCGATCGGGTCCGGCAGGGGTACGTGGTGGACTTCGTGGACTTCGGCTACCGCGCGAACTGGTGGCCGGTCTTCAACGTTGCGGACTCGGCCATCGTCATTGGCGTGGCGCTACTGGCGCTGAACGCGCTGTCGCCGTCGCCGGCGGATCAGCAAGCCTCGAACCCGGGAGATGCCGGCGGCTGACCGACGCCGACGAGCCCCGCTGCGCGCCGAGACGCACGAGCTGGCTCAGTCACGCCTAGTCATCGTGCCACCGTTTGCCGCGGGCGACCGTCTCGACGGTTTTCTCCAGCGCCACGGGGGTGAGTCCGAGCGTTCGCGATCGGAATGGCAGCGCCTGATCGGGCTCGAGGCGGTACTGCTGAACGGGTACGTCACTCGGCCAAGCGAACGGGTGGCGACCGGTGACCGCGTGTCGATCGCCGTCGCAGTCGTCTCCCGCCCGGCGAGCGTGCCGCCTGAGGACGAGGTCGCGTTCACGGTCGTGTTTGAGGATCCGGCCATGATCGTCGTCGACAAGCCGGCAGGCCTGGTGGTCCACCCCGCGCCGGGCAACGAGCGCGGCACGCTGGTCAACGGCCTGGTGGCGCGTTTTCCGGAGCTGCAGTCGCCGCAAGGTGATCTGAGGCCGGGCATCGTCCACCGTCTGGACAAGGACACCAGCGGTCTGCTGGTCATTGGCCGCACGGTATCCGCGGTGGCCGATCTGCAGCGGCAAATGCAGAGTCGCCTCACCGAGAAGCGCTACTGGGTCCTGGTACGCGGCGGCATCGACGAGGAGGAGGGGGTGATCGATCGCCCGATCGGTCGCGACCTGCGGAACCGGCAGCGCATGGCCATTCGGGCCGACGGCCGATCGGCACAGACGCACTTCTGGGTGCGCGAGCGATTTTCGGGCTGGACCCTCGTGGAAGCGTTGCTCCTGACCGGACGAACCCACCAGCTGCGGGTGCATTTCGCTTCAATTGGGTCTCCGGTGGCAGGTGACACGACATACGGTCGCGGCGACGCGCTGCCCGGCCTGCGCCGTCAGTTCCTCCACGCCTACCTGCTGCGACTGCGCTCGCCGCATGACGGTCAGGAGCACACGTTCACGGCGGAGCTGGCGGCCGAGTTGCAGTCGGTGCTGTCTCGGTTGCGCGGCAGTTTCGCCTAAGCTCGCGCTGGGCCCGCGAAGCGTTACCTTAATACTGAGCCCGTGACTGTCCGCGTTCGCATCGCGCCTTCGCCCACCGGCGACCCGCACGTCGGCACCGCCTACGTGGCGCTGTTCAATGCCGCCCTCGCCCGCCAGCGCGGCGGCAGCATGGTGTTGCGCATCGAGGACACCGATCGCGGCCGTTACGTGGCCAACAGCGAGCAGCAGATCTTCGACACGCTCCACTGGCTCGGTCTCGACTGGGACGAGGGTCCCGACAAAGGTGGACCGAAGGGTCCCTATCGTCAATCAGAGCGGCTGCCGATCTACCGCCAGGCTGCCGAACGGCTCCTTGCAGAAGGGCATGCCTACTACTGCTGGTGCAGTCCCGAGCGCCTGCAGGAGATGCGCGCCGTGCAAACGGCCAACAAGCAGCCGCCGGGCTATGACCGTCTGTGCGTCGGCAAGACTCGCGACGAGCGCGCGCGATTGCCCGGCTTCGATCCGACCCCGGTCATCCGTATGCGGGTTCCCGATCAGGACGTGCCGCTCACGTTCAACGACCTGATTCGCGGCCCCACCAATGCGCCGATGCCGGACGACCAGGTCATTCTGAAAAAGGACGGCTTCCCCACCTATCACCTGGCGGTCGTAGTGGACGACCACGAGATGGATATCACCCACGTGCTGCGGGCCGAAGAGTGGATCAGCTCGATGCCCAAGCAGCTTCTGCTGTACCGCTTCTTTAGTTGGGACGCGCCCGCCTTCGCGCACCTGCCGCTGCTGCGCAACCCCGATCGCTCCAAGATCAGCAAACGCAAAAACCCCGCGGCGCGCCTGCTGTGGTTCCAGGAGGAGGGCTATCTGCCTGAGGCGCTCCTCAATTTCCTGGCGCTGCAGGGCTGGAGCATGCCGGACGGCCGCGAGATCTTCTCATTCGACGACGTGGTGGCCAACTTCGACGTCGAGCGCTTCAGTCCGGTGGGTCCGATCTTCGACATCGACAAGCTCGACTGGATGAATGCCGAGTACATCAAGGCGCTCTCGGACGCAGAGTTCGTGCGCCGCTGTGGAGCGTTCTTGCCGGGTCCGGAAGTCGACCCGGGCGTGCTCGTGCTCGCGCCGGAGCTGAAGACCCGCGTCAAGCGGCTCAAGGAGGTCTGCGAGCAGGTCGAGTTCCTGTACCAGGGCAAGATCGAGCTCGACGTGGCGCTGTTCGGGACTGGTAATCCGGCGGCGCCGGCGGCCTTGCTGGCGGCCGAGAGTGCCCTCGAACCGCTCACTGCCGACAGGTTCGACGTGGCCGCCATCGAGTCGGCGCTGGAGGCCGCCCGCGAGCAGCGCGACTGGAAGAAGGGCCCGTTCTACGGCCCGATCCGCATCGGACTGACCGGCAAAACACGCACGCCGCCCAATTTCCCGATGCTGGCCGCCCTCGGCCGCGAGCGCAGCCTGGCCCGCTTGCGCGACGCAATCGCCCAGCTCAATCACGCGTGATTCAGGGGCGGCCCGAGGACGTCGGCCAGCGCCGGGGACCCCAGAAACCTAGCTAAAGCTAGCGGATTGCCTCGCCCATCAGGTGGCGCTTGAGAAAGTCGGCGGCCATCGGGTAGGCCTGCAGCTTGTTTTTCAGCTTGGCGATCTGGTGGCCCTCGTCTTCCAATCGCAGGAACTCGATGGTTCTTCCGAGCGCGCGGAGCCTGGCCACCATCTGTTCGGTCTCACCAATCGGCACGCGGGGGTCATTGGCGCCGTGGATGACCAGCAACGGCGCACGGATGCGGTCCACCTTGTTGATCGGCGAGATCGCTTCTAAAAACTCGCGGTCGTTTTCGAGC
>JAFAOS010000436.1 GCA_019247515.1 Chloroflexota bacterium | reverse complement strand
CGCGCAGAAGTAGTACGTCCACCCATGGTATTCGGCGATCTGCTTTTGCGGGGGCCTCATCGACGTGCCTGTCAGACACGCGTGACTTCGCTTCAGGCGGACTCCACCGGATAATCCTCCTCCACTTCGAAAGCATCCTGCGTCCTTGCGCCGCCGTGGCTCATGCCCGGTCACCCGACCTCGGTGTGTCAGGGCAGCGCGGGCAGACACCACCGACGCGGCAGTGTCCATCAGGGTTGCCGTCGCTGGCGAGCAGGTGTCGGCCCACGTCGCAGTGGGCCTCCGAACGTGACGGATCGTCGCAGTCCGCAAGGTGCCAGGCCACCGCCTGCAGCCCGCGGGCGGGATCGAGCTTGTCTCCAGGGTGTATGACTGCGCGCCAGCGCAATCGCGGCCGAACAACGCGTACCTCGGTCGATGCGCCCGGCTCACCTGGGTTGGGCCGTCTCGGCCAGCTGCTGCCGCTATCGCTCTGCGCACCCATGGGCCACCTCCACGCTGGCCGCCCCCACTGAAATGGCGCGGCCAATCTGAGCCTGAGCGGTGGGCCTGCCCTTGGCGCCGCTGCGCCAAGCGTGCCGTCCAGCACGCCGCCAGTATACGGCGCATGACATGCGCACGATGACTCTTCCGGGCAGATGCCGACCGCGATGGGCGATGGCTGCATCGCTGCCGCAGACTTGAGTACGCTGCTGGTGAAACAAACCTGAGACGAGGCTCTGGACTGAGTGTCGTTGACCGGAGCAGAAGGGATGGCGCAGCATGGCGGAATCCGGCGCGATCGCGCGAATCATTGGTGATCGCGGCTACGGCTTAATTCGGGACGCACGCGGCCAGGAGCTGTTCTTTCACGCCACCAGCGTCGAAGTTGCCGATTTCGAGGAAACTGCATGAAGGGGACGATGTTTCGTTCGAACGAGAGCGCGACCCGCGCGGCCGCGGCGACCGCGCGGGCCACGTCAGACCCGTCTCCAGTTGAATGTGGCAGAAGCCGTTCACGCCTGAACCTCAGAGAATGGGCCTGACGTAGCGGGCCACCAAGTACCCTCCGTCAAGTCTCGAGGCGAACGGACGTCATGGTACGCAGGGCGACTCCGCCTGCGACACGCTGTCCGGCAATTCCCAATTTGCTGCCGGTGCGGTTGCCGAATGCGATTGCCGGGCCGCTCAGTCTGGCGCAAGCTCCACGAGCATCGTGCCGCCGCACACGGCGCACCGACCTGGCCGGGCGGGTGCGCTCAAGCCTTCGCTCGAACGGCCGCAGGCGACGCAGTACGTACGAAAGACACGCCTGGCAGCGCGCCGTTCAGCCGCGCGCGCGCTGGCTGCAGGTTCGACAGGGTACTCGTGTCGACTCCGACTGCCGCACGTACCGCAGTGGGCGGCAGGCCCCGCTTTGAGCTCCCCACACGTAGCGCAGACGTAGCTCATTGGCCGGGCGCGTATGGCTGATGCACGAAGGTCGGGCGCTCCCTCGCTGATCATGCGTCCGATTGCAGCAGCTTCGTCATCGGACTCAACTGCCATACTGGCCATCGATCACTTCCTCTCCTGGCCGGGTTCGCCAAGTGCTGCGCCAGGTCAGCGTTGCAGGTCCTCGAGACCTCTATGCACAAGACCTGATACCGGCCTCGGGGAACGCCCGACCCGGATCGAAAGCGACTCGCGCTGCGCTTGAGAGCCAGCAACACCATACGGGGTCTAGCTCGCTGCGCGACGGAATTACCCGTCGTCGTTGGCCGCCATGGGGAAAAGGTCGGCCGTCGCATGTTGTCAGTTGGGCCCTCGGCCGGCGTGCTGCTTGTCCCGCCACCACGCTCGCCGATGTCGACGATGGCCCACGCGGAGGCCGGCGCAGCGGTCCGACGGCACAATCCTCAGTCCAGTACGAAACCATGATTCAGAATGACGACCGTGAGTATGGCGAGCCGAGGTGCGTTTGTCCGTTCGATTATTGTTGTTGATCAGGACTAGTGGGTCACTTGACCGGAACGTTGCCATTGTTCCGTGAACCGGAGTCGGCGTCGAATTGGTTTGCGCGTACAAGCTCCGGATCCGCCGAGTGGATGCCGGCGAAGATAGGCACGTTGGCGACGGAGTTGGCGTTTGCCGCCCCACTCGAATGGCGTTGGATCGCTGTTCCACGCGCGCGCTGTGGTTTCGAGCCAGTCAATCAATTCCGCCGAGTTGGTCGGCGTCTGCCAGCCAGTGCACGCGCAGCAATGATCCGCTGAATGGACTCCGTCATATTCAGCCAGGATCCACTGAGCGGTGTGTAGAGCGGCATGATGCCATGTTCGAACAACCACACCACGAACCGCGCTGTCAGGTGTCCAGCGAGGTTGTCTATGATCAGCAGCATGCGCAGCGGTGGCAGCTCGTCACACAAAGTAGGCTTGACTGTCAGCCCTGCCTGCCAGCGCTCCCACGCGGCCCGGTTGTCATCCTCCGGGAACATGGTCGCCGGCGGCAACGCTTCGACGACGGTCGACAAC
>JAFAOS010000083.1 GCA_019247515.1 Chloroflexota bacterium | reverse complement strand
ACGCGCCCCCTTCGGGGCGGCCCCACGCTCCGCTCGGGAATCGGTGCGCGCCTGCGGCGCGCCGTCCGTTTGAAGCGGGGCTGCGCGCCCCGCACCCCCGGCCCAGCCTGAACTGTCCCGCGTCCCCGGGGCAACGCCGTGGCAGTTACGAAGCTTCGTCAGCACTGAGAAGCGGGGTCGCCCGAGCCGGAGTCGCCGTCGGGCGAGAGGAGGCGATCAATCTCGCTCGCGGGGATTCGGTACCCGCTCTTGCGGCCGCCGATCAGGCGTCCCTTGAGCTTTCCCTCGCGTAGCCAAACGCGGACGGTCTGGGGATGAACCTCTAGCTGCGCGGCAGCCTCCTGAACTGTGATAAACCGCTCAACCATACCAATAATTGCAGACAAATGTTCTAGTAAAGGCTATCATACTCTAAGAAATTCTATTAGCCGTGGCGGAACTGATGCGACATCACACAAAAGACAAAGGTGACGAGGGACTCGGTCAAGTCATTGCCGATCTGATGACGAGCGGTGTACACGTGGCCGTGCCGCTCAGCGAGCACTTACCGTTTGATCTGGTCGCAATTAGCGAGGCAGGGGCGATGCGGCGAGTTCAGGTGAGATACCGAACGTCGTTGGATACGGCTCACGTGCGCTGTCATCTCGGTACTTCCTGGGCGGACCGGAACGGAACTCACAAACGAGCTTTTGACGCATCCTCCATCGACGCGCTTGCGATCTACTGCCCCTCGCCGAGAACCTTCGCGTATCTGTTGGCGAACGAGCTCAATGCGAGCTATGTCAATTTGCGCTTCTCGAAGGCGAAGAATGGTCAGATCAAGCGCACGCGCGACGCTTCGGAGTATCGCGACCCGTGGCGGATTTTCGCGCCAGTGACAGGCGTTGGAGAGGCCGCTACATCAATTGGTACAGTTGCCGAGGCACGCCCGCATAGCTCAGCGGATAGAGCAGCGGCCTTCTAAGCCGTTGGCCGGGGGTTCGAGTCCCTCTGCGGGCGCTACGTCAAGGCCGCCGGCCTCGAACCGGCGGGCGCGCTGGCGTGTATGCGTAAGTGCTGCTCGTTGCTGACGAAGCTTCGTAACTGCCACGGCGTTGCCCCGGGGACGCGGGACAGTTCAGGCTGGGCCGGGGGTGCGGGGCGCGGAGCCCCGCTTCAAACAGACCGCCGCGCCCGCAGGCGCGCACCGATTCCAGAGCGGAGCGTGGGGCCGCCCCGAAGGGGGCGCGTTCACAGCCAGGAGGGCGCAGCCGAACAGGCGCGTGGGGGAATTGGACGCAAGCCCGAAGCCCGCGACAGCGGGGCCGCGCAGCGGCGGCTTGCGGCCAAGGAGGAAACGCGCCAGGCTGCAAGTCCCTCCTGGCGTCCGTGAACACGCCAGGCCCCACGCGGAGCGACACCGGATTGTCGATTTGCTGAATCGTGCTGACCAAGACGCTACATAAGGAGCGTGACCCCATGTCGCTCCCGGAAAACAGCGGCATCGACTGTCCACCCCATGTGGCATCAACGCGCGCGGGCCTAGAACACATGTTTCGCTGTTTGGTAGACTCAGGACTGAGGCAGCGTTGTTGGCGGGAGTAATGCGTTTGCGCAGTCGTGATCTTGCGAACCCAAGTGCGGAGCGAAGGGGTCGTAGTGATTTTCTGTCTCGCATTGGCAGGAAATTTCGCGTCGGCCGAAGAACTCGCGGCGAGGTAATGCGCGCATGGCAATACAGATTCGCTTGATCTCGCCACAACAGACAAGCACCAGTCCAGTCGCGCTGAGATGCCCATGGTGCGGCAATTCTGGAACTTTCGAGGCCTTCGGGCCCGGTGACTTTCTCCCGGTGCAGCCGGATCAGCACCGCCAAGTTCCTGCGTTCGGGTTTCGTCGATGCCCAAACCCATCCTGCCAGTCGCTCGTTTACGTCTTGCATCGGTCGGGCGCGATAGTCGATCAGTATCCGGTGCGCCGCTTGGACTTCGATCGCGCCGGGGTCCCTGACAACGTGGCTGCGGTTTTCGATGAAGCTATCGGCGCACACTCGGGTCAGTTGTGGATGGCTGCAGGAATGATGATCCGCAAGACACTCGAAGAGATTTGTTTGGACCAGGGTGCCGAGGGGCCAAATCTTCAACAGCGTATTGCAGCATTGGGCGGAAAGATCGTAATCCCGCGGGCGCTAATCGAGGGGATGGACCACTTACGGCTGCTCGGCAATGACGCCGCGCATGTTGAGATTCGTCACTTCCAGGTAGTCAGCCAGCAGGAGATCGAGGTTGGCATCGAGTTCACGAAAGAGATTCTTAGAGCGACCTACCAGTATGACGAACTCCTAAGTCGGCTAGCCAGTTTGCGGAATCCACCTGCTTGACCACGAGGCCAGGTGACGACGGCCTCGTAGCTGCGAGAGCTCGTCGTCCGGGTGGCGGCTAGTCGTGAAACGAAAGGTCCACAGCCCAATACTCACATGGGAAACCCGACGTTCATGTCGTAAACAGACGACAGGCTGGCGGGCTTTATCTGAACAAGTGCTTGAGAACTGCCGACTCGTCTAAGCCGTTGAGCCCGGGGGTTCGAATCCTGCCGGGGGTACTTTTCACGATGGAGCACAATTCCTTGGCCGTAACGTGCTACGGCCGCTCGCCAAATTTCGCGTGTAGGATGGCTACTCGTATCAGAAGGCTAAGCCGTCGTCAAGTGGTTGAAGGAGCGTTCGAGTCCCCTGCCGCGCAAACCCAGGTAGGGCTAATGATAATTGCCGCACGGCACCGAGCCTGGTGAATCGGCAGGTTCTACTCGACACTGTGGCGGGAGATCCGGTGGTGCAGGTTCGAGTCTTGCCGAGGGCGTTAACTTCAAGGCCGCAGGTTCGAGTCCTGCCGGGGTACTCTTCTCGCGATTCGCACATCTAAGCCATTGGCCGCAGGTTCGACTCCTGCCGAGGGCACTCACTTCACGGATGCAGGTTTCGAGCAAGCATGACCGAGCGATCATGAGATGTGCTGGCCAAGCACGAACCGATGGCCGTTCGGGCGTGCGCAAGCCCATCTCGCGACGGCCCCATTGCTCGTCCGTGGGTGGCTTGAGGACGTCGGCCCGCTCTAGAACGGCGCGTTGATAAAAATCGTCGACCGCGTCTACATCGAGGTAGGCGACGTAGCTGTGGTCGCCAAGTTCACTGGCCGGCACGACATCGGGGCATCGACCGAGCATGAACGTTACGGCTCCAGCGCGGCAGAAGGCCCAGTTGCCGGGATCGGGGTCACTTCGTTCGCATCCAAGCACACGCGTGAACCAGCCGGCGGATCGTTCGAGATCGTGCACGGCGAGAACAGGGTTCGAGCCGAGAATCTGCATTAACGCCAATTCTGCCGAGGAACAGAAGTGCGCGACTGATCTCCAACTTCCAGGCGCCGCAGGTCCAGTCCTGCCGAGGGCTCTAACTTCAAGGCCGCAGGTTCGAGTCCTGCCGGGGGCACATTATCTAAGCCGTTGGCCGGGGGTTCGAGTCCCTCTGCGGGCGCCCACTTCGAGGCCCAGCGTCGCCTCGCCCCAAAGCCGCCCACATATACTGCGTGACCGCGGGGCAGGATGACTGGCGCAGTTGACGCGCAAGCGACTCTCCTCAGGTTTGCAACCGGATATCGCATGTCCCAGCTGCTGTACGTCGCGGCCAAGCTCGGTATCGCTGACCTGCTCGCCAGCGGTGAAAAGAACGCAGACGAATTGGCCGAGCTCTGCGATGCTCACGCTCCGTCGCTCTACCGCGCGCTACGCACGCTCGCCAGCGCTGGCGTTTTTGCAGAAGACGATGATCGGCGCTTTTCCATGACACCACTGGCCGAGCCGCTCAGGTCCGATGTGCCGGGTTCGGTGCGCGGCTACGTGATCATGCAGGGGGAGCCGTGGCTCTGGAATGCCTGGAGCCTGGCTGAGCATAGCGTGCGGACCGGCGAGCCGGCATTCAACCGCCTTCACGGCGCGCATATTTTCGAATTCCTCGAGCAGAATCCGGAGGCCGCCGCCGTGTTCAACGCTGGTATGAGCGGTCGCGCGGCTTCCGCTGATGTTGCGATCACTAGGGACTATGACTTCTCTGGTGTGCGAAGCATTGTCGACGTCGGTGGCGGCCACGGGCTCATGCTCATAGCAGTCCTGCAAGCCTGGCCGCAGATGCGCGGAACGCTGCTCGATCGTCCCGCCGTTGCGGAGGGTGCACGCGAGCGCATCGCTGCCGCGGGACTTGCCGATCGATGTCAGGTGCTGGGCGGAGACTTCTTCGATTCGGTGCCAGCGGGCGCCGACTGTTATGTCCTGGCCAATGTCATCCACGACTGGGATGACGATGCCGCGATCAGCATCCTACGGACATGCCATGCGGCGATGCAGCCCGGAAGCCGCATTCTGATCGTCGAAGCGATTCTTCCAGCAGGTAACGAGCCCCACCCTGGGAAGATCGGTGATGTACAGATGCTGGTGATCACCGGTGGCCAGGAGCGCACGGAACTGCAGTTCCGAACACTGTTGACGGCGAGTGGCTTTACCCCCACTCGCGTATGGCCAACGACCTCGACGGTGAGCATCGTCGAAGGGCGCCGCTGAACTCGACGCTCGGCAGCACGGTCAGTACGCGGCTCTGGTCCTTGCAGCTAACTTCAAGGTCGCAGGTTCGAGTCCTGCCGAGGGCGCCGGTCTCGTGGGCGGGGCTGGGACCCTGTCCAGATACGCTGTCCGCGTGACAACCAACAGCGGCAACGGGGTCGTCGTACGCGCGGAGCAGCCCTGGTCTGATGCACGGCTGGCCCAGCTGTACGACGTGTTCACGTTCGATGCCGATGTCCCCCTGTACCTGGACCTTGCGCGTCAGCAAGGCGCGCGCGTCCTGGAGGTCGCCTGCGGCAGCGGCCGAGTGCTGGTGCCGCTGGCCCAGTCGGGTCTGGAGATCGTCGGGGTCGACATTTCGCCGCACATGCTCGCCCTGGCGCGCGCCAAGCTGGACGCCGGCACGCTGCCCGGTTCCGCCGCGTTGGTTCAAGCCGACATGCGCACGTTTCGACTGCGCCGAAGCGACTTCGACCTGGCCATCGTGCCCGTCAAGAGCTTCGCTTATCTCCTCGAGGCCGCCGACCAGATCCGCTGCCTGGAGTCCATACACGCCCACCTGCGGCCCGGCGGCCTGCTGGCGATCGACCTGATGCATCCGCTGCCGGAGTGGACCTCCGCACCGCGCGGCTCGATGCGCGATGACCTGCTCCAGCACGTGGCGGACCGCGGCTTCACGGCTTCTCGCGTCGAGTCGGTTGTCAGTACGGACCTGGCCAGACAGATCCGCGTGATCCGGTCGGTCTACGAGCTGGTGGACGACACGGGTCAGGTGCTGGATAAGCGCTTCGTGGAATGGCCGTATCGCTGGATACACCGTTTCGAGGCGGAGCACCTGTTGCATCGCGCGGGGTTCACGGTCGAAGCGGTGTACGGCGGCTACCAGCGCGAGCCATTTGCATCCGACTCGGCGGCGATGGTCTTCCTGGCGAGGAAAGCGTAGTTAGTTAGTTACGCGCGATCAGGCCTCGGTTCGTCGCCGTCGCCCGCGCCGGCCGTTGCGTGCCTTGGGCTGTGTGCCGCGCGCCTCGCGCACTTGAAAGCGCAGCACGCCGGTGCCCCCATCCCGTGCCCACTTCAACGAATACCCAGTTTGTTTGGCGGCCTGGCCAAGACGCCGTTTCAGCGCGCGGCTCGAAAGTGAACCGAGCTCGATTTCGGCTGCATCGCCCGGCTGCAACTCGCCTAAAGCGTCGGTGTACTCGGACAGGTCCATCTGTCCACGCTTGGGAAACACTTTGGCAGCTTCATCGGAGGACAGCTTGCGAATTTGCACGGGCACTGGAATCGATGTCCCTCCACGAGCTAATAGATAGCTATTAAAGCGCGAACAGTCCCCACTATACACGAGCAGTCGACAAAGCGAATAGTGTTAAATACGCCCAAAGTCGCGTGCTTCGCCCCAGACAGTACGAAACGCATCAGAGACCTCACCGAGCGTGCAATAGGCTTCAACAGCCTCGACGATGAGCGGCAGCAGATTCTCGCGTTCATTCGCGGCGGCAGCTTGCAGCCGTGCCAGTACGTTCTGACAACGCGCGTTGTCGCGTCGCGCTCGTAGTGCGCGCAGACGCTCACATTGACGTTGTCGAACACTCGGATCGACGGTCAAGATCTCGGCAGTTGGCTCGGCCTCGGTACTTTGAAAGCGATTGGTGCCGACAATGACGCGTTGGCCGCATTCAACCTGGCGCTGATATTCGTAAGCAGCTTCGCTGATCTCTGACTGTATGAAGCCGGACTCAACGGCTTGCAGAGCACCCCCGCGTTCGTCGATTCGCTCGATGTAGTCCCAGGCGCGGCGTTCGATCTCATCGGTCAGGGCTTCGACAAAGTACGAGCCGGCCAGCGGGTCGACGACGTCGGCAACCCCGCTTTCGAAGGCCAGGACCTGCTGCGTCCGCAGCGCCAGCTCGGCGTTCTCGGTGGTCGGCAGCGCCAGCGCCTCGTCTTTCGAGTTGGTATGCAGCGACTGCGTGCCGCCGAGCACCGCGGCGAGCGCCTGGACCGCCACGCGCACGACGTTGTTGTCGATCTGCTGCGCCTGCAGCGTCACCCCGGCCGTCTGGGTATGAAAGCGCAACATCAGAGAGCGGGGGTCGCGTGCGGCGAACCGCTCACGCATGATCCTGGCCCACATGCGGCGGGCGGCGCGAAACTTGGCGACCTCTTCCAGCAAGTTGTTGTGGCTGTCGAAAAAGAACGCCAATCGCGGCGCGAACGTGTCGACTTCCAGACCGACTTGCAGGGCGGCGTTCACATACTCGATGCCGTTGGCCAAGGTGAAGGCCAACTCCTGCACGGCCGTGGCGCCTGCCTCGCGCATGTGGTAGCCGCTGATCGAGATCGTGTTCCAGTGCGGTACCTCGCGGGCACAGTAGGCGAAGACGTCGGTGATCAGTCGCAGGCTAGGTCGCGGCGGATAAATGTAGGTTCCACGCGCGATGTATTCCTTTAAAATGTCGTTCTGGAGCGTGCCGCTCAGCACGTTCGGCGCAATACCTTGCTGTTTGGCGACGGCGATGTACAGCGCCAGCAGGATGGCCGCGGTGGCGTTGATCGTCATCGACGTGGTGACTCTGTCCAGCGGGATACCGTCGAAGAGCTGCTGCATGTCCTCCAGCGAGGCGATCGACACGCCGACCTTGCCAACCTCGCCTTCGGCCATGGGATGGTCCGGGTCGTAGCCCATCTGAGTGGGCAGGTCGAAGGCGACGGAGAGTCCAGTCTGACCGCGGTCTAAGAGATAGCGGTAGCGCGCGTTGGACTCTTCGGCGGACGCGTAGCCCGCGTACTGGCGCATGGTCCACAGCCGGCCGCGGTACATGCTGGCCTGTACGCCGCGTGTGAACGGATACTCGCCCGGATAGCCCAGGCGCTCGCGCTCATGCCAGCCCGCATGCGCCAGATCCTCGCCCGTATACGTGAGCTGCTCGGGAATGTGCGAGGTCGTCTCGAACACGACCTCGTCGCGCAGCGGCCCGCGCTTGAGGGAGCGCTCGAGCGTGGTGCGCCGCCATTCCTCGGCCGAGCTGGAGGTCATGGGTCACGTTTGAGCTCGCGCCAGAGCAGGTACAGCGCGTCCAGGGCGCCGCGGCGCTTGTATTCGGTGCGGGTCGTCGAATAGCGGGTTTCGGAGCACAGCTGGTGTCCGTCGAGGTCGACGACGACGTGCAGGACTCCAACGGGCTTGTCTTCTGAGGCGCCCGGGCCGGCATTGCCGGTCGTGGCGACGGCCACGTCGGCGCCGGCGCGCTGGCGCGCGGCCGCCGCGAGCGCCTGGGTGGTCGCCTGGGCGACGGTGCCGTGGCGCTCCAGAGTTTCGGCGCTGACACCCAGAGCGCGCTTGGCCTGCGCCGAGTACACGACATAGCCGGCGACGAAGTAGTCGGAAGCGCCCGGCGCCTCCGTGATCAACGACGCCAGCTGGCCGCCCGTGGCACTTTCGGCCGTCGCGAGTTTGAGGCCACGCTCGCGCAGCATCGCGCCGACGACCAGCGGCAGTGTGTCGGACTCCGTGCCGTACAGCCACTCGTGCACACGCGCGCGAACCCGTGGCTCAAAGGCGTCGAGCAGCGCTTCGGCCTCCGCGCGTGTCGCGGCTTTGGCCGTGAGTCGCAGGTGGATGCCATCTGGCTTGGCGTACGTGGCGAGCGTGGGATTGATCGAGTGCGTCAGGTCGCCGACGACTTCCTCGGCGTTGGATTCGCCGATGCCGATCAGCTTCAGGATGCGGGAGACGATCGCCCCGCCGCTGATGCGTTGGGCAAGTCGCGGCTGGACCTGCTCCTCCCACATCTTGTGCATCTCGTGCGGCACGCCCGGCATGCTGGCGATGACCGTGCCGTCGCGCTCCACCCACCAGCCTGGCGCGGTGCCAACCGGGTTGGGCAGCACGCTCGCCGACGGGATCAACGTGGCCTGCTTGACGTTGCGCTCGGGCATGGGGCGGCCGCGTCGGGTGAAGAACTCGCGCAGGTGAGCCTCCAGCTCGGGCACGACGCGTGGCTGCTCGCCAAAGACGTCGGCGATGGCTTCACGGGTGAGATCGTCTTCGGTGGGGCCGAGGCCGCCGGACGTGATGATGACGTCCGAGCGGTCGACCGCCTGGCGGAAGGCGGCGGCAAGACGCGTCAGGTTGTCGCCGACCTGCGAGACGTAGAAGAGGTCGAGCCCGAGCGGCGGCAGCTGCTGGGCGAGGTAGTTGGCGTTGGTGTCGACGATCTGGCCGAGCAGCAGCTCCGTGCCGATCGACAGGATTTCCGCGCGCATCAGGGGTCAGTCCTGAGTCTACGTCGCGAGGCGACTATTCGAGGACGACGAGCACCTGCCCCTGCTCCACCGTTTGGCCAGCCTCGACTTTGACGTCGGCGACCTTGCCGCCGCGCGGCAGCGACAGCTCGTTTTCCATCTTCATCGCCTGCAGCACGACCAGCGGCTGTCCGGCGTGGATCTCGTCCCCGACGCTGCATCCGACTTTGACCAGCAGCCCTGGCATCGGCGACTTGAGCTCGAGCCGAGCTCGGGTCCCGCCGCGCACACCCGCGACCGACGCCAGTCGCGCTCGCGCTTCGTCGACGACCTCGGCCGCGTACTCCAACCCGTCGATGGCCATGCGCACCTCACCATCAGCGACGGCTGAGGCCAGGACTTCGGTCTGCGCGGAACCGAGCCGCAGCCTGTGCAGGACGCCGTGCAGCCCGCGCCAGTCCGCGCGCGTCTCGTCGCCGTCGTCGACGCGCACAGAGGTGGAATCCGCCTCGCGCCGCACCTGCACGCGGAGCACGCGCTCGCCGACGGTAACCTGGTAGACCCTGGTTGGCATGCGCGGCGGCTAGTGCAACCCTGCCCGGCGCCCGACGAGCCGCCATGCCGAGCCGCTCACGCGGACGGCGCCGTCGGCGGCCGGCGGCTCAATTACCGCGCGCCGACTGTCCGAGAAGAGCGCGGCGGCAATGGCAGCGCGCACCACGCCGTCCTGCGCCAGCTCGGGCGCGCGCCACTCGCGCTCCAGCCAGTCCGTATCGACCGCGCCCGAACGGACGGCCGGCTGGTCCATCAGCCACAGATGCATGGGAATACTGGTACGCACGCCGAGGATCAGGAATTCGCGCAGGGCGCGCGCCATGCGATCGAGACCCTGCTGACGGTCGGCGGCGTGCACGATGAGCTTGGCGATCATCGGGTCGTAGTAAACGCTGATCTCGGCGTTTTCCTCGACACCCGAATCGACTCGGACGCCAGGGCCAGAGGGAGGTCGATAGCCGACCAGCCGACCCGTCGACGGTATCCAGCCCGCCGCGGCGTCTTCGGCGGAGATGCGACACTCCACCGCGTAACCGCGGCGTTGCACGGCCGACTGGTCGTAGCCGAGCGGCTCGCCGCAGGCGACCCTGATCTGCTCGCGCACCAGGTCCAGGCCCGTCACTTCTTCGGTCACCGGGTGCTCGACCTGCAGTCGAGCATTGACCTCCAGGAAGTAAAAATTGCCGTCGGATGCGAGCAGGAACTCGACAGTGCCGGCGTTGGTGTAGCCAGCCGCCTGGGCAGCGCGGACCGCCACCTCGCCCATTCGCTCGCGGAGGTCGGGGCTGACGGCGGGCGAGGGCGATTCTTCGAGGACCTTCTGATGCCGTCGCTGGATCGAGCAGTCGCGCTCGCCGAGCCAGACGCAGTGCCCATGGTTGTCGGCCAGAATCTGGACTTCGACGTGCCTCGGCCGATCGATCGCCCGCTCGAGGTACACCGACGCGTCGCCAAAGGCCGCACCAGCTTCGCTCATGGCCTGTCTGAATGCCGCTTCGAGCTGCGCCGGATCGTGGACCATGCGCAGCCCCTTGCCGCCACCACCGGCGACGGCCTTCAACGCCACGGGAAAGCCGACTTCCTCGGCGGCGCCGCGCAGCTCGGCGAAGTCGTCGAGGGGCTCGAGCGTGCCTGGCACCACCGGGACGCCCGCGGCCTGCATCAGCTTGCGCGCTTCGGTTTTGAGGCCGAGGTCCCGCATGGCCTTCGGGGGCGGCCCAACGAAGACTACTCCGGCGCCGGCGCACGCCTCGGCAAAGGCCGCGTTCTCGGCGAGGAACCCGTAGCCAGGGTGGATCGCCTCCGCTCCGGCCTGGCGAGCGGCCTCCAGGATCCGATCGATGCGCAGGTAGCTTTCAGTGGCGGGCGCGGGTCCGATGGGGTAGGCCGCGTCGGCCATACGCACGTGCAGCGCGTTGGCGTCGACGTCCGAGTACACCGCGACCGGCGAGATGCCCATGTCGCGGCAGGCGCGGATCACCCGCACGGCAATCTCGCCTCGATTGGCGATCAGCAGACGTTTGAACACCGCTTCCTCGAGCAGTGTAAGTGTCGGACGTCACGGGAGCATTACAGAGCAACGCAAACCTGTTGATCACGAACGTTTGTTCGTTCTACGTTGGTTTGACCGGAATGGCACTGGCCCAACGTCTGCAGACTCAGCCGTTCGTCGTCGTCGACCTCGAGACGACCGGCGGCAGCGCGCTTTTCGACCGCGTCCTCGAAGTCGCGGCCATCCGCGTCCAGAACGGCGTCGTCCAGGACCGTTTCGAGCGGCTGGTCGAGCCCGGCATGCCCATCCCGCCGTTTGTCACCCGCATTACGGGCATCAATGCCAGCCTGGTGCGCGGCCAGCCTTCCTTCGATTCGCTGTTGCCCAAGCTGAGAACGCTCATGGACGGCGCGGTGCTGGTCGCGCACAACGCGGCCTTCGACGGCAACTTCCTGGCCCACGCCTTCCAGCGCGCTCACATGCCATGGGGTGGCGACAGGCTGTGCACGCTGCGGCTGGCGCGCCGCCTGATCCCCGGCCTGCACAGCTACCGGCTGGACAGTCTGTGCGCGTTCCTCGGCTTCACGTTCGTCCAGCGCCATCGCGCCGGCCCGGATGCGGAAGCCACCCTGCACCTCCTGCTGCACCTGCTTGAAACGGCTCCGAGCAAAGGCGTCGAAACCCTGGCCGGGCTGGTGCGGCTCCAGCAGCAGCCGGTCAGCCGCAAGCGGCACAAAGGCCGTGTCGACGAGGCGCAGGTGGCCAGCCTGCCCACCACGCCGGGCGTGTACCTCTTGAAGGATCGCCACGGTCAGGTGGTCTACGTGGGCAAGAGCGTCAACGTGCGCCAGCGGGTGAGGACGCATCTGCGTCCGTCGGGAACGGCGCGTGCGCCTGCTCAGCCGCGGCTGCGTCGGCGCCTGCCGAACATCGCCGACGTCGAGGCCATCGAGACCAGGTCCGAGCTGGAAGCGTTGCTGCTGGAGTCGAAGCTGGTCAAGCGTTACCTGCCCGAGGCCAACAGCCTGCTGCGCGACTACCACGACTATCCGTTCATCAAGGTCGACCTGAGCGACCCGTACCCGCGGCTGGAGGCCACCCGCGAACGGCCGGCGGAGGGCGACCCGGCCACCTACCTGGGGCCGTTCCGACGGGCAAGCGTCGTGTCCTCCGCCGTCGTGTTCCTGAACGAACAGCTTGGCTTGCGTCAGTGCGGTGGACGCTTGAGGCCAGGTCAACCTGCCTGCGCGCTGCTCGAAATGAAAAAGTGCCTGGGGCCATGCGTCGGCGACGTTTCACGCGAGGACTACTCGGCGGCCGTGCGCGAAGCCCTCAGCGTCTTGCGCGGCAAGTCGAGCGGCGTGCTCGACCGCGCGGCGGAGCATCGCGACAAGCTGGGCGAGGACCTGCGCTTCGAGGAGGCCGCCGAGCTGCGCGACCGCATCCGTCAGGTGGAGCAGATCGTCGGCGTCCAGCAGCGCCTCGTTGGCTTCGCCGAGCGCAACCTGGTGCTGGTCAGCGCCGACCGTCAGCCCGATCGCGCGCGACTGCTGCTCGTGCGCGCGGGGCGACTGGCCGATGAGGTCTCGCTGCCGGTGCGCGCCACGCCATCGCACCTGCGCCACCTGTTGCTTCGAACGTACGCCGCGCCCGGGCGCAGCCACGTGAGCAAGGACGAGCTGGACGACCTGCTGATTCTGGACGCGTGGCTGCGTCGGCAACACGCCGGCGTCGTCGAGGTGGCGGTGGACGTCCAGGCTCCAGCAGAGGCCGCGCCCGCGCTGCGAGCGGCGATGACCGGGCTTCGCTCAGCCGCGCAGGGTGTCGCGTGAGAGAGCAAACGGCTTGACCTCAGGTGGGGCGGTCCCCGTTTGCAGCCATTCGGCGAGCGCCTGACCCGTCTCGACCGCCATCAGGATGCCCGTCTTGTACTGCCCGGTGCTGAGCCATGCGTTCGAGAGTCCGGGCAGCCGATCGATCACCGGCAGGTGGTCCGGGTGCGCGGGCCGGAAGCAGGCCCAGCGGTACTCGACGGACACGCTCTCGAGGGCCGACCACGCCGAGATCAGCTCGCGCCACATGCGTTCGGTCACTTCCGGGCGTACGACACGTTGAGCGTCGCCGACGTCGAGCGTGCCGCCCATCAGAACGCGGCCGTCGTCGATCACGCGCGCGATGTCGGCCTCTCGAACGGCGGCAGGCAGCCGGAGACGCGTCGGCGCGGTGCACAGCATGTGGCCCTTGACTTCGCTGGCGGGCAGGTTCAGGTCCAGGCCGGCTAATCCTGGCGGCAGCCCCGTCGCAAAGACGACCTGTCGCGGGCGGAACTCACCGGCGCTCGTGCTGACGGTCGCAACCTGTCCAGCCGTGCATGTCATGCCGCTCACGTTGACGCCGGTCGCCACGCAGGGAACACCCGAGGCCAGCCGGACGATCGCCCGCAGCGGGTTGACGCGCGCCTGCGGCTGGCCCTGCCAGTCGTACGGCAGCAGGCCAACGCCGCCCGCCCACGTCGATTCCATCGCGCGCCAGGCGTCCAGGCCGCGGCGCATGGCGGCGACGAACTCCGGCGGATCGACGCCAAGGTGCGACTCCGGCACGAGCAATCCCGCCGCGCCGCCGCTCGCGCCAGCGCCCAGCACGTCGCGCTCGACGAGGACCACCGAGCCCAGCCGTGCCTGAATACACGCCGCCGCCGTCGCGCAGCCGATGATGCCGCCACCGACCACCAGGACGTCGGGTTCTCGGTCCAGATCGGCGGGCAGCCCCGGCCGCAAGCGCGCCAGCTCGTCGGCATCGAGCTGATCGGGCCAGAGCACGTGCCCGACCGTCATTACGTGGGATGGCCGTCCGGAGCCGGCTTGCCGGATGGGTGCTCGAGCTCGAGGTCGTGCCAGTCCTTGTCCAGCGCCAGCCGGTCCAGGACGGCACGCGCGCCGGCCTGGTTCAACACTGCGGCGATCCTGTCCTCGTGCGACCAGTCACGGACGCGCACGACCACGAGCACGTCGTCGCCGCCCAGCTCGACCTCGCACCAGCGGTCCTCCTCGGGCCGCCGTCGGACGCGGGTGATGACGCCGACCAGCCCGCCGATGACGCCGCCCCAGATCAGACCACCCGTGCCGGCCACCAGCAGCCCACCCACGCCCAGCGCCACGACTTCACCCAGCGTCAAGCCCGCCAGGGCCATGCCTGCGATGCTGCCCAGTGGTGCGCCCGTCGCGGCGCCGCGGCCGACGGCGCCGACCACCTCGCGGTCGGACGGGTCGCGATGCTGGTACCGCCCTGGGTCCGCGACCGCAATCCCGATGTCGTTTTCGGCGATCCCGAAGCGCCGCAGATCGGCAACGGCAGCTTCGGCGTGCTGACGGTCGGCAAAGAGGGCAGGCACGAGTGTGGGCGGGTTCGACGACTGGGACATCGCAACGACTCCTGTGTCAGCCAATGTACCCGATGGACCCGCTGGTCCGAGCCTGGCTGCGTCAGCGGGTTGAAAAGGGGGTCGGAATGGCGTGCCCCGGGCGGTAGAATCCTCGGTCCGAAGGGCAGGCTCGACGACTATTCCTCGCTCACGCAAAGACGATCCGACGGTCATTCCCGATAACCCGAACTGGCATCGGTTCAGGATGGCGTGTCCGTTTTATCGGGAGCGATGGATTGGCGACGGCGAGCAGCACGAGGGCCGCACGGTGCTGTACCACGTCATCTGCTTGCAAAACACGCCGCCGACGACGATCGAGGAGCAGCAGGAGTGTCTGGAGTCGAAGACGTCGTGCTGGCGGCTACGGGCCCCGCGCAAGCGGCGCGCAGAACGCGAGCGCGACGCCGAGCCCGAGCCCGAGCCAGCGGGCTCCGGAGTGCCATAATCTGGGCGCGGCGTGACGCCTCGAGTGGCATAGCTGGGCCATGACTTCATCAGCAAGCTCCGATTTCGTCACACGTCACGAGTTTGATCTCGCCATGGCGCGCATTGACGCGCGCTTCGACTCGCTCGAGGCGCGGCTCGACGCCCGTTTCGCCCAGCTCGACACTCGATCTGCCCAGCTCCAGGGCAGCCTGGAAGCCCAGATCGAGCGGGCAATGGCCGCGAGCATCCGCTGGACGGTCGGCATGTCGTTCGGCCTGTACGGGCTCATGTTTGCGCTGATTCTGTTCGTCGTCTCGCGCGAGCTACCTCACACTTGACCGAGCGCTTCGACGATCTCTGACGGGGTGGCCACGGCCACGCCCAGGCGCCGAACGACGACGCTGGCGGCCGCGCTGGCCAGTTCCGCCGAGCGGCGGGTGCTCAGGCCCGCCACCAGGCCCAGCGTCAGCACGGCGATGACCGTGTCGCCGGCGCCCGTCACGTCGAACACCTGGCTCACTCGGACCGCTGGCACGCGTTGTGGCCGCGCTTGGCCGTCGAAGATCAGCATGCCGTCGGCGCCGAGGGTGACGACCAGTACCCGCGCCTCGAGCTCCCGCCGCAGCGCTTCGCCGCTGACGTCCACGTCGTCGGATCCGAGCGCCGCCTGCGCCTCGGCCTGATTGACCTTGATGAGGTCCAACGACCGAAAGCGACGCAGGTCGCCCTGGGAATCGACGGTGATCGGTCGGCCGCTGGCGCGCGCCGCGTCGATGCTGGCCTGACTGACAACACCGCCGCGATAGTCCGAGAGCAGGACGGCATCGAAATCCGCGGCCAGCCCCGCCACGCGCGCGGCGCAGGCGTCCACCGCGGTCGCCGGCAGGCGCGCCAGGCCATCCAGTCGCATGACCTGCTGACGGCCGTGCAGTCCGCCAGTGAAGCCCTCGGCCAGGATGCGCGTCTTGGTCGACGTGCTGACCTCGCTCTGGCGGACCAGCCCGCGGTCGTCGACACCCACCTCGCGCAGACGGGTCTCCAGTCGGCTGCCGGCCGGGTCGCAGCCAATCACGCCGACGACGCTCGCGTACGAGCCGAGACCGATGATGTTGGCCGCGGGACTGGCCGCCGAACCGGCGCGGTCTTCTTTGTCGACGACTTCGACAATTGGCACCGGCGCCTCGCGCGAGATCCGCGTCATGCGTCCGGTGACGTACTCGTCGAGCACCAGGTCGCCGACGACGAGGATGCTGCGGCCCGCGAGTCTGGCGACGTCCTCGAAGTCGGCGCTCAACGCACGCGCATCCACGCGAGCAGCGCGCCGATGAGCAGGCCAATGAGTGGCGACGCGGCGATGCCCGCGACCGACAGTCCTCGGAACAGGAGGAGCAGCGGCACCAGCACCAGCCCGACGCTCAGCGGGTTGCCGTTGTAAACCAGCAAGCCGAGCGTGCCTACCCAGAAGCCCACAAACAGGCAGGCGACGGCGATCGGCGCCAGTGCCGGGACCCGCTTGCGATTGGCGCCGATCGAGACGACTTCTCCAACGCCGAAGCCCAGGGCCGCATAGCCAAACAGCCCCAGGAAGGGGATGAACGTCAGAATGAGCGTGCCAATAGCAGCCAGCCCGATGCCGTAGCCGATGGCCTTCGCCAGCTCGGGAGTTTTGAGGCCCGTGGCGAAGCGCTTGACCTGGGCGCACGTCGGGCAGCGCGCGCCGACCGGCGACATGACCAGGCACCTGGCGCAGATTGGCGTGTCGCAGCGACCGCAGCGCAGGACGGTCTCCGTATGTGGATGCCGCGCGCAGTGGAGGGTGCCGCCCTCGATGCTGGCGCTCACGCGGGCACCGCCAGACGTTCGTCGACGCCGAGCGCGCGCTCGGCTGCCCGAACGACGGCTGACGGCTCGATCAGGGCCAGGCACGTGCGCGCCGGGCAGCCCTGGGGCGTACCGAAGCTGTGGCCGCGGTGAATGCACGGAGAGCACGCGAGCTGCTCGCGCACGACCTGGTGGCGCGGGTCCTGCGCCGGATACGGTCCCCAGGCGGCGGCATTGCTCGGGCCGAAAATGGCGACGACCGGCGTCCCCACCGCCGTGGCGACGTGGACGACACCTCCATCGTTGGCGACAACCAGGCGGCAGCGACGCACGAGCGCGCCGAGAGTTTGCGGAGTGGGCGCCGCTGGAGCGATGCGTGTGGCCGGCCCCGTACCCGAGGCGACCTGCAGGGCGAGCACCTGCTCGTCCTCCGCTAGACCGCTCAGGACAACCGGTGCGAGGCCATGGCGTGCGGAGAGTTGTCGGCCGACCTCCGAGAATCGGTCGGGCGCCCAGCGGCGCGCGCGGCTGAAGGACCCCGAGCCGGGCACGAGCAGGACCGCGTCCTTCACGGGCAGGTGCGCGGCCGCCCACTGGTCGTCCTCGGGAGTGACCTCCAGCTCGAGCCGAGGCGTGGTGGGGTGCCTGGCCCCGAGGACGCTGGCCACGCTCAAGGCGTAGTCCACCTCGTGTTGCCAGCCGAAGCCGCGGTCCTCGGCGCCGTCGGTCAGAAACCACCTGCCGCGTCCGTTCTCCAGGCCAACGCGTCGCGGCGCTCCGCTGCCGAGGCTCAGAGCGGCGTATTTGGCGATGCCGAACGGCGTCGTCAGGTGATGCAAGAGGAGCAGCGTGTCCCACTTGCGCGCGCGCAGGTCGCGCGCGAGTCCGAGCGCCGTGGGCAGGCTGCGCCAGGCGTCACGTGGGCGGTCGAAGGCGAACTTGTCGAAGGTAACGACCTCGTCGTAGCTGTCGAGCCCGCGGAGTGCCTGGGCGCCGCCGAGCGTGGTCAGCACGCCGATGTGCGCGGCTGGGAAGGTGGTCCGAATGGCACGCAGCGTCGGGGTCATCGTCAGCACGTCGCCGAGGGTGGCGAGTTTGACGACCAGGACGCGTGCCGGCGCCGGCATGTGCCGGATTTTAGCCTTGGCGCAGTTCAACTCTGACGGCATTCAAGACATCTTCGACCTCCAGCGCGAGCATGCAGGCCGGCGAGGCGCGCGCCCCGCAGGGCGGCGAGTCGAGATAACCGCACGGCGCGCACGCAAGCGCGTCCGTCACCAGCGCTCGGTGGCCTGACGCGGTTGGCCATGGCCCGAAAATGGTCGGCGACGCGGGACCGTAGAGCCGCACCGTGGGGGTGCCGACCGCCGCCGCCAGGTGTCCGGCGCCGCTGTCCACGCTGACGAGCAGCCCGCAGCGCGCGTAAATGGCTGCCGAGACCTCCAACGGCTGCCCGGACAGAGTCGGGACGCGGCCGCGCATGCGCCGGCCGATCGACGCCAGCAGCTCCGCATCGTCAGGCGCGCCGATGAGCGCGACGCCGAGGCCGCTGTCGAGGAGCGTATCTGCCAGACGCGCCCAGCGGTCGAGCGGCCAGCTCTTGAGCGGCGCGCCCGCGGCAGGGTGGATGCCGACGACGCGCTGCGACGCAAGCCCGTGCTGGCGCCAGAGGGTGTCTGCCGCGGCGCGCGCGGCGTCGGTCACCGTGAACTGCTGGGCTGCGTCAGATGTCACAGGCGCGGCCCCGACCGCGGAGAGGGCTACACGCGCGACGTCCAGGGCCTGTTCGCCCCAGGGCCGGGTCGGCCGAGAGGGGCTGAGGTGGGTCAGCAGGGGCCGCGTCTCGGGCGTACTGGCGCCGATACGCAGCGGAATGCCGGCCCAGAGTGCCAGGAGGGCGCCCCACCAGTGGTCGGCGCGCAGCACGACGGCCAGGTCGTAGCCTTCGTCGCGCAACTCGGCGGCAGAACGTGCGAGCGTGAAATATGGCGCCAGAAGATTGGCATTGGCGTGGCGGGTGAAGCCGGGAAAGGCGAGGGTCCGAACTTCGTCGAGCGCCGGGCCGCAACAAGCAGCCGCGGCGCTCCATGGCCCCACGAGGTACACCAGTCGCGCATCCGGCAGGCCGGCCCGCAGCAATTGAACCGCTGGCGCGCTGAGCAGCACGTCGCCGACGTGATCGGGACGGATGAGCAGTGCGCGTCGAATGCGTCGGGGCGGCGCGGGTGCCAGCCGCGACAGTCCACGGGCGGCCAGCCGCAACAGGGTCAGTCGAGCCGAGCTACGGGGTAGCCTGCGCGTCGCCGAGGGCAAAGGTCAGGTCGGCCTCGCACGCGAGCTTGCCGTCAACCAGCGCCCGCGCGTGCGCTTTGCCAACCGGCTCGCGAAACGAGGTCACCTCCACTTCCAGGCGCAGCGTGTCGCCCGGCCGTACCTGCTGGCGGAAGCGGCAGTTGTCGATGCGCGCAAAATACGGAATCTTGCCCGCGCGGGAGCGGTCCTGCATGACGAGTACCGCGCCGGCCTGCGCCAGTGCCTCGACGATCAGGACGCCCGGCATCACCGGGTAGTCGGGAAAGTGCCCACGCAAGAAGGCGTCGCGCTCGAGGCTGACGTCCTTCAGCCCAACGATCCGCTTGCCCGACTCCAGTTCGACGACGCGATCGACCAGCAGAAACGGCGGCCGGTGGGGGATGAGCGCCTTGATCTGCTCGGCATCCAGCTCGCTCACGCGGGAATGCCGAGCTGGGTTGCCAGGTCGCCAAAGTCCGTGGCGACGTAATCGAAGGAGGGATCGGCTGGGGGCAGCGGCGGAGCGTTGGGGCCCCACTCGGCCGGACGCGGCACCAGCGCCGTGTGCAGGCCGGCCGCCTGTGCGCCTTTGAGGTCGCTGTCGTGCGCCGCCACGAGCATGACCCGGTCAGGTCGCAGCTCGAGCAGGTTCGCCGCCAGCAGATACGCTTCGCGCTCGGGCTTGAAGGTCTGGCGCAGCTCGGTCGAGATGATGCAGTCCCAGGGCATGCCGCCGCGCTTGGCCATCGCCGTCAGAGTGGCGAACGAGCCATTCGACAGGGGTGAAATGATGTAACGCGACTTGAGCCGCTGGAGGCCGGCGACCGTGTCTGGCCAGGGGTCCAGGCGGCTCCAGGCATGCGCCAGGTCGTCGACCTCGGTTTCCGACAGGCCGTTGACGCCGTATTTGGGAATCAGCTCGTCGAGCTTGCGGCGGAAGAGCACGTCGCTGCCGACGTACGGCATCTCGCCGGCGCGAATGCGGGCGATGCCGCGGATGTAGCCCTCGCGCCGCCACTCGTCGGCCAGACTGGACCAGTCGACTCCCTCGGGGCGGACCGACTGGCCGGCTCGAATGACCGAGC
The DNA here is from genome assembly GCA_019247515.1 of Chloroflexota bacterium. GTDB lineage: Bacteria > Chloroflexota > UBA6077 > UBA6077 > CF-72 > CF-72. The sequence goes on along the minus strand of JAFAOS010000083.1, from coordinate 13,721 downwards.
CGCGCCAGTCGACGCAGGTGCCGAAGACGTCAAAAACGAGCGCTCGGAGAGAGTCGCGCAGCACGCTGCCAAGCGTAGCCGATCGTGCCTCGCCTCAGTGCGAGAGCGCCTGTTGGAACTGGGCGGTGACTTCGCCCACGTCGTCGGTAGCCTGGACCAGCCCGGTCAACGGGTCCGAATAGGTGGCGCCGCTCATCGACACGTCGAAGACCAGCCAGCGTCCGTCATTGGTCTGCATGAAACCGCCCATGCTCTGGACGTTGAACAGCGCGCGTCCGGTCGCCGGGTCGGCGGCGGCCACGGTCCCGGTTTTGGCCAGCACCTTGCCGCGCGCCGGGCTGTCCTGACCGGCGCTCGCCAGTGTGCCCGTTTCGCCCAGGACAGGCTGGCCGGCCTTGAAGGTCGCGCCCCACGGCTGGGTCTGGGTCCAGGCGAGCCAGCGAGCCATTTGCTCGGGGGTCACCGACGCCGGGTACGCGCCCTCGCCGTCGGTCAGCACCACGTCGTTCGACGTGAGGCCGGCCTGCTGGATCAGGGTCCGGATGGGCGTGAGGCCGTCGCTGCAGCTGGTCGAGCCCGCGTGCACCGCCAGCAGGCACAGGATGGTGTTGGCGCCGGTGTTGTAGCTCGTTTCCAGGATCATGCTGCCGATGGCACTGAGCGGTGGCGAGCTCAACGAGGCCAGCTCTAGCTGGGGGTCATAGCTGCCAGCCGCGGGCAGCGCGGCGGTCTGGTTGGGACGGGTTGCATCCGCGGCGACGGTGACGCCGGCTCGACCGAGCGCCTCGATGAACAGGGTGCGCGCCCACGACGCCGGATCGGGAATGCGATAGATGGTCAGACGCGGTCCGGCATCGACGCCGATGGTGCCGGCGACGAGCAACAGTTGCGGATCGGCGGGGTCGGCGGTGACCGAGAGCTTGGCGTCCGAGCCTGGCACGGTCATGACGTTCGACTGCACGCCAAAGGCCGAGGTAGTCGGGTTGATGGCCAGCGAGGCCGTCGCACCGGCGACGCCGGGTGTGACCGTGATGTCGAGGATGTTGTCGTTGACGAAGATGGGCGGCACGGGCCCTTCGTGGCCGGTCTCGGTCTGCCACAACCGGTCGTCGACGAGCACGTCGCCCTGGATGCTGGTGACGCCCTTACTGGCCACCTGCGTCGCCAGGCTGGTCAGGCCTGCCAGAGGGTCATCCGCGTTCTTGACCGCGTTGGGCGCGATGTCGCCGTACACGTGGTCTACGGCAGTCGCCGTGAACGACTGGTTGAATTTATCCTGCAGCGCACCTCGACCGCCCAGTGCGAGGTCGCCGGAGGCAACCAGCACCAGGTTGCCGTTGACCACGCCATTCATCACGGGCGCCGTCGCATACACGGGCGTCGTCATGCGAAAGTCGGGGCCCAGGATGGCGTAGGCCGAGCCGATGGTGAAGTTCTTGGCGGTCGAGCCGGTAAAGACGATCTCGCCTGGCCGATTCGAGAGCAGGACCTCGCCCGTTTTCATGTCGGCAACGTAGTAGAGCCAGCGGGCCGTGGCGTAAGGCTCCTTGTCCATGACCTTCTGCGCCCCGCTTGGAACGCTGCCCCCGGGAGCAGGGGTTTGCGCTCGAGCTGCGCTCGGGGCCATCACGATCAGCGCCAGGGCCGTGGTGGTCGCGGCTCTCGCCAACCGCCATCGCGCGGAAGTGTGCAGGAGATTCATTTTCTCGTTCGCTCCTTCATCCAGGTCCGGCCAGCATGACCTCGCCCGACTGAGGCCGACAGGCTCACTGCCCTCACAGCACCGCGACACTTCGCGCATCGAGGACTGGCTATCGGCTATTCTGGGGCGGCGCTCTCTACCGCGGCGGGCGCTCTTCCAACCGTCAGACCGGTGTCCACGCGGGAACACGCTTCAGCTTTCGGCGCACAGCTTCGCGCACTGCGCCTCAGGTCCGGACTGAGCCAGGAGGCGCTGGCCGAGCGAGCCGGATTGGGTACGGGCGCCGTCGCGGCGCTCGAGCGCGGCAGCCGCCGCTCACCCTATCCCTCGACACTGGGCGCCCTGGCCGAGGCGCTCGGGCTTTCCCCAGAAGAGCGCAGCGCGTTCGCCCAGGCGTCGCGTCGCACGCCCGAGCCCCCGCGAGACGGCGCAGCCACTGCGCGGCGGCATCCTCGAGTTCGCGCGCCGCTCACGACCCTGGTCGGTCGCGAGGCAGACCTGGCCGCCGCCCATCGCCTTCTCGACCCGGCCGACTCGTCCGCGCGCCTGCTGACGCTGGTCGGACCGGGCGGCGTCGGCAAAACGGCACTGGGTCTGCGGGTCGCGTGGGAGCTGCAGCCGGAGTTCGACGCTGCCTGGCTGGTCGAACTTGCGCCCATCGCCGATGCGGCCCTGGTGCCCGAGACGGTCGCGGCGACGCTGAGCGCGCCAGAAAGTCCGGGTCGCTCAGCGTTCGACTCGCTCGAGGCCTTCCTGCAGCCGACCAGCGCTCTCCTCGTCCTGGACAACTGCGAGCACGTGCTCGACGCCTGTCTGGAACTGGCGACACACCTGTTGGCAGCGTGCCCGAGGCTCCGTCTGCTGACGACCAGCCGCGAGCCGTTGCAGATGCCCGGCGAGCGCGTCCTGCGATTGGCGGCGCTCGGCGCCCCCGACCCGGACGAGGCGCCAGCGGTCGAGCGGCTGAGCGAGTACGCTGCCGTGCGGCTGTTCGTCGAGCGCGTCCGCGCGTTCGATCCGTCCTTCCAGCTCACCCCCGCCAATGCCGCCTCTGTCGCTCAGGTCTGCGGTCGATTGGAAGGCATTCCACTGGCTCTCGAGTTGGCCGCGGCGCGTCTACAGGTGCTGTCGCTCGAGCAGCTCGTGGCCCGGCTGGACCGTGTCTTCGCCATCCTGGGCGGTGGCAGCTCGGCGGCGCCGACCCGCCAGCAAACCATGCAGGCCACGCTGGACTGGAGCTACGGCCTACTCGCCCAGCCAGAGCAGGCCGTCTTTCGCCGTCTGGCGGTCGTCGCCGGCAGCTGCGAGCTCGAGGCCGCCGAAGCAATCTGTCAGACCCACGACCTGCCCAGCGCGGACGTGCTCGACCTCATCGCTCGCCTGGTCAGCAAATCGCTCGTCGTCGTCGATACCCGGGGTCACCTTGCGCGGTACCGCCTGCTCGAGCCGGTACGTCAATACGCCGAAAGCCGCCTCAGAGCGTCGGACGAAGAGGTGGGCACCCGCACACAACACGCCAACTGGTATCTCGCCCTCGCCGAGCGGATCAGTCCCGAGCTAGCCGGCCCCGACCAGACCGACGGCTTCGCGCAGTTGGACGCCGAACGGGACAACCTGCGGGCGGCCGCTCGGTGGCTGCGTGACCACGAAACGGACGAACGCGAGCTGCGGCTGGTGATCGCCCTGGCGCCGTACTGGGAAGCCCGCGGGCATCTCAGTGAGGGTCGGCGCCAACTGGAAGCGGCTCTGGCATCACCTCAGGCAACCTCGGCCAGGATCGAACGTCGCCGAGACGCGCTCCAGGCTGCCGGTCAGCTCGCCCACTGGCAAGCGGACCTGGACGGGTCGCAGGCGCTGCTCGAGCAAAGTCTGGGACTCAGTCACGATCTGGACGATGCTTCGGGGGCTGCCAATACGCTGATCTGGCTGGGGACGCTCGCCCGCCGCCGCGGTCGTCACGCTGAGTCCGCGGCGCTGCTGCGGCAGAGCATCGGCGCGCAGCGCGCCCTGGGCAACCAGCGTGGGCTCGCACAGGCGCTGCTCACGTGCGGAGTAACCCTCGTTCACCTGCGCGACCTCAGCACGGCGCGCTCGATGCTCGAGGAGAGCCTGGGCCTGTTCCGCCAGGCGGGCGACGTGCGCTACGTTGCCATGACGCTGACCATGCTTGGTCACTGCCTGATTGCCAGCGGGGACGCTTCCGGTGGCTCGCTGCGGCTGGCCGAAGGCGTGCTCGGACATCGCAAGGTAGGCGACCTCAGTTTCCTGCATTTCGGCCTCTCGGGATTGGCGCAAGCCGCGGCGGCGCAGTCCCGCCCGCAGCGGGCGGCGCGGTTGCTGGGCGCCTCGGAGTCGGTGCGGGTACGGATTGGCGCAGCGCACGCGCTGATCAATCGTGAGAGCCACGACCGGCTGGTGGCGAAGCTACGAGCGCGACTGACTGAGGACGCGTTTTCCGCGGCGATGGCGGCTGGCGCCGCGCTGAGCGTCGACGAAGCGATCGACGAGGCGCTGGCCATCGCCGAGCCATCGCCGGAAGCGGCTACGGCCGTCGGCAGCAACGACGCGCGCTTGACGGCCCGCGAACGGGAGGTGGTCGCGCTCCTGGCGCGCGGGTTGTCTGACCGGCAGATCGCCGAGGCGCTGTCGATCAGCGTGGGAACCGTGGGTGTCCACGTGCAAAACCTGCTACGGAAGCTCGACCTCCACTCACGCTGGCAGGTCGCGGACCGGGCGACCAGCCGAGATATCGAAATCCAGTAGGTGCGGCGCCGCCGAGGCAGCGGTTGAAAATATCGAGGCTCTAGATGGCAGACGGCGGCCCGCGGCGTAGGGTCGAGGTGATGCACGCGAGCCTTGGCCGCTATGAGCGCTGTGGTGCGTCACAGGCCGAGCTCGTCCAGGTCGGTCGGCAACTCGCCAGGCTGGTGAGCCAGGCGCCGGGGTTCATCTCCTATGCGCTGCTCGAAGCCCGCGACGGGATGCTCGCGACCGTCAGCGTGTTCGAGACCGAAGCCCAGCTGGAAGAGGCAGACCGGCTGTTGGCTGACTGGCTGGCGGCGCACGCCACCCCGCTGGCGCGCCCGTTGGCCACCCTCCGCGGCGAGATCCTGGTCCAAAAAGGTATGTAGCGACCGCCTTGGAAAGAGATGACTGATCCTTTGGCTTCGAGGTGAGCATCATGCGTACGGTTCTCGAGACATCGTGTCGCCTTGCCCGGCTCACGGTCGCGGGCGGGCTTTCACTGGCGCTGCTCGCAAGCAGTCCCACGTCGATCGGCAACGCACAATCCGCCCCGCCGCCCACGGTCACCAGCGACCAGGTCCACGCCGCCGTGCAGCAGTTGGACCAGGTGGCCCACGACGTTCTGGCCAGCACCGGCGTGCCGGGCATGGCCATCGGCGTCGTGTACGGCGACGACGTCGTCTACCTCAAGGGCATGGGCGTCCGCCAGCTGGGTCAGCCCGCGCAGGTCGATGCTGAAACCGTCTTCCAGCTGGCGTCGGTCTCGAAGCCGGTCGCGTCGACCATCGTGGCGAGTGTGGTCGGCACCGGCCAGGCCAGCTGGGACGATCCCATCGTCAAGCATGACCCCGACTTCGCCCTGGCCGATCCGTACGTCACCCAGTCCGTGACCCTGCGCGACTTTTTCGCGCACCGCAGCGGGTTGTTCGACCACGCTGGCGACCTGCTGGAGGACCTCGGGTTTCCGCGCGACACGATCCTGGACCGCCTGCGCTACGTCCCGCTCGAGAATCGCTTCCGCGCCGAGTACGCGTACACGAATTACGGCTTGACCGAAGCGGCGGTCGCCGCGGCCAGGGCGGCTGGATCGTCCTGGGAAGACCTGGCCGAGAGCCGCCTGTACCAGCCCGCGGGCATGACCAGTACCAGCTCACGCTATGCCGACTACCAGGCCGCACCCGACCGTGCCGTGCTCCACGCCAGGGTTGGCGAGACCTGGCAGCCGCGCGACAACCGCGACCCTGACGCCCAGTCGCCCGCCGGCGGCGTCAGCTCGAGCGCCCGCGACATGACGCGCTGGCTGCGGCTGCAGCTGAACGACGGCAAGCTGGACGGCCAGCCCGTGGTCGCCGCCGAAGCGCTGGCCGAAACGCATCGGCCGCAGATGATCATGCGTCCACCGAGCAATCCGGCGACCGATCGAGCCAGCTTCTACGGCCTTGGCTGGAATGTCAGCTACGACGATCAGGGCGAGGTGCTCCTGGGTCACTCGGGCGCCTTCAACACCGGAGCGGCCACCGCGGTGTACCTGTTGCCGGCCGACAAGCTTGGCATCGTGGTGCTGACCAACGGCGCGCCGGTGGGAGCGCCGGAGGCGGTCGCGCTCAGCTTTCTGGACCTGGCTCGCTTCGGGAAGGTCCAGCACGACTACCTGAAATTGCTGGCTCCGGTCTTCGCCGCGGTCAACCAGCCCCCGTACGGCAATGACGTGGACTGGAGCAAACCACCCGCCCAAGCCCGCCCCGCGGCCGATCTCGACGCCTACACCGGCACGTACCGCAACGACTTTTACGGCACGGTCCAGGTCGCGCCGACGGGTGCCGGGCTGAGCATCGGCCTTGGGCCTGACTTGCAGCCGTTTGCGCTGGCGCATTTCGACGGCGACACGTTCACCTATCAGCCAGTCGGCGAAAACGCCTACGGCCCCAGCGGGGTGACGTTCAGCATGGGCGCCGATGGGACGGCGACTGGCTTGCTGGTCGACATCCTGAATCACGACGGAGAGGGCAACGTGACCGGGCTGGGCCAGTTCACGCGCGACGGGGCGTCATCGTGATGACGATCTCGCGGCGCGGCTTGCTGGGTGGGGTCCTCGCGGCCGGCAGCCTGGCGTTGACCCCCGGGCTCCTGGCGGCGCAGTCGGTTCCCGTGCAGGTGCCGCCGGCCTCGAGCCAGTCGCCCGCGGGCGAGCAAGCCGCGCAAGTCGTGGCCATCGCCCGCGCCCTCATGGAGCAGCGCAACCTGCGCGCGGTCATCCTGCGGGTGCTCGTCGACGGCCAGGAGCTGGTGACCGACGCGTTCGGCGAATCGATGACCGGGGTGCCCGCCACACCCGACATGCACTTCCGCAACGGAGCGGTGGCCATCTCGTACATGTCCACCCTGCTGCTGCGTCTGGTCGACCAGGGAGTTGTGAGCCTGGACGACACGCTGGCCACCTGGCTGCCGGAGCTCCCGCTCGCCGACAGCGTGACCCTGCGCATGCTGGCGAACATGACCTCTGGCTACGCGGACTATGTGCCGGACGCCGGCTTCACCAGCGCGTCGTACGCCAACCCCTTCCGCGAGTGGACGCCGCAAGAGCTCATCGACGTTGGCATCGGGCAGCCGCACGTTTTCCAGCCTGGCACGAGCTGGAACTACGCGCACACCAACTATGTGATCCTGGGTCAGGCGCTGCAGCGGATCACCGGCCAACCGCTGAACAGCCTGCTGCGACGGTACGTGCTCGACCCGTTGGGGCTGCGCCAGACCGACGATCCGGGGTCGGCCCAGATGCCGGCGCCCGTGTTGCACGCCTTCAGCTCCGAGCGCCGCGCCGCGCTCGGAATTCCGTCCTCGGCGCGCTTTTACGAGGAGTCGACGTTCTGGAGCCCGTCGTGGACGCTCGCGCAGGGCGCCATCCAGTACACCAACATCTACGACATGGCCGCGACGGCGGTCGGAGTCGGCACGGGCGCGCTGTTGTCGGCCGCCTCGCATCAGGCGCAGGTGGACCCCGGCCTGCTGGGGTTCGGTCACCCGCAGGCGGGCTGCCCTGGCTGCCGCACCCTGGACCAGTTCTACAACTACGGGCTGGGCGTGGTGCTCAACGGCTCATGGCAGCTGCAGAATCCGCTGTTCGGTGGCTACGCGGCGGTCGAAGCCTACCTGCCATCGAAGAAAATCGCCCTGGCCCTGGCGACGACGTTCGACGAGCAGAGCTTCGACGACAAGGGCAACTATCTCTCGGGCAGCGCCGCACAGGAAATGTATGCCGCGATCGGCGGCTACCTGGCACCCGACGACCCGCCACCCCACCCGCCCGCGAACAGCTAGTCAGTCGGGCGCCCCTTGAGTCGCCCACGGCACTGGACCGCTATCCTGCGAAACAGGCAGGGATGTCGCGTCCGCAGGTTAACGTCGCCATCGTAGGTACCGGCTTCATCGCCGAGACGCGCGCTCGGGCCTACGCCGGCGTGACCGGCTGCGAGCCGCGCATCGTCGCCGCCGTCAGTCGCACCCGCGAACGCCTGGATGCGTATGCCCGCCGCCACGCCGTTCCAGACGTGTACGCCGAACTGGAGCCGGTGCTCGAGCGCAAAGACGTCGACGTGATCGACCTGTGCGTCCCCAACGCGCTGCACCGACCGATGGCGGTCCAGGCGGCCGAAGCTGGCAAGCACGTGATCTGCTCCAAGCCGTTGACCGCCTTCGACGGCGCCGAGCTGCCCGAAGACGTCAAGCTCAGCGACGTCCCGCGCACGCAGATGCTGCGAGTCGCCGATGCCAACGCCACGGCGATGGTCGAGGCGGCCCGCAAGCACGACGTCCGCCTGATGTACGCCGAGAACTGGGTCTACGCCCCTTCGATTGTCAAAGCCGATCGTCTGGCGGCGGCCGCGGGCGGGGCGATCCTCGAGATGCGCGGCGGCGAGTGCCACAGCGGCTCGCATTCGCCTTACTCGAAGCAGTGGCGGTATACCGGCGGCGGCGCGCTGCTGCGCCTCGGAGTCCACGCCATGGGCGCAATGCTGCACCTCAAACGCCAGGAGGGATTGCGGCGCACCGGGCAACCGATACGGCCGCGCTCGGTGCTGGCGGATGTGGCGGACCTGACCCGCACGCCGGGCTTCGAGGCCGAAGCTCACCACTATCTGGTCAGCGGCTGGCAGGACGTCGAGAACTGGGCAACGGCGGTCGTCAGCTTCGACGACGGGACGCGCGGCACGGTCTTCGCCTCCGACGCGGTGCTGGGCGGCATGGAAAGCACGCTCCAGGTGCTGATGTCGAATGCGCACATCAGGTGCAACCTGTCGCACACGCGCCTGGTGGAGGCGTTCGCGCCCGAGGCGTCGATCTTTGGCGACGAGTACCTGATCGAGAAGCTGGAGACCTCGGCTGGCTGGAGCCCGCCCGCGCCGGACGAGGACTGGGCGCAGGGGCACCGCGGGATGATTCAGGACTTCGTGGCATCGATCGCCGAGGGTCGCGCGCCGAAGTCCGAAGGCGAGCTGGGCCGCGACGTGATCCGCCTGGTGTACGCCGCCTACGTGTCCGCCGCCGAGGGTCGTCGCGTCGAGCTCGCCTCCGACGCGTAAAGCGATCTGCACTGTCCAACCGGGCCACGGCCACAGCGACCGCGTTTGCCTCGATACGGCGACCCCACCCGCTGCTCCGCGCAGCGGCCCGCTTTTGCGGCGTCACTTCACGACGTAAATATTCAGATCCCAGAACGTGTGTTCTATACTACAGGCATGTGGCCTGCCGTTCGGGTTGCGTGCATCTGGATCGCCCAGCTGGCGCTGCGCGTGGAGATCCTGCGCCACCCTGCCTGGGACGGTCGGCCGCTGGTCCTGGGCGGCGCGCCTGGCGAGCGCAAAGTCGTCCAGCTGTGCTCGCCCGAAGCGGAAGCCGCCGGTATCCGGCCGGGCTTGCCGCTGCGCGAAGTCGTGCCGCTGTGTCCCGAAGCGATGGTGCTGCAGCCGGATCCCGTGCGCACGGCGGCTGTCCTCGAGGCGGTACTGAGCGATCTGCAGCGCGTCAGCCCGTTGGTGGAACCGGCCGACGACGGGTATTTCTTCGTCGACATCCGCGGGCTGCAAGCCATGTACGGCAACCTGGACGCGCTCGAAGACGCGATCCACGCCGCGGTGCCGGCCCTGCTGCGGCCGCGGGTTGGCATCGCCAACGGCAAGTTCGCGGCGGCCGCCGCGGCGCGCATGGCCGAGCCCGGCGCCTCGGCCCGCGCGTGCGTGGTGCCCGCGAGTGAGACCCGCGCATTTCTGGCGCCGCTGTCGGTACGCCACCTGCTGATGCTGGAGCCCGAGGTGCAGCATCGCCTCGAGCTGCTCGGGCTGCGCACGATCGGTGACCTGGCGCGTCTGCCGTTCAACGCGGTGCAGGCCGAGCTCGGGCCACCCGGCGCCCAGGCGTGGCGGGTGGCGCACGGCAAAGACACCGAGCCGGTCGTCGCCCGGCCGGTCATGGCCGCCGTCCAGGACGGCCTGCGCTTCGACGACCCACTCGGCAGTATCGATGCGGTCATGGCCGCGATCGACCAGTTGCTGGCGCGCACGTATTCGCAGCCAGCGCTGCAGGGGCGCTCGGTGCGCCAGGTGCGCTTGCGCGCGCTGCTGGCCGATGGCACCTCGTGGGAGCGCGTGTACACGTTCAAAGAAGCGCTGTCGACGCGCGACGCGGCGCGGCGCGCGCTCAAAAGCAAGCTCGACCTGCCCAATGGCCTGCCGCCGGCGCCAATCGACGAGCTGGCGCTGGAGCTGCTCGGCCTCGGCGGCGAGGCGGCGCGCCAGCCGGGTCTGTTCGTGGCGCGCGCGCGCCAGCTGGCGGAAATTGCCGAAGCCGCGCGGCAGCTGCGCACGCGCTACGGTCGCGTGCCGCTGTATCACGCCATCGAAATCGAGCCGTGGTCGCGCATCCCCGAGCGGCGCTGGGCGCTGGTGCAGGTGGCATGCGACCCGTAGGGCCGACTGTTCGGCCGCTCGTCAAAGCCGCGGACCGCAAGCTCCAGAAGTCCGATCTGCGACCGCTGAACGCGCCGATGCCCCTGCGCGTGCAGACCGACGAGCAGGGGCGCATCGTCGCGATCTGGCGCCAGGGACGCCTGACGCCGCGCACGATCGCCAGCATTCAGGACCACTGGCGGATCGACGACGAATGGTGGCGTGAGCACCCGATCTCGCGCATGTACTACGCGGTTGTGCTGGACGACGGCACGCTGCTGACGATGTATCAGGACCTGCTGGCCGATGCCTGGTTCGAACAGCGCACCTGAGCTTGACAGAAGAGTGCCGGCATGTCGGCCTTGCCGGCGTGTAGAACCTATGTTCTACTCCGGATGTGGAGGCCGTCGCCCGCGCCGTCGAACTGCACCTGCACACGTGCTACTCCTTCCTCGAAGGCGCCTCGCTGCCCGAAGAGATGGCTAACCGCGCCGCCAGCCTCGGCTACTCGGCCGTGGCCATCACCGACCACGACGGTCTGTACGGCGCCATGGAGTTCGCCCAGGCGTGCGACTCGGCGGGCGTGCAGCCAATTACCGGCGTCGAGCTGACGCTCCAGCACGGGCTGACCGACGCGAAATCCGGCCCCGTCCACCTGACGCTGCTCGCCGAAAACGAGCAGGGCTACGCCAACCTGTGTCGCCTGGTCACGCTGGCCCACAAACGCACGCGCGCCTGGGAGCCGGCCGCTACACACCTGCCAGCCGACGACCCGCGGCCACCCGCCCTCGATCCGGCGGACCTCGCCGCGCACGCCAGTGGGCTGATCGTGCTCAGCGGTTGCCGGCAGGGCGAAGTCGCCCGGCTCGTCGACCGCGAGCGGGTCTCACAAGCCGAAGATGCCGCGCAACAACTCGCGCACATCTTCGGTCAGGACAGTACGTTCATCGAGGTCCAGCACAATCTGGTCCAGGGCGACACGCGACGTCTGCACCGACTGGCCCAACTTTCAGAGCGGCTGAACATCCCACTTGTCGCCACAGGCAACGTCCACTACCACGTCCGAGGTCGTCACCGACTCCAGGACGCGATGGTCGCCGTTAAACACCGCTCGACGCTCGAGACGTCGCATCGCCTCCGACGGCCGAACAGCGAGTTCTTTCTCAGACCACCCGGCGCGGTAGCGGAACTCTTTGCGACGGCGCCCCACGCCATCGACAACGCAGCACGGATTGCGCGGCGGTGCGAAGGATTCAATCTGGCCAATCATCGCGACCTCGGGTACGACTTTCCGGATTTCACGCGCAAAGAAAGTGAGCAGCACTCCTCCGCCGACGCGGTGCTCGCGGCATTTTGCGAGAGTCGCTTCGACGTACGCTATCCACCCGCGCATACCGATCCGCAGCTGCGCGAAAAAGCACGCCACCAGCTTGCCGACGAGCTCAATCTCGTTTCCAAGCACAACCTGGCAGGTTTCTTTCTGATCTACCGCGACCTCCAGGAGCAGGCGACCCAGGTGGCGACGCGCGTCAGAGGTATCGGCACGGTACGCGGTGGCTCGGGCTTGCCTCCGGGCCGAGGACGTGGCTCGTCGGTGAGCTCGATCATCTGCTATTTGATTGGACTGAGCCACGTCGATCCGGTCCGTAATCGGCTGTTCTTCCGTCGGTTTCTCAACGAGGATTTGCGAGCCGTGCCGGATATCGACCTGGATTTTGCGCGCGATATTCGCGAGCAATTGATCCTCCAGGTCTACCGACGTTACGGCCTCGAGCACGCGGCGCTGGTGTGCTCGTTCGCGACGTATCACCTGAAGAGCGCGGTGCGCGACCTGGGCAAAGTTCTCGGACTGCCGGCGCCGGCCATCGACAAGCTGGCCAAGCTTTCGGAAGGTGGCATGGCCAGTTCCGTGCGCCACGAGCTGGCGACGCTCCCCGAATTTCAGGGCCAGGCGGAAGGGCCGATGTGGCAGCACCTGATGCAGCTGGCCGAACAGATCGACGGCTTTCCGCGCCACATCGGACAGCATGTGGGCGGCATGATCATCTCGTCGCGACCGGTGGTCGAGCTGGTGCCGGTGCAGCCGGCGTCGATGGATGGCCGTTACATCTGTCAGTGGGACAAGGATTCGTGCGACGATGCGCGTTTCATCAAAATCGACTTTCTCGCGCTGGGCATGTTGTCGCTGGTGGAGGAGTGCCTGGAGCTGATCTGGGAGTGTCGGGGCGAAAAGCTGGATGTGAGCACGATTGCGTACGACGACACCGCCGTCTACGACGCGATCTGTAATGGTGACACGGTCGGGCTGTTCCAGATTGAGAGTCGGGCGCAGATCCAGATGCTCACGCGCACCCAGCCGCGCAATCTGGATGATCTGGCGGTCCAGGTGGCCATCGTGCGCCCGGGACCGATCGTGGGCGGCGCGGTCAATCCGTACGTCCGCCGTCGCGAGCTGCTGCGCGAAGACCCGAACTACGTGGCACGAGCGGACCATCCGCTGCTGGACGAGCTGTTGAAAGACACGCTCGGCATCGTGCTGTATCAGGACCAGGTCCTCGAAGTCGCCATCGAAATGGGCGGATTCTCGCCCGGCCAGGCGGACCAGTTCCGGCGGTCGATGAGCCGCCGGCGGTCGCGTGAGGCGATGGAGCGCTTTCGCGCGGCATTTGTCGAAGGCGCCGGTGAAAAAGGCATTTCGGCGACGGTGTCCGGAGACGTGTTCGACAAGCTGTGCGCGTTCTCGGAGTTCGGCTTTCCCAAGAGCCATGCGTACGCGTTCGCCGTGCTCGCGTATCAGTCCGCCTGGCTGCGGCAGTACTACGGCGCCGAGTATTACGCCGCGCTGCTCAACAATCAGCCGATGGGCTTTTATGCGCCGCACGTGCTGATCGGCGACGCGCGGCGCCACGGCTTGCAAGTGCTGCGCGTGGCGATCAACGCCAGCGCCGCGCGCTGCAAGCCGCTCGGTCCCGAGCACATCTTGCTGGGTTTCGAAACCGTGCGCGGCATCGGCAAGGACCTGGCGCAGGCGATCGTCGCGGAGCGTGCGGCGCATGGCGCGTATCGTTCGCTGCCGGACCTGCTGCGGCGGACGGGGATGCCGCGGCCGGCGGCCGAGCACCTGATCAGCGTCGGGGCGCTGGCCGAGTTCGGCCTGGCGCGGCGTGAGCTGCAGTGGCAGCTGGGGCTGCTGATACCCGAGGCGCGCCGCGTAGAGACCGCCGCGTCAGCCGTCAGAGACACACGTCCGACCGCTCGGCAACTGGCCCTGGAACTACCGACCGATCAGGACATGGTCAGCCTCCCAGACATGACCGACTGGGAGCGCATGG
>JAFAOS010000058.1 GCA_019247515.1 Chloroflexota bacterium | reverse complement strand
GGGGCAACCTCAAGTCACAGGAACTCGCCAACCTGTGCCGCGACACAATCGTTGAGGTCGCTGATACCGCAGAACACGGCCTGGATCGCATCGGCACCGATGCCGACCTCTGTTTCGCGTTCCTCCGTCATTCCGGTTTGCGGCTATAACGCCGATTCACGCCGGCAATTACGAAAAGCTCTTTAGGATTGCGGAAATTTATGCCGGCCGCATCAACCACCTCTCGGGTCGCAGAGAGTTTTTCAAGCGCGAAGCGCGCGTGAATCGTGCGCACCGGCGGCACATATACGCACGACTCATCCCAGTTGCTAGAGCCGCTCTCAGAGGGACGGGAGCGAAGTCAATTCCGCAATCGTCAGCAACTTTTGTAGCTCGTGACGGACCAGTGCCTCTCCCGCTCTGTCGGCGACAGTGCCGTCTGGGCCAGCTGAATGATCGTGCCGAAGGCGCTGCGCGGCGAGATGAACGCCTCCTGCCACTTTTCATCGCCGTAGTCCTCATCGACCACGCGCAGCCCCGCGGCTCTGGCGCGCTCCACGGCACGCGCCAGGTCGGCCACAATGAACGTCATGTGGTGCGGGCCTTCGCCGTAACGCTCCAGGAAACCGTGCAAGAAACCAGCGCTGCCCACCGGTTCCAGCAGCTCCACCTGGGCGCCGTTCGGGTAGCGCAGCGTCAACCACATGAAGCCGCGCTCGTCGAGGCGCTCGAAGCCATTCGGCTGGCCGCCGAGCAGGTCGCGGTACAGCGGCAGGGCAGCGGCAATCGAGCGCACCGCGATGGCCGTGTGGTCCAGCGCCAGGACGCCCAGCTCGCCGACCAGTGGCAGTGCCCGGTCGGTCATCGCAGGTGCAGCAGCAGCTCGAGCGGCTGCTCCACGTAACGCCGCAGCGTGGCCATGAACCTGCCCGCCCCCTCGCCATCCAGCACCCGGTGGTCGAAGGTGAACGACGCGCCAATGCACTGGCGCGCCACCACCTGCCCCTCGACGACTCGCGGCTGGAGGTCGATCCGTCCCAGCCCGAGGATCGCCACCTCGGGGTAATTCAAGATCGGGGTGGCGAACAGCGCACCCCCGGGCAGCCCACCGAAACTCGTCACGGTAAACGTGCTGCCACTCAGATCGGCAGGCGCCGCGCGCCGCTCGCGCGCCGCCGACACCAGCCGGTCGATCTCCTGCGCAAGCTCCAGCAGCGATAGACGATCCGCGTTTCTGACGACGGGCACCACCAGTCCACCAGGGACCGCCGTCGCAATCCCGATGTGAAAATCGCGTTTGAGCACGATGGCTTGCTGCTGCTCGTCGACGACGGCATTGGCTTCAGGTACCGCGCGCAGCGCCTCGATGCACGCCTTGACGAAAAACGGCAGGTAGGTGAGCTTCACGTTGGCGGCCTCGGTGGTGCCGCGGAGTGTGGCGCGTGCCTGGACGAGCTCGGTGACGTCGAAAATCTCCATGGAGGTAACCTGGGGCGCGCGCCGCCAGGCCTCGGACATGTGGTCGGCAATGGACTTTCTCAGCCCGCGCAGCAGGATGACCGAACTCGCCTCGACGGCCGTCAAGTCGGCCGGCGGTGCCTCACTCCGCGCCGGAGTCGGCAGCGGACCGCGCGCTACAGAAGCCGACTCGAGGTCCGCGATCCGCACCCGGCCCTGAGGTCCGGAGCCGGCGACCTCTTCGAGGTTGATGCCCCGCTCGCGCGCGAGCTTGCGGACAAACGGCGCGGCGCGCACCCGATTCGTCTTCGTCTTCGCCGGCGCTGGCGCGGCGGGACGACTGGGCGGCGCCCCGACAATCCCGAAATACTCCGGTTCGCCGGCGTGCGCTCCGTCGACGGAATCGATCGCGGGCTCTCTGGTCTGCGCCCCGGCGGCCGTGTCGATCACCACCAGCACGTCGCCCAGGTGCGCCACGTCGCCCTCGGCAAAGCGTGTCTCCAGCACCCGCCCGGCCACGGGCGTCGTCAACTCGACAGCCGCCTTGGCCGACTCCACCTCGCACAACGGCGCAAAGGCCGCGATTTCCTGCCCGGGTGTCACCTTCCAGGTCAGGACCTGCGCCTCGCGAATGCCCTCGCCCAGATCAGGCAGCTTGAATTCGAAGGCCACTCCGCTCAGTCTTCCATGACGGTGCGCAACGCCGCCGCGATGCGCTCGACGTTCGGCAGGTAGTCGTCCTCCAGCAATTGCGGCGGATACACCACGTCCACGCCGGCCACGCGTATCGGCGGACTGCGCAGTGCGTAAAAACAGCGCTCGACCAGCCCAGCAACCACCTCGCCACCGGGTCCACCGGTGCGCGGCGCCTCGTGCGCCACCACCAGTCGGCCCGTCCTTTCGACCGAACCGGTCAGCGTGTCCCAGTCGAGCGGTGAAAGCGTCCGCGGATCGATGACCTCCACCTGGACGCCGTCCGCGGCGAGCTGTTCGGCAGCATCCAGCGCCGCCGGCGCCACCGCGCCCCAGGCCACCAGTGTCACGTCGTCACCCGGCCGGCATACGCGGGCAGCTCCGAGCCTGATCGGCTCGATGGTCTCCGCAACTTCCTCGCGCGCCGCGCGATAGAGGCGAATGGGCTCCATGACCACCACCGGGTCCGGGTCTGCGATGGCGCCGAGCAGCAAACCGGCGGCATCCGCAGGTGTGCTGGGGACCACGACCTTCACGCCCGGGCTGCCGATGAGCAGACCCTCCAGGCTGTCGGAGTGATGCTCGGGCGTTCGAACTCCACCACCGTACGCCGTGCGTACCACCAGCTGCGCATGCCGCTGCCCCCACGTGCGCGCGCGAATCTGGCCCGCCTGGGCAACCAGCTGATCCAGGCACTTGTAGATGAAACCCATGAACTGGATTTCGGTGATGGGCAGCATGCCGGTAAGGGCCATCCCGAAGGCGGTGCCCACGATCGCGGACTCGGCCAGCGGCGAGTCGAAGACGCGCTGCGCGCCGAACTCGGCCTGCAGTCCGTCGGTCGCGCGGAACACGCCGCCCAGTTTTCCCACGTCCTGGCCGAGCACGATCGTCCGCTCGTCGTCGGCCAGCGCCTGACGCAAGGCGCGGTTGATGGCTTCGACCATGAGCAGCCCCGTCATCGGCTCACCCGGCCGCCTGGATATACGCGTCGAGGCTGGGAATTGGCCGCGATTCCGCCTCCGCGACCGCGGCGTCGATGCGCGCGAGCGACTCGGCGATCATCGCCTCCTCGCCTTCGGCGTCCCGCAGCCCGCGGCGCTCGACGTATGGCCGCAGGCGCGCCAGCGGATCGCGCGCGCGCCAGTGCTCGATCTCTTCGGGCGGTTGGTAGCGGCGCGGATCGTCGGCGGTCGTGTGCGCGCCAATGCGGTACGTCAGCGCCTCGATCAAGGTCGGACCCTGGCGCTCTCGCGCACGCTGGATGGCCCAGTGGCTGACCGCGTACATCGCCAGTGCGTCGTTGCCGTCGACCAGGACGCTCGTCACACCCTGCGCCAGACCTTTTTGCGCCAGTGTCTGGCTGGCGGTCTGGCGGCTGCGCGGCATGCTGATCGCCCACTGGTTGTTCTGCACCACGAGCACGGTCTGCGCGTTGAAGACACCCGAGAAGTTCAGCGCCTCCAGGAAGTCGCCCTCAGACGTCGCGCCGTCGCCGATCACACCGACCGCCACGTGCGGCTGCTGCTGCAGCGCGAAGCCCATACCTGCGCCGACGGCATGCAGCGACTGGTCGCCGATGACGATCTGGATGGGAAACGCGCCGCTTGCGTTTGGATCGGCCGGCCAGTACAGCCCGCGGTAATAGGCGAAGAGGTCGATCAGATCGAGACCTTGGATGCACAGCACAATCGACTCGCGATACGACGGGAAGACCCAGTCGCCCGGACGGAGCGCCATGCCGAGTCCGACCTGGGCGGCTTCCTGTCCGATCATTGGCCCCCACACCCCGACGCGCCCCTGGCGCTGGAGCTGCAAGCCGCGCTGGTCCAGCTGGCGGCCGAAGATCATCCAGCGGTACATGTCCGCAACCTGGGCGTCAGACAGCTCCGGCTCGTAGCCGAGCACGCGCCCCTCGGCGTCCAGTACCTGAAAGGGTTCCGGAGTGCAGGCCAGCGAGGGGATGCTCGCGGCGAGCAGTTGCTCGAAGGATCTCGCGGTGACGGCCACGTCGGCGGATGATACTTTGATCCACTCTGGCATGGACGTGTCGGTCGTGATTCCCGCGTACAACGAGGCGCGGCGCCTGCCCGCGACCCTGGCGGGCTGGCATGCGTACCTGGGTCTCGAGCCGTTTTCGTCCGAAGTGATCGTCGTCGACGACGGCAGCCGCGACGCGACCGCCGAGGTGGCTGCCACAGGGGGCGCCAGGGTGGTCGCCCTGCGGCCGAACCGCGGCAAAGGCGGCGCCGTCAAAGCTGGCGTGCTGGCCGCCGCGGGTGCCGCGATCGCGTATGTCGACGCCGATCTGAACATCGCGCCCGAGCACCTGGAGGCGGCGCTCACGCTCATCGACGAGGGAGCGGACCTGGTTGCCGGCCAGCGCGAGCTGTCCGAATACGCCTCAGCCGAAGGCCCGCTGCGGCTGGCGGCCGGCGGCGTGGTGCAGGTCACCCGCCGCGTGCTGGTGATGTCGGCAATTCGCGACACCCAGTGCGGCTTCAAGGTCTTGCGTCACGCCCTGGCGCGAGACGTGTTTTCGCGTACGCGCATCAACTCGTTCGCGTTCGACATCGAGGTGCTGTTCGTAGCGCGCAAGCTCGGTGCGCGCATTGAGACGCTGCCGGTGCGCACCACCTATCGCGGCGAGTCGACTTTCAACGTCCGCAAGCACCTGCCCCAGTTCCTGAAAGACATCGTGCAGATCCGCCGCAACGACATGGCCGGCCTGTACCGCCGCTAAGCACTGAGGACCAGCATGTCGTTCCGACACTGGTGGCCCACTTTGCGCCGTCTCATTCTGAGGACTACATGCGTCGCACACGCGCCGCCGGCGATCAAACTGTTCCCTGCCTTGGGGGTCGTCACGAACGATGTCGACGGACATTTTCGTCGGAGTCGCCGGCGGCGGAAGAGTTGCGGGCCCTTTGGTCCACTGACCCAGCAAGCGTCCGGGCGCCGCGGGATTCACGACTAACATGACACGCATGGCTCGACCGGTTCGTCTGCAGGTCACCGTCGAAGGAGCAAGCTACTCGCCCGACGAGCAGTACGGCGTCCTCGAAGTGGCGCGCGCCGCCGACAACCTGGGCGTCGACTACATCGACACCACCGAGCACATCCTCATGGGCCTGGGCGCGCTGACCTCCGGCCAGGGCTGGGAGATGCGGCACCTGGAGCAGCCTCAGCCCGAAGCGCTCGTCACGCTGGCGGCGATCGCGGGCGCGACGTCGCGCGTCGGCATCGTGTCGTCCATCGTCATCGCGCCACTGTGGCCGGCCGGCTTGCTGGCCAAGCAAGTGGCGACGCTGTACGCCCTGTCGCGCGGCCGCTTCGTGCTCGGCGTGACCGCCAGCTGGCACAAGGACGAGTACGACGCCCTGGGCGTGCCATTCGCCGAGCGCGGTCAGGTGCTGGACGACAACATCGGCGCGTGCCGCGCGCTCTGGTCAGCAGCGCCAGCTTCTTTTCATTCGCGCTTCGTGAACTTCGACGGCATGTTCTGCTCGCCGCGGCCGCCTTCTGGCGAACGGATGCCCGTCTGGTTCGGCGGCAAGTTCACCATGCGCCAGATACGCCGTGTGGTCCAGCTCGGCGACGGCTGGATGCCGTACGGCGGGCTGCGCATGACCGTTGCGCAGAAAGCCGCGGCGATTGCGCAACTGCGCTCGGCGTACGCCGCCGCGGGCCGTGACCCGTCGAGGCTCGAGGTGTGTGACGCGCTTGGCTCCGCTGGCGGCTCAGTTGAACGCACAATGGAGCAGATACCCGCGCTGGCAGAAGCCGGCGTCACGATCGTGCGTGCCCACCTGCGCCACCTGTCCGCCGGCCCCGACTCGGTCATCGCCACCCTCGAGGAAGTGGTGCGCAGGTTCGAGCCGATGCGCGCGCTGACGGTCTGAGCGTTGTTCAGCTGTTGGGCTGAGCTTCGCGCGGCCGCCGGCGCATGAGCAGGTAGATGCCCGCCAGGATCAGCACCGCCGGGCCGACCATCGTGCGCAGGGGGCCGTTCGTGAAATTGCTCAGGTTCAGAATCAGTTCGAAGAACACGAACAACACCACGAAGGCCAGCAGCGACCACTCGAACATGCGCGTGCCGACCTGCATCGCCCGCACCTGACCAAGCCGCTCGCTCTGCAACCTGAGCCCGAGGCCAACCGACGCCGGAATCAACGCCCAGGCGTAGGCCCACGTCTGCCACAGGTTGAAGGTGTTCTGGATAGCCAGGATCAACCCGACCGTGGTGACGACACAACCAGGAATGGCCAGCCCGGCTGCCGAGCGCGGCCCGACCGCGAACGCGATGAGCAGCGCAAAGCCAGGCAGCAAGATGAAGATGGGCCAGGCGAATCGTCCGATGTCGATGCCGAGCCCTTGCTGAACGAGAAACAGCACCCCCAGGCCGACAAGCACCACCCCGCCGATGGTCGCCACCTGGTCCGCACCTCGACGTTCCATTGCGGCACAAGGTATACGCTGGCGGGCCAGGCGCAAAGTGGCGGACGCGCGTCACCGAAGGCGTCCGGCCGCGGCCGCGGTGTGCCGGCGGTGGCAGTTGGCGCACAGGACGCGACACTTGTCGATTTCGAGCAGGAGATCACGCCAGCCACCAAAAGCAGCGATGACAGTGACTTCGCGCACCTTGTGCCTGATGGTCGAAGTCGAGGGCGACAGGGTCCGCTTCGCCGCACAAAACACAGGGGTGATCACGCAAGTACTGGTAGACATATGCCCGGTTTCGATGCCGCCGCGCTAAACAACTTCGGTTGCTGTTGATGCGCTCATAGTCGCGCTCGCCTCGCCTGGGCAATTCGGGCAGCGCGAGCGACTCCAGTCCGAGGAGCCTGCGCCAACCATAGTGGCGCGCGGTTCGCTTTCGATGGCAGTTTGCGCAGACGATGTCGCACTTTGCGATCTCGCCCGCCACGACGGTCCATGAGCCAGTGAGTAACTCGCCGACATTTGAGCTTTTGTTCGCAGGCTCGCGATGATCGAATTCCAGCACAGCGAAGTCATTCGTCCCACAGTCAGCACACGCGCTCGACCGCAAGAGCGCGCGAACTCGCCCGATGTTGTGCTCGTGCGCACGCTTTCGGCCTTCTCTGGCGCGCGCCTTATATGGAGCAGGATCACGCAGGTAGTACATGCGTGAGGCCTCCCGTTGGCAGGTGCGACACAGCCCCTGGCGAAAACGTCGGTTCGGGTACTTGAACCCGAAACAATTCAAAGGCCGACACTGCTTGCAGCCACGGCACCACTTTGTGTCTTCAAGGACGGCGTTGTCCACTCGAAAGTATAGAACATCTGTTCAGTTTGACAATAGTACCGCGTTGCCCCGCGTTGCCTCAGAATTTTCCCGACCCGGCGGGTGCCAGTTGCGTCAAAACGAATCCGACCGGAGCAGATGACGATGAGGCGGTGCAGCAAGCCAGTCGGCACGATCTGGCGCGGGCTCTGGCGCCACGTTACGCGCGGGCCGG
>JAFAOS010000074.1 GCA_019247515.1 Chloroflexota bacterium | reverse complement strand
CCGGCCCGCGCGTAACGTGGCGCCAGAGCCCGCGCCAGATCGTGCCGACTGGCTTGCTGCACCGCCTCATCGTCATCTGCTCCGGTCGGATTCGTTTTGACGCAACTGGCACCCGCCGGGTCGGGAAAATTCTGAGGCAACGCGGGGAGCGTCATTAATGCTTGACTTCTGGAACATATGTTCTATAATCGACGCATGCCCAATCGGTGCGCCAAACTTGAAGGCAACACGCTGGTCGTGCGCCGCGTTTTAGAAGGACACTCACTGTGCGAGCGGTGGCGCTCGTTGGTCTCTCAGCAACTTCCAAGGTAGGCTACGTAGATTCACAGGCAGGTCGTGTAACAGCGCGAACCAGACAGGAGAATTCCCCCGATGGCCCTCACCACCCCACGTGCCCGCCCGTTCATTCAGGCGCGAGTCCCCAAGCGCCTGTTGCTGATCGGGCTGGCTGCGGCCGTGGGTCTCGGGGGCACCTACGTTGCGCTGGAGGGCAACCCGCTCACGCGCGGCGATAACACGGTGGTGTACCAGAGCACGCCCGCGCGTCAGGGGACGCTGCAGGTGACCGTCAGTGCGACGGGGCCGATCACCAACCCGCAGAGCATCCCGTTGAGCTTCAAAAACTCGGGCAAGCTGAGCGAAGTCGACGTTACGGTCGGCCAGCAGGTCAAGGCCGGGCAGGTGCTCGGCAAACTCGACACGAGCGATCTGCAGGCCGCTGTGGACCAGGCGCGGGCCACGCTCAGTCAGCAGCAGGCGGCGCTTGCCAAGCTTCAGGCCGGCGCGACGCCCGAGCAGATCGCGCTGGCTCAGGCGCAGGTCGCCGCCGCGCAGACGTCGCTCGTCGGCGCTCAGCAGAGCCTGCAGGCGACGCAAGCCAACTCGAACGCGATGGTGGGCGCCGCGCAGTCGGACGTGAATACGTCGCAGATTGGTCTCGCGGGGAGCCAGCAAGCGCTCCAGGGTACGCAGGACCAGGCCGACGCGGCCGCTCAGGCGGATCAGACGGCGGTCTCGAACGCGCAGCAGCAGTATCAGGACCAGTTGACGAACTTCCAGTCGAGCTACGCGCAGGGGCAGGCGACGCTGGCGCAGCAAACGGTCGCGGTGCAGAACGCCCAGAAGGGCGTCGACGATGCGCAAGCGGGGTTGACCGCGGCGCAGCAGTCGGCCGATGCGGCCACCAGGGCGGATGCCGTCAGCGTGCAGACCGCGCAGGATGCGCTGAACAACGCGCAGACCGCGCTGGCCGCGACGCAGCAGCAGATCGCGGCGGCCGTGCAGGCCGACCAGGTGGCATTGCAGAACGCGCAGAGCAACCTGGCCGCCGCGCAGTCGGCCGCGAACAACTCGGCGACGGTCGCCGCGGCCAGCAATACCGTGGCGGCCAAGCAGGTCAGCGCGGCGCAGTCGAGCCCGAACTCGACGAGCCAGAGCGTCGCGGTGTCGCAGGCGCAGCAGAACCTGTCTTCGGCGCAGAACGACCAGACGGTCGCCAATGCGCAGGCGAGCATTACGACGGCGCAGAACGCGGTCAATACGGCGCAGGCGGCGCTCCAATCTGACCAGGCCAAGAACCAGGGCACGCTGGTTTCGGCGCAGGCGAACGTTACCTCGGCGCAGAACGCGTTGAAGAGCGCCCAGGCCCAGCAGCAGACAGACCTGAGCAAGAACCAGCAGACCGTGCTGTCGGCGCAGCAGCAGGTGAATACGGCGCAGAACACACTGCAGACCGCGCAGGCTGCACAGGCGGCGGCGCAGAGCCAGAACCAGCAGCAGCTTCAGTCCGCCAAGTCGAACGCAAATCAGGCGCTGAACAGCAGCTTGACGGCGCAGAACAGTCAGGCGAGCGATCAGAGCAAGAACCAGGCAAGCGTGCAGTCCGCCCAGAGCTCGGTCGACCAGTCGCAGGCGGCGCTCGCCAAGTCGCAGTCGAGCCTGCAGAACACGGTCGTGGGTCAGGCTGGCACGGTCCAGTCGGCTCAGAACACGGTTGCGCAGAATCAGGCGGCGGTTCAGTCGCAGATGGCCACGGCCGCACAGACGCTGGCGCCCCCGACCCAGTCTGATCTCGACTCGGCCACGGCGCAGGTTGCCGGTGCCCAGTCGGCGCTGCAGACCGCGCAGAACAACCTGGCATCGGCGGTGCTGGTCGCTCCGGCGGATGGAACGATCGCCGCGCTGAACGGCGCGGTGGGCCAGTGGATTGGCGGCGGTCCGGTGAGCTCGAGCTCCTCGAGTACGTCGTCCTCCTCGTCGTCGTCCTCCAGCAGCGCCAGTGGCGCGTTCGCGACACTGACCGACCTCACCACGCCCCAGATCAGCGCCTCGGTCAGCGAGGCCGACATCGGCAAGGTGCAGCCGGGCCAGAAGGTCAACTTCACGCTGACGGCGTATCCCGGCCGCACGTTCACCGGCACGGTGGCGAGCATCGAGCCAGCGGGCACGACCACGTCGAACGTGGTCACCTACAACGTATTGATCTCGGTCGATCCCACCGACGCGCGCATGTTGCCGGACATGACCGCGACGGTGACGGTCATCACCGAAGAAGACGACAACGCGGTGCTGGTGCCGAATTCGGCGCTCACCTACGCGCAGGGTGCGGGGCGCTCGGTAGCGCTGGCGAGCCAGGGCGCAGCAAGCGGCCAGGGTGCGGCCGCACAGGGCCGCGCTCAAGATGGTCCCGGCGCGGCCAGCCGCCAGGGTGCGGCTGGACAAGGCGGTCAGGACGGCGCTCAAAGTGGTCCCGGCGCGGCTAACGACCAGGATGCGGCTGCTCAAGGCGGTCAAGGGGGCGCTCAAGGCCAAGGTGCGTCTGCACAGGGCGGTCAGGGCGGCGCGGGCGCACAGGGTGCGGCCGGCGGTCAGGGCGCGGTACGTCAAGGCGCAGCGGGTCAGGGCGGTGGCCGGCAGGCCGGCGGCGGACAGGGACAAGGACAAGCACAGGGTCAGGCTCAGGGACAGGGTCAAGGACAAGGACAAGGACAGGGTCAGGCTCAAGGACAAGGACAGGGTCAGGCCGCCGGCAGTGGTCCGGCGGGAGCTGGCGCGGGTGGGCAGGCCGGCGGTGGCCAGGGCGGCGCGGCGCAGACCTTCCTGGTTGTCCTCCGTGACGGCTCGCCGGTGCGCGTGCCCGTCCAGACCGGCAGTACGGATGGCACCAATACGGTGATCCTCAGAGGCCTTCTGCCCGGCGACGAGGTGGTCACCGGCACCTCGACCAGCGGCTCGACCACTGCGCGGTCGAGTAGCAGCGGCACGACCAACATCTTTGGATTCGGCGGCCGCGGCCCGGGCGGCGGTGGCGGCGGCGCCCCGCCTGGCGGCGGCGCGCGACCTGCTGGCGGTGCTCCCGCTGGCGGTGCCCCGGGTGGCGGAGCGCCCGGCGGTGCTGGTGGAGCACCAGGTGGTGGTGGCGGAGCACCCGGCGGTGGTGGTGGAGCACCAGGTGGTGGTGGCGGAGTCCCCGGCGGCGGAGCAGCCCCGGCCGGAGGACGTAACTGATGGCAACCCTGGTCGTCGACGACCAACACGCCGCCGACGCTCCGCCCGTCGACGGCGCCGCCGTTCGCGAGCGCCCCGCCCAAGCCGAGCCCCAGTCCGACCCCTTCGCCCTGCTGGCCGAAGTGCCCGTCCGCGGTGGCGCGGGACTTCGCGTCTTCCAGACCATTCCCTCAGCGCTCGCCGCGCTGCGCGCCAACAAAGGCCGCAGCGTGCTGACGACGCTCGGCATCATCATCGGCGTCGCGGCGGTCATCGCGATCGTGGCCCTGGGCGAAGGAGCAAGCGCCTCCGTGAGCAACCAGCTGGCCGGACTCGGGGTGAACTTGCTGACGATCACGCCTGGCAGCACCCGCAGCGGCGGCGCG
The DNA here is from genome assembly GCA_019247515.1 of Chloroflexota bacterium. Lineage (GTDB taxonomy): Bacteria > Chloroflexota > UBA6077 > UBA6077 > CF-72 > CF-72. The sequence goes on along the minus strand of JAFAOS010000074.1, from coordinate 27,868 downwards.
GCGGCGGGCGCGGGCAGCAGCATCACCCTGAAGGCCGCCGATGCCGATGCGATCCAGCAAAGCGTGCCCGGGCTCAGCGGCGTCAGCCCGGTCGTCTCGGGCAACGCGCAGGTCATTTATGGCAACCAGAACTGGTCGACCCGCATTCAGTCCGTCGATCCTGACTACCTGACGATCAACGACTGGACCATTGCCCAGGGCAGCGCCTTTACAGACCAGGACGAAGCCAACGCCAGCAGCGTGGCGATCCTCGGTCAGACCGTTGTCACCAGTCTGTTTCCGAACGGCCAGTCGCCAGTTGGCCAGCTCGTGCGCATTCGCAACGTGCCGTTCACGGTCATCGGCGTCCTGCAGAGCAAGGGCGCCAGCGGCTTTGGCGACCAGGACGACGTGGTCATGATCCCGTTCCGCACCGGCCAGGTGCGCCTGTTCGGCACCCAGAACATCAACCAGATCATCGTCCAGGTCGCCGACGGCAGTCAGATCGACACCGCCAACACCCAGATCGAAGACCTGCTGCGGCAGCGACACAAGCTGCCGAGCTACCAGGCGGATGACTTCAGCATCCGCAACAACGCCGACATCATCTCGCGGGTCTCCAGCGTTTCGGACACCATGACTATGCTGCTCGGCGGCGTCGCCGCGGTCTCGCTGGTGGTCGGCGGTATCGGCATCATGAACATCATGCTGGTCTCGGTCACGGAGCGGACGCGCGAAATCGGCATCCGCCTGGCGATCGGCGCGCAGCCGCGCGACGTGCTGCTGCAGTTCCTGGTGGAGGCGGTGGTGCTCTCGCTGATGGGCGGCATTATCGGCATCCTGGTCGGCTCGGGGGTGGCCGTCGCGCTGCCATTCGTCGCCGGCTGGACGACCGTGCTGCCGTGGAATGCCATCGTGCTGTCGTTCGGCGTCTCGGCGGCGATCGGCATGTTCTTCGGCATCTATCCCGCGCGCAAAGCATCGCAGCTCGATCCGATTGTCGCCCTGCGCTACGAGTAGCGCACCGCCGATCGCCGCGCAAGCGGGCCTGGCGACCCCTCCACCCCTGCTCGACATGCCGCCCTCGACGTGGCGATCAGCGACATGCCGGGCGGGGCGACCTGGCGCCCCCTCGACGTCCGGACTCGTCATGGCATCACCAACGTCGTCATCGCACCAACGACGATGTGGGTCAACCGAACCACCTGGCCTAGCGACTTCGCTATGTCGCCGGGTGGTGCGTCAGTTGCGACAGCACGCCCACGGCGACCAGCACCAGCAGGATGATCGCCAGGATCGTCAGCGTCGTGCGCCACGGCGGCAGGTCGCCGGGCGCTTTGGGCGGCGGCTCGTCGGCGGCGTACCGCGTTGGGATCGTCACCGCCTCTGGCTCGCGGAGGTCGGCGGCCATCTCGGCCATCGACTGGTAGCGCTCGACTGGCCGCCGGCGGAGCGCCCGGTACAGGATGGCTTCGATCGCCGGCGACACCTCCGGGCGCAACCGGCGGACCAGCGGCGGCTCGGTCTCCACCTTGCGCTGCATCGCGGCCAGGTTGTCGGCGTTTAGTGTGGGGTATGGCACCTGGCCCGCGAGCAGTTCAAAGAGCACGCAGCCGAGCGCATAGACATCCGTCCGCGCGTCGCCGCGCTCGCCACGCACCTGCTCCGGTGCCATGTAATCCGGCGTCCCGACTGCGTTCGACAGGTGCGAGAAGGTCAGCCGACGGGAGGCCAGCCGCAGAGCGATGCCGAAGTCAGTCAGGGTGACGTGGCCTTCGGCGTCGATCAGGACATTCTCCGGCTTGAGGTCACGATGGACAATGCCCTGGTCGTGGACGTACTCGAGCGTCCTGGCCAGCTGAATGGCGATGTCCACCGCCTCCTCGACCGGCAGGCGACCGCCGCGCTGGGCAAGATAGCCGCGCAGCGACTGGCCTTCGATGTACTCGAAGACCATGTAGCGGGCATCTGGACCCGAGAGCAGCCGCTGCAGGCCGGGATAGCGCAGCCCGCGGGCGATCTCGAGCTCGCGCTGATAGCGGTTGAACGCCGCCAGGTCCCCGGCGAGCGTCACCTGCGGAATCTTGAGGACCACGTCGGCGCCGCTGCGGCAGTCGGTGGCGCGATACACGTCCGCCATGCCGCCGCTGGCAAGCACCGAACGGACCTCGTAATGGTCGTCGATGCGGGCGCCTATCGCGTACGGCATCGATCCGTCCGCGTCACCTGAGGCTTCAACGCTCAGGTCCTCGCTTCGGGGAATTCCAGCTGGCCGGTCCGCGCGCGGGCGGCGATCGCTGCCAGCTCTACGGACCGTTGCGGGTCCTCCACAAATGCGTTCAGCACCGCGCCGGCGACAAGCACCACGCCGACGATATAGAGCCAGAACATGAACACCAGGATCGACCCGAACGCCGCGTACACGCTGAAGCCGCCGCCGAACAGCGCAATGTAGATCGGGAAAATGCGCACCACCAGCAGCAGCGCGACCGACGCCAGAGCGGCCCCGGGCAACGCATGCAGCAGGCTGTGACGCCGATTGGGAATCAGCCAGTACATCAGCACCATCATGACCACCAGCGCGCTCACCGAGATACCCGTGCCCACGCCGGCATCCACCGCGCCGGCCAGCGCGGGAATGTACGCGCTCAATGTCTCGCCCAGTCCGCTGCCCAGGATCGCTGCACCCGTGGTGATCAACAACAGCGCGGTAACGCCGAACAACCCCGCGAAACTCACCACTCGCTGGATGACGACATTGCGTTCCGGAACGTGATAGACGAGATCGAACACCGTTTCGAGGGTCACGAAGAAGTTGGAGCCGCCGAACAACAGCAAGCCGAGACTGATCAGCCCCGCGCCGGTGGCGGCTTGCGTGAGTGCCGTCAGGCTGTCGCGCACCAGGCTGTCGATGGCTGGGGGCAGCACCGCGAGTAGCCGATTCTCAGCTTCGCGGGCGGCGGCCGAGTCGCCCAGGAGCAGCCCGATCAGTGAAAGGATGCCCAGCAGCAGCGGCAGGAACGTGTTCAGCATGCCCCAGGCCAGCAAGGAGGCCAGCATCAGCCCTCGATCATCCATGAACTTCTGGAACAGGCGGCCTGGCGGCGATGCCAGGAGTGACTTCAGCTCCTGCATTCATCGCTCAGAGGCGCTCCCATTCGGCGTGGTCGATGGCCGGACGCATTCTTACTCAGGAACGTCAAGTCGACAATGCGTACGGCGGCGTGCTCAACCGCGTCGACGAGCGCACCCACGATCTCGCTTCTGAATTGCCGCCCTGGGCATTCAATCGCGACGACCTCGAGTGGAGCCATCGACCTGAGATCACCCCACGATCCAGGGTCCACGCCAGCCGCCGTGGGCGCGCACCAGCTCGTTGGCGGCCTCAGGTCCCCAAGTGCCAGGCTTGTAGGGTCGGACGGGCGGCGGCGCATCCAGGAGCGGCTGCATGATCCGCCACTCCTCCTCGACGCCGTCCTGGCGGGTAAAGCGTACGCGGCGCCCCTCCATCGCGGCCTCGAGCAGCACTTCATAGGGTGTGGCGCCTTCGCCGCCTTGCTGGGCGAATTCCATGTCCAGCGTGACGGGCTCCGGCTGAATGCTCTCGGCGCGCCGCGCGTTCAGCGTCATGCGCACGCCCGTCGACGGGTCGAGCTTGATGACAAACTGGTCCGGGATGTTCGTCGTCCTGGCGAGTCCGAAGCCGAGACGCGGCGAGTGTTTGAAGACCAGGCGCACCTCGGTCTGTGTCACTGGCAGCCGCTTGCCGGCGCGGATGAAAAGGGAACGCCCGACCAGCGCCAGTTCTCAATGTCAAGACGCAAGGCGACGTACGTTTCTGTCGTGGAGTTCGGCGCCACCCCGTCGATATTTTGATATCCGTCGTACTGCCCGCGGACGTAGTGGGCGGGGTTGCCGGGGAGCACCGATCGCCATGCCGCAAGCTCGTAGTCCTGGAGCGTGTCCGGATCACCGCCGGCCGGTGCTTCCATGGCGGTCGCGGCGACGACTTGCAACAGGTGGTTGACCGCCACGTCGCGCAAGGCCCCAACCGGGTCATAGAAGTGGCCGCGATCCTCCACGCCAAAGTCCTCGGCCATCGTGATCTGCACGTTGTCCACGTAGTTGCGGTTCCAGATCGGCTCGAGCATGGTATTGGCGAAACGCAGGTACAGGATCTCCTCGAGACCCATCTTGCCGAGGTAGTGGTCGATGCGCAGAATCTGAGGCTCGGCGAGGTACTGGTGCAGCTCATCGGCCAGGGCGGTGGCCGAGACCTGGTCGTGACCGAACGGCTTCTCGATCACCACCCGAGCGTTGCGAGTCAGCCCGGCCTGGTGCAGATTCTTCACCACCGTGGCAAACAGCGACGGCGGGATCTCGAGATAAAACAGCGGTGAGCTTGCCCCTTGCATCGCCTGCGCGAGGCGGGTGTACGTCGCGGCATCCGTGAAATCGCCCGACAAATAGGAGAGTTTCGCGACGAAGCGATCGAATACCTGGGGATCGAGTTGTTCGCCGGTGCCGATGATGCAGTTGCGAGCATGCTCGCGCAGTTGCTCGACCGTCCAGTCGTTGACCGCAACGCCGAGAATTGGGCACTTCAGAAGGCCGCGCTTTTCGAGGCGGTACAGCGAGCGAAAGGTCATAACCTTGGCCAGATCGCCCGTGATGCCAAAGATGACGAGGATTTCGGCCGTCGTCTCCGCGCCCAAGGTGCGCTGTGTGGCCGCTCGCGGCGGCGTCGCCGGTACTTGCGTCACGATGCTCGTTTGAACCCCCGATGTGGGTATAGAAGTTGTCGCGCGTGGTACGTTCAGCCTACCTGCACTCGGCGAGTCTGGGCATCGGTGCGAGCACGCAGGCACCGTCTCCGAGCGGGTTTCTGACATCCGGGGAAATACGTATGAGTCTGGCCTTAACGAGGCGCCTGGTCTGCGCGATGCTGATGGACGCGCCGCTTTGGACGCGCAAAGACATGACCCGCCAGCTCGATACTCTGCCCATCGAGCCGTCGATGGTCGTGCCCGAAAAATCCGGGGAGCTGTACGTGTGAGCGCCGAGCGTCAGCGGGTGGAAGGTTTCGGTCGACTGGAGAACGGGCTGCGTCAGGCCAGCGACTGGTATCTCTGGGGCCCGTACGTCAGCGAGCGACAGTGGGGCACCGTGCGTGAAGACTACAGCGCGAATGGCGAGGCCTGGAACTACCTGCCGCACGACCACGCGCGCTCGCGCGCGTACCGCTGGGGTGAAGACGGACTGGCCGGATTTTGCGATATCGAGCAGCGTCTGTGCCTGGGGCTGTCGCTCTGGAACGGGCAGGACCCCATACTCAAGGAGCGCATCTTCGGCCTGACTGGCGCCCAGGCGAACCATGGTGAAGACGCCAAGGAGTACTGGTGGTACATCGACTCGCTGCCCAGCCATGCCTGGAACCGGTGGCGGTACCACTATCCGCGGCAGGCCTACCCGTATGAAAAGCTCATCGAGGAGAACGGACGGCGAGGCAAGCTCGATCCGGAGTACGAGCTGCTCGACACGGGCGTGTTCGACGACGACCGCTACTGGATTGTCGAAGTCGACTACGCCAAGGCTGAGCCGACCGACGTTCTGATGCACGTGCGGGTCACCAACCCGAGCACGGACTCCGCCACGCTGCACGTGCTGCCAACCGCCTGGTTCCGCAACACCTGGTCATGGGACTCCAACGCGCAGAAGCCCACGCTGGAGCGTCGCGATGCGCGCTCGGTGGTCATCGACCATCCATATCTCGGCGAGCTCGAGCTCCTCGGTAGCCCGGCTCCGGATGGAGCGCAGCCAACCTTGCTGTTCTGCGAGAACGAAACGAACGCGCGGCGACTGTTTGGTGTGGCCGGTACCACGCCATACCCGAAAGATGGCATCAACGATCACGTCATCGCCGACGCGCCGACGGTCAACCCGGAACAGCGCGGCACCAGGTGCGCGTTCTGGTATCAGCTCCAGGTTGCGGCGGGCGCCACGGTCGAATTGCGATTGCGCGTGCGGCCGACGGCGACTGCGGCGCAAAGCGGTGATCCGCTGGGGGCGGACTTCGACGACGTGGTCAACCTGCGGCAGGCCGAGGCGGATGAGTTTTATGCCGAGCTGGCGCCGCCCGGCGCGTCGGAAGACGAGGCCAGGGTGATGCGCCAGGCCTTCGCCGGGATGTTGTGGGGCAAGCAACTGTATTACTACGACGTCTCGCGCTGGCTCGACGGCGATCCCACCCAGCCAACGCCACCGGCCAGCCGTCTCGGCGGGCGCAATGCGCGCTGGCGCAATTTCGACGCGTTCGACATCATGTCGATGCCGGACAAGTGGGAGTACCCCTGGTTCGCGGCGTGGGACCTGGCGTTTCACTGCGTGGCGCTGGCCCACGTCGACCCGGGGTTCGCCAAATACCAGCTCGTGCTGGTGTGCCGCGAGTGGTTTCAGTCGCCCAGCGGCGCGCTGCCGGCCTACGAATGGGACTTCGGCGACGTCAATCCGCCGGTCCAGGCCTGGGCGGCGCTGGAAGTCTTCGCTATTGACGGCGGAAGGGACCTGGACTTCCTCAGCCGAGTGTTCGACAAGTTGCTCGTCAACTTCACGTGGTGGGTCAACCGCGAAGACGAGTCGGGGGCGAACCTGTTCGAAGGCGGATTTCTGGGCCTCGACAACATCGGCCCGCTCGATCGGTCCCACCTGCCGGTGGGCGGGACGCTCCAGCAGTCCGACGCCACCGGCTGGATGGCGTACTACGCCCTGGTCATGGGCATCGTCGCCGCGCTGCTCACGCGGTCCGGCAAACGGCCAGACGTCGATCTGTTGCTCAAGTTCCTCGAGCACTTCGCCGCCATCCACGCCGCGATGGAGACACAGGAATTGTGGGACGAAGAAGACGGGCTGTCCTACGACCGGCTGGTGACGCCCAACGGCACCGTCGTGCCTGTCAAGGTGCGATCCATGGTCGGCATCATTCCAGTGCTCGCGGCGGTCGTCGTCGACCAGCAACTGCTGCGAGAGTCGCAGTTGCTGGACAAACAGTTCGCCGGGTTCCTCGACCGTCTTGGGCTGAGCGATCCCGACAGCCTCATACGGCGTGGCCTGATGCGTGGTGATCCTCCTAACCGCCAGTTGCTGCTGGGTGTTGTGCCCATTGAGCGCCTCCAGCGCATCTTCACCAAACTCTTCGACGAGTCGGAGTTTCTTTCTCCATACGGACTGCGCGCCATTTCCGCGTACCATCGCGATCACCCGTACGTGCTCGAAGTGGAGGGCATTCGAGCCACGGTCGACTACGAACCGGCGGAGTCCACGACGGGCATGTTTGGCGGCAACTCCAACTGGCGTGGACCGATCTGGTTTCCACTCAACTATCTACTGGTCAGCGTCCTGGAGCGCTATCATCGCTTTTTCGGCGACGACTACACGCTGGAGTATCCAACTGGCTCCGGCCGCCAGCAGCCGCTGAGCACGATCATCGACGACTTGCGGGACCGACTGATCGCGATATTCGTGGTTGGCAAAGATGGACGGCGGCCGTGCTTTGGCCCTTACCAGCGCATGCAGACCGATCCGAACTGGAAGAACAACATCTTCTTCAACGAGTACTTCCACGGTGACACCGGCGCCGGACTGGGCGCATCGCATCAGACCGGTTGGACGGGCGTGATCGCGGACGTGATTCGCCGGCGGCACGCCGCGGTCGTGCCGCTCGGGTACGTGCTGCGATCCATGGATTATGCGCAGAATCCGCCGCGAGACGACCACGACCACGAAGGACAGGCCGGCCATGGCCAGCGCCAGGATGGTTCTTGACGAAGACTTCCTCGGCGTCCCAGTTTTCGAGTTGTCGCGGACACGTCGGGAAAATCACTAACATCTCGGCGAACAGGGCCCCACATGCGATCAACGCTGACCATCGTCCTCACGGTCCTCGCCTGCCTCGCCGTCGTGCTGGCCACGATCGACCTCGGCGTGCAACAGACCTTGCTCAACACCGACCGCTGGGTCGCGGTTGTTGGCCCGCTTGCCTCGGATCCGAGCGTCCAATCCAGCGTTGCGCAGGCCACCGCGGCGGTGGCGGTGAATGCCGTCGACGACCGGACTCGATCGCTGCCGGGGCCGCTGCGGAACCTGGCCGCGCCGGTCGAGTCGGCATTGTCGACGTTTGTCGACACTCAGACGCAGCAGATCGTCGCATCACCGCAGTTCGCCCAGTTCTGGGTGGCGGCGAATCGGGCGATTCACCAGGGCCTCGTGCAGTTCCTCCGTGGCGGAGATCTGCCCACGGACGGCGCGGTCAAAGTCAACGACGGCCAGGTTGAAGTGAATTTGCTGATGCTGACGCCGTCGCTTCAGCAGCGCATGCAGCAGGGTGTGCCCGCTCTGATCGCATCCCAGCTGCCGGCCGACTTCGGCTACGTGAGCATCGGCCAGGTAGACACGCTCGCGACGCTGCAGCGAGCGGTGCACGGGCTGGACAGCATCACGCTGCTGCTCGTGGTGGCGGCGCCAGTGCTGGTGGTCGTGGCGCTTGTGGTCTCGCCGTTCCGGCGGAACACGACGCTGTGGCTCGGGATCGGCGTGGCGCTGGGCATGCTGATTGCGGGCGCGGCGCTGTTCCTGGGTGAGAGCGCGCTCGCGGGGTCGCTGGCGAACCAGCCGATCGGCGGCGCGGTGCAAGCCGCGCTGGCCGCCACGCTGGTGAGCATCGGCATCGGCATGCTGGTGGTATTCGTCGCGGCGCTCGCGGTCGCGCTGGTCGCCGGGCTGACGGGCCGAGGCAGAGTGACGTCGGCGACCTGAGCTAGCGGGTCACCGCATCGCCGTGGGCGGCGGTGTTTTGCAGGCTCCAGGTGGCGATCTGGACTCGGCTGCAGAGGCCGAGCTTGGTCAGGATGTGGCTGACGTGCGCCTCGGCCGTCTTCTTGGTGATCACCAGCTCATCGGCGATCTCGCGGTTGCTGCGGCCGCCGGCGATCAGCATCACCACTTCGTGCTCGCGTTCCGACAGCACGCCGGGGCATCGGCCGCGCATCGGCCTGCCGACTTCGGGCCGTGGGCGTTCGGCCGGCGGCTCACGTGATGCTTCGATGGGACTGACTGTCGCCGGGGCTGGGCTGCTCGAGCGCTCACCCGGCGTGTCGCCGTCAGCGCCAGTCCACTCGACCAGTCGCGCCCGCACGCGCGCGATTTCGCCGGCATGCTCGAGCTGCTCCAGGGCGTACTGGCGCACCGGCAGCCACAGACAGAAGCGTGTCGTCATGCCTTCCGTGGAGGCGTACACCAGTGACTGGGCCACCAGCCGGTCGAGCAGATACCCGATTTCTCCCGCTGCCAGTCCTGCGCCGGCGCACACCGCTTCGGCGGCGGCCCGCGTGAAGTCCGCATCGAAAATCGCCAATCTGCGCAGCAGCAATTGCTCGCCCGGTTGGAGCAGGCGATGACTCCAGTCGATCGAAGCCCGCACTGAATGCTGGCGTGATGGAGCCGCGCGTGAGCCAAGCCTGAGCAATCCAAGTATGTCGTCGAGCCGACCGGCGATTTCGGACAACGTCATACTGCCAGTACACGCCGCTGCCAGCTCAATTCCCAGTGGAACTCCGTTCAACGTCGCGCAAATGCGAAACGCCAGCGCCTGGGCCTCGAGCGTCTGAAGCAACCCCGGATCGCGCGAGTGGGCGCGCTGGAAAAACAGCTGGACCGCCTCGGACGGAGGTTGCGCATCGGCCGCGTCCGGGTTCGCGAGCGCCAGCGGCGGCACGGGGAACAGCTCTTCACCGGGCACGCCAAGTGGCTCGCGGCTGGTTGCCAGGACGCGCACGCCCGGGCACTCCTCGAGCAGGCGTACGACCAGCTCGGCACACGCGCCGATCACCTGCTCGCAGTTGTCGAGAACCAGGACGAGCTTGTGGTCGCGGACGGTCGCCACCAGCGAGTCGATGGTTGTCGGACGGGTCTGTCCGGTGCCGAGCAGCGCTGCCGCCACCGTCGCGACGACTCCCGCGTCGTCGAGCGTCGAGCTCAGCGCCGTCCACACCCAGGTCCCGTATTCCAACCTGAGCGCACGGGCACTCTGCAAGGCGAGGCGTGTCTTGCCAATCCCGCCGCCGCCGGTCAGCGTCACGAGGCGGGACGACCGCAAGCGTGCGGCAATCTCTTCGAGCTGCGCGCCGCGGCCTATGAAACTGCTCAGCTCGTGGGGCAGGGACGCGGGCCGGCGCGACTGGAGCGAAGGGTGCCCGTGACAGTTGCAGCGCCCTTCGGAAACAACGCGGAGCACGCGAGAAGCTTGCGATGATTGGGGGGCCATGGAGAAGCTACTTCCTATCCGGACCAGTCTTCTGAACCTGGTACGCGCAACAGTTGTAGGCCTCGCGCGTTGAACTCAGCATCGGTCAATTGACGGATTCGGCGCGCCGGCGGGGTCATAGGTCAATCAGCGTTAGGTGAAAATCCCGATGCGCGCGGTTGTCTGGAGGGGCTAGCGTGGAGATCATGCGCCGATCACTGCGCCTCGTCGTGAGTGCTTCGTTACTGGTTGTCCTCGTCGCGTCTGGTTCGCCAGCCACGACCACGTTGGCTCAGGCCGACCCACGGTACTTTTCGCAGACGGGCTATCGCATCGACAACGACGCCTTCTGGAACTTCTTCCAGGGTCGCGGCGGAGTGCCGACGTTCGGCTACCCGGTCTCGCGCCAGTTCAAGCTGGTTGGCTTCCAGGTACAGATCTTCCAGCGCCTGGTCATGCAGCTACAGCCTGACGGCTCAGTCCAGACCCTGAACCTGCTCGATCCGGGGCTGATGCCATACACGCAGATCAACGGCAGCACCTACCCGGCGCCGGACCCGGCGGTGGTCGGCGCGACACCCCCGGTCAGCGACCCCAATTACAACAACGCCATCATCGCCTTTACGCAGCAGACGGCGCCCGACACCTTCGAGGGCCAGCCCGTCAACTACTTCCAGACCTTCTCGAACACGGTTACCTGCGACGACGCCTTCCCCAACCAGCCCTGCCAGCAGAACCTGCTGCCTGGCCTCAACCTGCAGATCTGGGGCGCGCCGACCAGCAATCCGACCTACGATCCGACCAACCACAACTTCATTTATCAGCGCTTTCAGCGCAGCATCATGCACTTCGACGCCGGGTGTCAGTGCACGCAAGGGCTGCTGCTCGCCGACTATTTCAAATCGATCATCACCGGTCAGAACCTGCCGTTGGACCTCGACGTGGAGGCGCGCAACTCGATTTATTACAAGCAATATGATCCGAGCAAGCCGCTGTCGATCGCTCGGCCCGACCAGCTGACCAACAGCGACCTGACCAACGCGTTTACCCCCTCACAGCCCGGTGGTGGCGGCAACGTCAGCCCTGTCGGGCCAGTCAACAGCACGTGGGGCTACGGCATGTCGGTCCAACTGTGGTATTTCAGCCAGGACGCCAAGGGGCAGACCGTTGGACTGATTCAGCAGGCCGGCTTCAACTGGATGAAGGTCCAGGTCCAGTGGTCGACCGTCGAAACCGCGCCCGGGCAGTTCGACTGGTCGCAGTTGGATCAGATCGTCAGCACCGCCAACACGGGTGGCCTGAAGATCCTGATGAGCGTTGTCGACGCACCGAGCTTTTATCAGACGCCGACCAGCGGCTTGACTCCTGGCGATCCCAACACGTTCAAGACGTTCATGCAAACGGTCGCGGCGCGTTACGCGGGAAAGGTGCAGGCGTACGAGATCTGGAACGAGCAGAACCTCTCACGCGAGATGGGCTCCGGTAACGTGGACCCCTCGCACTACCTGCCGCTGCTCATGGCCGGCTACACGGGTCTGAAGGCTGGTGACACGAACGTGCTCGCCTTGCTGGGCGCGCCCAGCCCCACGGGGGCCAACATCCCCGGCGAGTCGATCGACGACCTCCAGTATCTGCAGCAGCTCTTTGCGCTCAATGGCGGCCAGGCGCTGGGTTACTTCGACGCGGTCTCGGCGCATCCGAGCGGCTTCTCGAATCCCCCGAACTGTACGCCGGCCACCCCGCAGTGCAGCCTCTCGGGCGCGTTCAACGACAACGACAGCTTCTTCGCCTTTACCCGCGTGAGCCAGTACCACGACCTGATGGTTGCCCAGGGCATCGGCAACAAGAAGATCTGGTTTACCGAGTTCGGCTACTGCTCCAACGATACGCCACCTCCTGGCTACGAGTACTGCAAGTCCATCGACGCCAGCACGCAGGCAAGCTTCCTGGTGCAGGCGTTCCAGATGGCGCGCAATCTCGACTACGTAGGTGGGATGATGCAGTGGAATCTGAACTACCAGCTGGCGGTGCCCCAGACGGATGAGAAGTGGGGCTTCGGCATTATTCGCAACGACTGGAGTGGCCGACCGGCGTATAGCGCGCTGGCGCAGATGCCGAAGTCATAAGACGTTTTCCCAGAGGGGACCCATCAGGAAAGTTGCCCAGAATCGGGGATCCCCTTCAACCGGGCTGTGATCGCGTTACCCGCCGGCCGCCACCCGCGGGGTCGTAGGGGTCCCCCTACTCGTCGACATGACCCAAACTCAGAAGCCACATGCCCATGCACTGGGTACGCTTGGCGCATGGCATCAGCCACCCCGACCACGCTGAAGATCGAAGGCGCGGCGTTCGCGGTCACCCTCGACCCCGCGCGCCGCGTGATCGCCGACGCCAGCGTGCTGGTCGACGGCCAGCGCATCGCGCGTATCGGCAAAGCCGACGACCTGCGCGAGGTGCAAGCTGAACGCACCATCGACGCTCACGGCTGCGTGCTGCTGCCGGCCTTCGTCAACGGCCACATGCACATCAGCTACGCCCACGCGGTGCGCGGCAACTTTCCGGACGACTTCGTTGGTCGCGAGCGCCTGCGCGAAGTGTTCCGCTTGCAGAGCGCGATGCGCGAAGAGGAGGAGTACTGGACTTCGCTGCTGGCCATCGTCGAGCTGTTGAAGTCGGGCACGGTGACATTCGTCGATCCAGGCTCGACACGGTTCGTCGACGCCTGCCTGCAGGCGTATTCCGATTCGGGTGCGCGGGTAATCTCGGGGACCTGCGTCGTGGATCGCGAGTCGGACCTGGCGTTGCCACGCTTCGAGACCCCCGAGGCCTTGAAGCGCACTGCCGAGTTCATTCGCGCCTACGACGGTCGGCTCGACGGCCGCCTACGCGCGTGGGCCATGCCGTTTTCGCCGGACACCTGCTCCTCCGAGCTGCTCAGTGGAGCCCACCGCGTCGCCGACGAGCACGGGACGTGGATGACCATCCATCACTACGGCGGGACCACCGCGCAGCTGGACAACATTGGTGCGCTGGGCAGCAACGTGCTCCTGGCGCATGCGCCGGGCATCTCGGACGATGAAGTGGAGCTGATCGCGGCACGCGGGGCCAGTGTGGTGATGTGTCCAAGCACGACACTCAAGGAAGGGAGTCGGCTCGGCGACCGCAAACTGCCAGAGCTCCTGGCGCGCGGCGTGCCCGTCGGCCTCGGATGCGATTCCGCCAACAGCTCCAACTTCCTGGACGGGGTGCGGATGATGAATGCCGCCGCGCTGGGCTTCAAGGACGGGCGCGGCGACGTCGCCTTCGTTCCGGCCGAGCAGGCCGTGGAGCTGGCGACCCTGACTGGCGCGCGAGCGGTGGGCCTTGGGTCCGAGATTGGATCGCTCGAAGTGGGCAAGAAGGCCGACCTGATCGTGTTCGACGCGCTGCGCGCCGAGTGGCGGTCACTGCTCGATCCGCTGAACAACCTGGTGTACAGCGCCGACGGTCGGTCGGTCCGCTACGTGGTGGCCGACGGGCGGGTGGTCGTCGACGACGGCCAGGTAACGTTTGCCGACGAGCGGCAGGTAGCCGAGCGGGTGCAGGCAATCAGCGAGGAGCTGCTCGCCAGAACTGGGACACGGGTGAATAAAGGCCGCTGGCCAATCGTCTAACCTTAAGCTTTTTCCAAGGTTCGAGATTGATGATCCCACGTATGAACCTGATGGCTGTCACGGCGCCGCGTACCCGACCCTGGAGTCCCGGCCGCGTCCCCTCTCGTCTGCTCGCTGTCGGCCTGGCTCTCGCGCTTGCTCTGGCAGGCGCCTATGCCGTCATCGCGGGCAACCCTTTTAATCGCACCGCGGCCGCGCCCGTGTACCAGACCACGCCGGCCAGCGTCGGGAGCGTTCAGACGACGGTCAGCGCCACCGGGCCCATCAGTGTGCCCGACAGCGTGCCGCTGAGCTTCAAATCGTCCGGCAGGTTGAGCGAGGTGGACGTCGCCGTGGGGCAGACCGTCACCGCTGGCCAGGTGCTGGCCAAGGAGGACACCACCGACCTGCAGGCGGCCGTCGACCAGGCCCAGGCGACGCTGAACCAGCAACAGGCAGCGCTCAACAAGTTGCTCGCCGGCGCCACGCCCGAAGCGGTTGGCGCGGCACAGGCGCAGGTCGACGCGGCCGCGGTCACGCTCGACAATGCCCAGAAGTCGCTGGCCGCCACGCAAGCCACCGCCAACACGACCGTGGCCGGCGCGCAGGCCGACGTCAACACCGCGCAGGTGACCCTCTCGGGGGCACAGCAGACGCTGTCCCAGACTCAGGCGCAGGCGACGACCGCCCTCCAGGCCGATCAGACCGCCATCACGAACGCGCAGTCGGCGTATGACGACCAACTGCAGAGCTTCCACTCCAACTGGGATCAGGTTCAGTCGCTGCTCAGTCAGGACCAGGTGGCCGTCGACAACGCCCAGAAATCGCTCGACGACGCCAATGCCAGCCTGGCCGCGGCGCAGAAGTCAGCCGATACCGCCAATCAGGCCGACGCGACGTCCGTCCAGAATGCGCAGCAGACCCTGAACGGCTCGCAGGCGGCGCTCACCGCGACCCAACAACAGATCACGGCGAGCAACAACGCCGATCAGGTTGCAGTTCAGAACGCACAATCGGCCGTCCAGGCCGCGGAAGCCGCCACGGATAACGTGGCCGCCATCGCCTCGGCCAGCAACAACGTGGCCGCCAAGCAGGTTAGCCAGGCCAAGTCGGGCCCAACCTCGAGCAGCGCGGGTGTGGCGACCTCGCAGGCGCAGCAGAATCTGACTGGCGCGCAAAACGACCAGTCGATCGCGAACGCTCAGGCGGCGGTCACCACGGCACAGAACAACCTGAAGACCGCACAGGCCGCGGCAACCTCGGATCAGGCGAAGAACCAGCAGAGCCTGGTATCCGCCCAGAGCCAGGTGACGACCGCGCAGAACGCGTTGAACACCGCCCAGGCGTCGGCGCAATCCGATCAGGCCAAGAACCAGCAGAACCTGCAAACAGCGCAGGCGTCCGTCAACAACGCGACCAACGCGCTGAACACGGCGAAGGCCGCGCAGGCCGCGGACGAGGCCAAGAATCAACAAGGGTTGGACTCGGCCAAGGCGACCGTCGATCAGTCGCTCAACAGTGTGCTCACCGCGCAGGACGCGCTCTCCAGCGATCAGTCCAAGCAGCAGGCCAGCATCCAGTCGTCGCAGAACAGCGTCGACCAGGCCCAGGCGGCGCTCGATAAGGCGAACGCGAGCCTCCAGAGCACGCAGGCGTCTCAGGGCGCCAGCATTCAGACGGCGCAGAACAGCGTCGACCAGGACAAAGCCGCGCTCGCGACCCAGCAGGCGACGTTTGTCTCGACGACGGCGCCGGCGACGCAGGCGGACATCGATTCGGCCAACGCCACGGTCGCCAACGCGCAGACGGCGCTCCAGACCGCGCAGAACAACCTCGCGGCGGCGGTCCTCACCGCGCCAAGCAGCGGAACGGTCCAGAGCATCAACGGCGCGGTCGGCCAGTACATCAGCGGCGGTGTGACGCAGTCCGTGTCGACCTCCAGCACGGCCACCAGCACCACGAGCGCCACGGCGTTTATCACCCTCAGCGACCTGACCACGCCGCAAGTCAGCGCGGCCGTCAGCGAAGCGGACGTTGCCAAGGTCCAGCCAGGCGAGAAGGTCACCTTCACGCTGACGGCGTATCCCACCCGCACCTTCACGGGTGAAGTCGCGACCATCGAACCGGCGGGCACCACAGCCTCCAACGTGGTCACCTACACCGTGCTGATCAACGTCGACCCCACGGACGCGCAAATGCTGCCTGGCATGACGGCGACGGTCACCATCGTCACCTCATCGGCGGACAACGCGGTCCTGGTGCCGAACAGCGCGATCTCGAACGGCAATGTCAACGTGCTGCAAAATGGCAGCCCGGTGTCGGTGCCAGTCCAGACCGGCATCAGCGACGGGGTCAACACCCAGATCGTCTCTGGTCTGGTGCCAGGTGAGCCGGTCGTCACGGGTGTCGTTTCGACCAGCGGCTCGGCCGCCAGATCGTCCAGCTCCAGCTCGACGTCCAGGTCCTCCAACATCTTCGGTTTCGGCGGGCCAGGACGATGAGCGCGACGAACGCGAGTGTGAGCGAGGCCACGATGCCCAGCCTGAACGGGACCCACCTCTCGGAAGACGGGATGCGCCAGCAGCCCGTCATCCGGGTCAGCAACCTGGTCAAGGACTACAGCCGCGGGAACAGCGTGGTGCATGCCCTGCGCGGCGTGTCCCTCAGCGTGCGGCCGGGCGAGTTCATGGCGGTCATGGGGCCGTCCGGCTCGGGCAAATCGACATTCATGAACCTGATCGGCTGCCTCGACCGGCCGACCAGCGGCACCTACGAGCTCGACGGGGTCGAGGTCACCCATCTGGCGTCCAGCCAGTTGGCCGACCTTCGCAATCAGAAAATCGGCTTCATCTTCCAGGGTTTCAACCTGCTCCCGCGCATGGACGCGTTCGACAACGTGATGCTGCCCATGGTGTACGCGGGCGTGCCGACGGGCACCCGCCGACATCGGGCGACGGTCGCCCTCGAAGCCGTCGGGCTGGGCGATCGCATGCATCACCGCTCCAGCGAGCTGTCCGGCGGCCAGCAGCAGCGGGTCGCCATCGCTCGGGCGCTGGTCAACGCGCCGTCGCTGATCCTGGCCGACGAGCCCACCGGCAACCTCGACTCACGTACCAGCGTGGAAATCATGGCCATCCTGCAGCGGCTGAATCAGTCGGGCGCGACGATCGTGCTCGTCACGCACGAGCCGGACATCGCCGAGTACTGCACGCGCAGGGTGACGTTCAAAGACGGCGTGGTGCTTTCGGATCAGACGAACGCCAACGCCAACTCGGCCGCCACCGTCCTGGCTGGATGGCCGGCCGACGACGACGAGGACGCGGCAGCGTAAAAGGAGTTTTCTCAATCATGATGCGGTCTCTTACTCTGAAACTTGGACGTGCCGCGGCTCTCGCAGCCATCGTGGGGGTCGGCGTCCTGGGCGTGCCGAGCATGGTCTCGGCGGCCGGCCCGCTCGACGGCCTCACCATTCCGCCCGTCGATCCCGCGCTGGTGTTTGTGACGCCCAGTGTCAACCAGCCGAACTACGACGCGCGCCTCCAGGCGTTCCTCGAGGCGACGGTGCCGGATACCTGGAATGGACAGCCGGTGCAGTTTCTCTCGACGTTGAACGACACCGGCGTAGACCAGCTTGGACTGCCGACGTCCGAGCCGGCGGCTGACCCGCACAATCCGCAGTTCATCTATCAGCGCTTTCAGAACGGCGTGCTGTTCTACAACGCCGCGGCGGGCGCCACGAGCGTGCTGCCTCTGAGCTAGCTCGCAGCTCCACCGTCTCCCCCACCCCGCCCTCTCCCAGAGGGAGAGGGAGCCCGCAAGGCCGTAGTTGGTACCCTGACTTCGGACAGGGAATAGTGGCTTCGGGCTTAACAGTTGAGGCGGCTGAGACAGCGACCGTTGCTCAGCCGCGCTTGGGGATGTTCCAGCGCGTCTTCGGCGCGCTGGGCGAAAACCCACATTACCGCGTCTACTGGACCGGTAATCAGGCCAACACCCTGGTCCAGCAGATGCAGCAGGTGGCCAATGGCTACCTGGCCTATACGCTGACCGATTCCGCGGCGGCGCTCGGCGTCGTCGCTTTTGCCCAGAGCGCGCCGATGCTGGTCTTCTCGCCGATCGGCGGGGTACTGGCCGATCGTCTCGAGAAGCGCAAGCTGCTGCTGTGGATGCAGGCGGTGCAGTGCGTGGTTTCGCTGGTCATCGGCGTCCTGGTGGCCATCAATCGGATCGAGTACTGGCACCTGGTTGTGACCTCGGCGATTCAAGGCATGAGCTTTGCCGTCATCGGACCGACGCGTCAGTCGTGGATCCCCCAACTGGTCTCGCGCGAGGACTTGACCAGCGCCCTGGCGCTCAACAACGCGGGCATGAACGCCAGCCGAGTCATCGGTCCGTCGCTGGCCGGCATCCTGATCGCGGTGCCGTGGTTTGGCGTCGAAGGCGTGTACTTCCTGCGCGTGATTGCCTTTGTGTGGGTCATGGTCACGCTGCTGCAAATCCCGATTCGAGGCGAGCCGGAGCTGGAGGGCGACGCGACCAGCGGCGTGGATCGCATGCGTGAATTTGGGATGCAGCTCACCTCGGGGCTGCGGTACATCTGGCGGCACGAGACGCTCCTGTCGCTGTTCATCTTCGCGGTGGTGACGATGCTGCTGGGGCAGTCGTACCAGCAGCTGTTGCCCGCCTACGCGCTGGGTGTCTTCGACGTTGGCGCGGAAGGCCAGGGCGTCATGCAAGCCGTGGTGGGTGTTGGCGGGCTGGTCGGCTCGCTGTCGATGGCGTACCTGAGTCAGAACCCGAACCGGGCCAAGATCCAGGCGTACACCGGCACCGCGCTGGGCGTGGCGTTGATGCTGTTCGGCCTGTGCTCGGCGTTCAACTGGTTCCTCATCTCGCTCGGGGCGCTGTTCCTGGTCGGCCTCACGCTGGACTTCAACGCCACGATCAATCAAACGCTGATCATGCTGAACGCCGACCGCGCGCTGTACGGACGGGTCATGTCGGTGTACATGATGACCTGGGCGCTGTCTGGCTTCAGCGCGTCGATCTCAGGGGTACTGATGGACCAGTTCGGCGGCGCGGTCACGATGCTGCTGCAAGGCGCCATCCTGGCCGTGTTCGTGGTACTGATGGCGAGCTTCAACGGCGGCTACCGCAAGATTCGCAACTCCATCACCTGAAGACTCCGTGTATCGGCGAGTCAGCTACGGCGTCGTGCCATGCGCCTTGTCGATCACCACCAGGGGGGACCCCTGGACCCCCAGGGGGAGTTGTTGTTCATGCGTGGTTCGCTGAGGAAGCTTGTTCAGGGACCGCGGAGGCGGGCTGTGATGGATTCGGCGATTGGCACACACTGTTCGGAGGGGAGCTTCTCGCCGTTTAGCTTGCGGACGTAGAAGACGTCCACGGCGCCGTCGGGATTGGTGGCGATGCGCGCGTGGTGGATGTCCAGGTTCTCGGCGTGCAGCGCGCTGGCGATGCGGTACAGCAGGCCCACCTGGTCGGGCGCGCGGACCTCGACCACGCTGAAGAACTGCGAGGCCGCGTTGTCGATGGTCACGTGTGTCGCGCGGGCTTCTTCGGGCGCAACCGACCGCGACCCGAGCAAGTCCTGCAGCGGAATGCCGCCGGCGACCGCCGAGCGCAGGTCGGCTTCGAGCGCCGGCCACTGCAACCCGTCGGCGCCCCCAACCGTAAAGACGTCCAGCACCAGGCCATCGCTGGAGGTGGCCGCGTCGGCGGCCAGCACCGAGGCGCCGCGCAGCGTCAGCACACCGGCCACCATCGCCAGCAGGCCGGGGCGGTCGCGGGCGACGATCAGCAGGTCCCAGACGCCGGGCTCACGGCGGCGCACCGGCTGGATGCGCACCTCGCCATGCTCGAGCGGCCCGCCGTCGAGCATCGCCAGGTGCCGCGCCGCCTGGCTCGGCGAGCGAGTCAGCACCAGGCGACGCGGCAGCCGCGCGACCAGTGGCGCCAGGTGGTACAGGTTGCGACGCTGCAGCGCGCTGACGATGTTTTCGCGGCGCTGCTCGAGCGAGCGCGTGCGCCGCGTACCGACCTCACCAGGCCGACGCAGAGCTGTCTCGACGGACGTGAACAGCTGGCGAACCAGATTCGCTTTCCAGGATGACCATGCGGCCGGGCCAGCCGCCAGCTCGTGAGCAATGGCAACCAGAAAAAGCGTGCCGAGTCGCTGGCGAGTGCCGATGCGCGTTGCCAGCTCCAGCACCAGGTCTTCGTCGTGCAGGTCGCGGCGGGTCGCGGTTTCTTCCACGCCGCGAAACTCCGTCACCGCGAGCAGCAACGCGTCGCGCACGGGTTGCGGAAGACCCAGGCGGATGGCGGCCGAGCGGACATCCTCCGCGCCGAGCTCGTGGAGCAACACGGCAGCGTACACGAAATCGGGGTGCCGAGCGGCGCGCCAGGCGCGGTGGACCAGCGGGTCCTCCGTTTCGCTCCACTCGTGCAGGCGACGCAAGGCCAGAAAGCTGTGGTGGTCGACTGCCAGGTCGCCGGTCGTGGCCGAGCCGGGCTTGCACAGGATTGCCTGTAGCTCCGGAATGTAGCGAACGATCAGCCCGCTGACGTCCAGGAAGTCCCACGCCCGCCAGTCGGCTGCTCGCAAGAGCAGCCACAGCTGGTCCAGGCTGGCGTCGTCCCAGTCCACGGGGTCACCGGTCTGGCCGGCCCAGTCCATCAGCTCTGACGACGGCGCGGCCAGACCGGCCAGGTTGGCCACGCGCAATCCGAGGCTGGGCGCGCGTTCGAGGGGCGGCGGCCGCTGGGCGACGAGCACGTTCTGGTCGAGCGCCAGAAGTGGACCCAGCTGTCGATCGTCGCGGTTCGGGGCCAGCGCACCGTCCAGTCGGAAAGCGACCCAGCGCGCGTGGCCGTACAGCTGCTCCAACAGGCCGCGGCTCGGATCCAGCCGGTCGAACGTTGCGGCCGACAGCCGGTAGCTCTGATAACCGGCGAGCTGCTCGGCGGCTTCGAGCACCTCCAGCAGGAAGCTGAGGGCCGCCAGAGTTCGATCGTCGTCGGGCAGATCGAGCCAGCGCAGCGCCTGAATGTCGAGCAGACCGCCGCGCCCCGAGACAATATCCGGCGTACTCGATCCGGTGGCTGGCGAGTGCGTGGCGTGGCGGAGCTCGGTTTCGCGGCGCAGGCGATGACGCAGACGTTCACGGTCGCGGCGCAGCGGCTGCAGGCACATCTGCAGCCGGTCGGAGAGCTCTGGGTCGCCGGCCACCCAGCGTGCGTCGAGGAGTCGGGTGGTGGCCGTCCACGAGCGGCGCGCCTCCCGCACACATTCGTCAACTGTTCGCACGAACGGCTCGACGCGAATCGCCCGCTCCCAGAGCGGGTAGCACACCGCCTGGGTGACCTGGGCGGTGGTCAGGTCGCCGGCGTGCAGGCAAAGCAGCTCGACCTCCGACAGGACCGTCAATTGCTGGCGACCGTACGCGCCGACCGCGACCAGGGCCACCGAGCTGCCCAGGCCTCGGGCGAGCTCGGTGATCAGCGAGTCGACTCGGGTTGTGCGCTGGTGCGCGGCGACGATGCCCGTTACGTGGTGTGTTTTACCCGTTTGCCGCGGACATCGCGTCGGTATATTCCTTGCGAATCTGATCGCCCGCGGTCGTCTTCCAGTCCGTCACGAGCTGGTCGTAATCGGACATGGGCCGGCGGCTGAGGATGATGTCGCGGACGCCGTCCCAGAACGTGTTGTCCGCCTGGACGCCCTTGCCATAGGCCAGCGGCGAATAGTAGCCGTTGGTTGGATCGTCGATACCGTACGGAATGCTGGCGTGTTCGGCGTCGTAGGACGCCTTGGCGAAGCCTGGCAGATCGGCCTGGTAATACGCCCAGGGATGCTGCGCGATGTAGCGCCACGGCACGTAGCCAGCCCGTCCCGTGCCATCTGGCGTCGGCTTCGGATTGCCCTGGTCATCCAGCGTGTAGTCCTGACCCTCGAGGCCATAGCTGAGCAGCAGGTCTTCCTGGCTGCCGAACGGCGACGCCAGCCAGTTCATGATGCGCAGGATCTCTTTGATCTTGTCGGGCGAGTTCTTCTTGAGAACGTTCATCGAGACGAAGCCGGTGCCCAGGAAGTAGCCGGGCTTCTGGCCCGCCTGGGCCGGGAACAGGTTGAGCATGCCGAACCGGGTCGGTGGGTTCACCTTGTTGCCGCGCTGCCAGAAGTCGACGTACGAATTGCCCTGGCCCTCGGGCGAGATCGCGAACTTCTTGCCCGCGAAGTCGTCGCGCACGTTGCCGGAGGCCTGAATCGAGTCCGGCCAGAACACGCCCGCGGTGAACAGGTCACGCATGTAGCCGACCGCGGCTTTGTACTCGTCGGTCTCGCGGTCCTTGACCAGTTTGCCAGCGGCGTCCAGCTTCCAGTTGTTCGGTGCATTGAACAGCTCGGCGAAGCAACCCAGACCGAACAACTGCGAACCACTGCCCCAACTGCCGATGCCCCACTGATTTTGCTGGGGTTTGGTGAGCTGCTGCAGGGCGCGCTTGAAGTCGTCGGCGCTGGTGGGCGTGTAGTTCTGGCCCAGCTCGCCATCCCACATGTCGACGTTCTTGAAGAAGTTACCGCCGATTGGCGCAATCGAGAACATCGGACGATGGATCGGAATCAGGTACAGCGCGCCGTTGACCGCGGCAATCGAGTTCTTCCACGCGGCAGTCGGAATCGCCGCCAGGTACGGATAGTCTTTGGCGGCGTCGCCAGAGAGGTACTGGGTCAGATCCGCGCACTTGGCCTTGAAGAAGTCCGGCAGGTTCGGCGCGAGCGAGTAGCCGAAGAAGATGTGCATGATGTCCGGCAGATCGTCGCCGGCCATGATCGTTGGGAACTTCAACCGGTAGTCGGAGCCAGTAATGATGTTCATGTTCATCGTCGCGTTGAGCTGCTTCTCGACTGCTTGCCAGGTCGGGTTTTGCTCCCGCGGCGTGGGCGGTGGGAAGTATGCCGCCGTCAGAACGTTGATCGTGCTGCCTGCTCCTGGCGCGGCGTCGTTGGCTTTTTGCGGGTTCTTTGGGTAGTTGTTGAACGCGTCGCTGAACAGCGGATTGTCGTCGTGGTAGTCGGGTTTGGGACCGTTGGTGACCGGGATATACGTCGGGAACAGCGACTTGGCGGTGCCCTGCGCGCCGGCGAGCTGCGCCCCGCCTGACGACGAAGAAGAAGAAGTCGCGGGCGCCGATGCGGGAGCGCAGGCGTTGAGCAGCGGCAGCGCGATGCCGGTGGCCATTGCGCCTGCAAGAAACGCGCGTCGATTTACGTTGCTGAGCATGTGTCGGTAGGAGTTTCCTTGGGCCGGCGAATAATAGCCATATATAAGTCCGTTTAACCTGACTTTTCTCCTGTCGAACAGTAGGGGAGACCCCTACCACCCCACTGAGGGTTTACGTCGTCACTCACGCGAGGTGGCGACCTTGAGGGTTACGTTGTCACTCACGCGAGGTGGCGAGGCGGGCGCTCTTGGGACTGACGGACTTCCCCGGTTCCGTGCAGGAGTGGGCTGGACGTGCGCGCCAACTGCGCGAAGAACTCGACGGCCTCGGGGCTGCGTGTCGCGCCGACGTTGGCGGCATTTTCGATCGGAACGCCCATGAACAGCTTCTTGACCGGTACCTCCATCTTCTTGTCGCTGAGGGTGCGCGGAATGGCCGGGACAGCCACGATCTCGTCCGGCACGTGGCGCGGGGAGAAGTGGCCGCGAATGGTCGCCTTGATCTTCTGCTCGAGCGCGGCGTCCAGCGCGTATCCGTCGGCAACGACCACGAACAGCGGCATATAGTATCTGCCTTTAGGTAATTCGAGACCTATTACCAGGCTATCGCGGATCTCGGGCAAGCTCTCGACGGCGCTGTAGACCTCGCTGGTGCCGATGCGCACGCCCAGACGGTTCAGCGTCGAGTCCGACCGACCCTGGATGACCGCGCTGCCCGCCGGGGTGATCCGAATCCAGTCGCCGTGGCGCCAGACGCCCGGGTACATCTCGAAGTAGGCCGCGCGATAGCGGCTGAAGTCGGGGTCGTTCCACAGGAACACGGGCATGGAGGGCATCGGCTCGGTGATCACCAGCTCGCCGGTCTGGTCGACCAGGGAATGGCCGTGTTCGTCAAACGCGTCGACCGCCGCCCCGAGGGCTCGACACTGCAGCTCGCCAGCGCGGACCGGCAGCAGCGGACAGCCGCCGACAAATGCGCTGGCCACATCGGTGCCGCCGCTGATCGAGGCAAGCCACAGGTCGTCTTTGACGCTGGCGTACGCCCAGGCGAACCCCTCGGGCGGGAGCGGCGAGCCGGTCGAACCGATCGATCTCAGCCGGCTGAGATCGAACTGATTCTTCGGCTGGAGACCGGCCCTGAGGCAATTCATGATGTAGGCGGCGCTGGTGCCGAACACGGTCATCTTTGACGCTTCGGCCAGCTGCCACAGGACGCCGAGGTCGGGGTAGGCAGGGTGGCCGTCGAACAGCACCGGCGTCACGCCGAGGAGCAGGCCGCCGAGGATGTAGTTCCACATCATCCAGCCGGTGGACGAGAACCAGAACAGGCGGTCGCCGGGCCGCAGGTCCTGGTGCAGGCCGAGGACTTTGAGGTGCTCGAGGACGATACCGCCGTGGCCGTGGACCAGCGCCTTGGGCAGGCCGGTAGTGCCGGAGGAGTAGACGACCCACAGGGGGTGATCGAAGGGGAGTTCTTCGAACACCAGCGGCGGCGGGGTCTCGAGGAGGAGATCTGACCAATGGGTTGCCGGCCCCCTCTCCCTTTGGGAGAGAGCCGGCGTGAGGGGCCCCCTCTCCCTTTGGGAGAGGGCGGGGGTGAGGGTTGCATTTGAGCGGCCTGGTACATCGCCCTCACCCGCGCTTCGCGCGGCCTCTCCCAGAGGGAGAGGCGGTTTGGAGGCCACCAGGTAGTCCACCATCACCACGTGGGTGAGCGTCGGCAGCCGCTCGCGAAGCTGGTTCACCACGTCCAGACGCGAGAAGGGCTTGCCGCCGTACGTGTAGCCGTCGACGGCGAAGAGGACCTTCGGTTCGATCTGCCCGAAGCGGTCGATCACGGCGTCGACGCCGAAGTCCGGCGAGCAGCTGGACCACACGGCGCCCACGCTCGCCGCGGCGACGAAGGCCACCGCCGCTTCTGGAATGTTCGGCAGGTAGCCAACCACGCGGTCACCGGACCGAACACCGTTCGAGCGCAAGAAGTGCGCGACCGAGGCCACCTGGCGCTCGAACTCGGCCCATGACATCTCCGAGAGCGGCCGCGTTTCGGACTGGTGCACCAGCGCCGGGCGGTCCGCGCTGGCGTTGCGAAACACGTTCTGCGCGTAGTTGAGGCGCGCCCCCTCGAACCAGCGGGCGCCCGGCATCTCGCGCGTACCGAGAACCGCATCGGCGGGTCTTTGAAACGCGACGTCGAAAAACTCGACGAGCGACGTCCAGAACCCCGCCAGGTCGGCAATCGACCACCGCCACAGCGCGTCATAGGCGTCGAACTGCAAGCCACGCGTGGCAGCCAGCCAGCGCATGTACTCCGACATCACGCTGCCCTCGATCAATGCGCGCGAGGGCTCCCACAGCAGCTGCCCTTGCTGGACCGACGCCGCGCTCACAGTTCAGTCTACCGTCCGCGGCGCCCACCACCTCTCCCTCTGGGAGAGGTCGCGCGCAGCGCGGGTGAGGGCTGCTCATCGGTGGCGAGACTACTTTTGGCCCGTTAAGTAGCCCTCACCCCTGCCCTCTCCCAGGGGGAGAGGGAGACGCCTTATGAGATGACTTCGAATGTGGCGACGGAGTACAAAACTAGACTATGGAAAAGGTGTGCGCCTCACCTGAGGAAGCTCTGGCCGATCTTGAGGACGGCGCCTCGATCGCCGTCTCCGGCTTCGGCACCAGCTATGGCTTTGCCTGCAGTCTGCTGGTCGCGGCTCGTGACAAGGGGGTTCGGAATCTGACACTCGTCAGTAACGGACTCGGCGCGGTCGGCCAGTTGCGCGGCATGTTGCTGGTGGCCAGTGGTCAGGTGAGCAAGCTGATCGTGTCGTTCTCGTCGCGCCCAGGCATGCGCACGCCCGCCGACGACCTGATCGAATCGGGCGACATCGAGGTCGAGCTGGTGCCGCAGGGCATCCTGGTCGAGCGCATGCGCGCCGCCGGCGCCGGCATTCCCGCCTTCTACAGTCCAACTGGGGTCGGGACGCCGATCGCTGAGGGCAAGGAGGTGCGCTACTTCAATGGCAAGCCGCACATCCTCGAGCAGGCGTTGCCGGTCGATTACGCGTTTTTGAAGGCATATCGCGCCGATCGCCTGGGCAACGTCGAGATGCGCGGCAGCTCGCGCAACTTCAATCCAGCCTTCGCCAAAGCGGCCAGGCACGCGATCGTCGAAGTCGACGAGATCGTCGACGTGGGCGAAATCGATCCGGAGCGCGTCGGCCTCCCGACCATCCTGGTGAGTCGGGTGGTGAAGAAGACGGTGGAGCCGGACCAGGCGCGTCTGGCGCCCCGCCGCGCCGCGGACAAGCCGCGTGACTACAACGGCAAACCCAGCTGGACCCGCCACGAAATGGCGCGACGCACCGCCGAATTGCTGGAGGAGGGCAGCTACGTCAACCTCGGCACGGGCATTCCGACGCTCGTCTCGAATTACGTTGAGGGCCGCAATATCACCTTGCACGGCGAAAACGGCATTCTGGGCTACGGTCGCATGGTGGAAGGCGACGAGATCGACCACGACGTCTTCAACGCCTCCGGTCAGTTCGTCGAAGCCATGCCGGGCGTCTCCTACTTCGACAGCGTGGCGTCGTTCGAGATGGCGCGCAGCGGCAAGCTCCACGCGGTCGTGCTGGGCGCCTATCAGGTGGACGCCGCCGGCAACCTGGCCAATTTCAGCCTGGGCGACCCGCGTCTGGGCGGCATTGGCGGCGCGATGGACCTGGTGGCGGGCAAGAAGCAGCTGATCATCATGATGGAGCATCGTGATAGCCAGGGACGCGCCAAGCTGGTGCAGAAGTCGCAGTTTCCGCTGACGGGCGTCGACTGCGTCGACGTGGTGGTGACCGACCTGGCCGTCTTGCGGCGCGTCCAGGGTGACTACGTGGTCGAGCAGATCGCCGACGGCTTCACGTTCGACGAGATCCAGGCGCTTACCGATCTACCACTCAAGGTAGCCGCGGGAGTCAAATGAGCATCAAAGGCAAGGCCTACGTCGTGGGTGCGTTCGAGCATCCCGACCGCGTGATCCCAGATCGATCCGTTGCCCAGATCCACGCCGAAAACACCGCGGGCGTGCTCGCCGACGCGGGGCTCAGACTATCGGATGTCGATGGGCTGTTCGTCGTCGGCGGTGGCGGCATGCTGCCGATCTCGACCGCCGATTATCTCGGCCTGACGAACCTCAAGTACGTGGACGGCACCGCGGTCGGCGGCTCGTCGCCCGTGTATCACATCGGCCATGCGGCGGCGGCGATCGCGGAAGGCAAGTGCAACGTTGCGCTCGTGACGCTCGCCAATCGACCGCGCAGTGAGGCGGCGGCGCGCTCGGTGAACCAGAGTCCCGAGGCGTCGTTCGAGCTGGTCTTCGGCTCGAGCACGCTGGGCATGTATGCGCTGGCCGCCCAGCGGCACATGTACGAATACGGGACCACCGGCGAGCAGCTGGCGTGGGTCAAGGTCGCCGCATCGGAGCATGCGCAGTACAACCCGCACGCGCTGCTCAAGAAACCCGTCACCGTCGAGGAGGTGTTGAGCTCGCCGATGCTGAGCGATCCCTTGCATCGGTTGGACAGTTGTGTCGTGACTGACGGCGGCGGCGCGGTCATCATCGCCAGCCCAGAGGTTGCTCGCCAGGTGTCGCGGCCGAAGGTCAAGATCATGGGTCACGGTGAGGCCCCGAAACACACCAACAACGGCCACATCGACCTGACGTACACCGG
>JAFAOS010000055.1 GCA_019247515.1 Chloroflexota bacterium | reverse complement strand
TCGCTCGGAACTCGTCAATGCTCGAAGCGGATCCTTCTTCGTTCGGCTCACAACTGCCCTCCTGGGGCAGTTCTTCGAGACTGCCCCGGAGGTTTACCGGATTATGCCTCACTTTGGCGAGCCCGGTGCCAAGTGACCCACTAGTGCGCGACTGACCGAAGTGTGGGTTGAGAGCGATGATGACACGGCGCCGCCGGTCCGCGTCTTTGCGCTGCCGCCGGCGAGCGACGGATCCACACCTGTCTCAGGCAGTCCGGTCGGTGTGGAAGAAGTACACGATGTGGCCTGGACACCCGACGGCCGGCACTGCTTGTCACGGTTCGACTCGTGGGGCTGGCAGGCGGGTACGCCGCCGCCTCCAAGTCGCGCCTGCTCCTGGTCGATGCTTGGCCCAAGCAAGCGGACCAAACGGTCGAATTGATGACGCTGCCCGTCCGCGGACTGAACAGTATTCTTCGCCCGCATTTTGCCTTTCGCTACCACGCTCTGAGCTCGTTCTTCCCACGCCTGCTTGTCGGCGCCATCCTCGTCAACGCCGCCCTGTGGTGGGTCCAGTTCGCGATCGACGTCAACAAAGCAAATGGCTGCCAGTGTTGGCAATGCGACGCCACCCAACTGGAACACGTTGAATGCCGCGCACCAGGGACTCATCGATGTCAGGAGTCCCAGCACGCACAAGGCGATGGCGAGCACTACCACAGGGTCCATTGTCGCCCGGTCTCCTCACTGATTACATGCATCGGTCAGGATTCAGACGCCAGATCCTTGACCCAGCGGCCCTGGCCGAGCCGGGCCTCGAGCGCCTCGCTCCGCAGCAGGAGCAGGCGCGCGAGCTCGTGGGTCCTGAAGTGGTAGGCGCGGAAGCCGAAGAACGGTTGATCATGGTCGCCAGCCCCTTGGCCATCGTGGCTCCCGATCGGGGCAATGGGAGCGGCGTCCGGCGGGAGGGGGCTCGAGGGAAGAAGCGGTTCGTCACTCATGGGGTCTCCACGGAGTTGGCTCGCTAGTCTGCTGAACGTGCTTCAGCGGTTTGTGTGTGTACAGTGTTTCGGACCGACCAGCCGTTACAGCCGTTACAACATCTGGAAATACGCCGTCCGTGGCTCACCAGATGGGAAGCCCCGCGCCACGGGCTTCATCGCACCGTGGCAGGTCGCCCTGGCGCGGTGACAGGGCGATCGGTTTAGCCCGCTCGCTGCCAGTCGCGGAAGAGAGTCAGGAGTTGGTCGCGCACGCTCGGATCTAGCGACTCTTCACTCAGCGCCCCGGCGGCCCGGATCGTTGCGCGCATCTGCTCCACGTAGTTCACGCAACCGGGGCACGCGGCAAGATGCCCTTCGAAACGGACCCGCTCTTCGGCAACCAGAGTGTTTTCGAGATAATCCGTCACCAGCTCAACCAGCTGCTGGCAGGTCATACCGATCGGATGATCCATTGTCCGCGTGCTCACTTCCAATTAGTGTGGGTATCGAGTCCACAAGCGGAGCGGCCGTTACAGATTACTAGCCCGCGGCACAAAAGTAGGACCCCACCGGGCGTGGTTGGGACGTGGCACGGGTGTGCGGTGCGCCAGACGTCACTGCCCCAAGCCGCACGAATACGTTCGCCTGACTCGGAGGGGCCCGGGTGCTAAGAATAGAGACCACATCGTGCAGGAGGGCCGGAACCCACGTGCCGGATCACTGCAGGAGGTAGGCGCAACGCCAGTGGCGGCAGGCAAGGCCTGTCACGATGGCCGGCACGATCGCGAGCACGAAGGGACAACGCACACGAGCGGGGTGGCATTGCTGCAGGCTGATACTTCAGGTCTCGGCGGGCGAGCAGACGGGTATTCGGCCCGGTCCATGGCAAGTCTGCTCAGAGGGCCAGATCGGATTGTCGTCCGTCTGCATCTTTTTGATGAGGAAGGGACCTCGAGTCGTTCGGAGGACGGCGCCGGCGCTCGGCACTGACCGGTGCTGGCGGACCCGCCCCGACTACCCGCCGCCACAGATGCGCAGTCGCGGGGCGACGAAGAGATGCTGTTGCTGGAGGGATTGCGGTGCGGTGAGGAAGCCGCTTTCGTCGCGCTGGTGAACCGCTACCACGCCGCACTCGTGCGATTGGCATTGGTCTACGTCCATGATCGGGCCGTCGTCGAAGAGGTGACTCAGGAGACCTGGTTGGGAGTACTCCGCGGTCTCAGGGGGTTTGAAGGCCGTCCTCGCTCAAGACCTGGATCTTCGCGTGCTGGTCCACTGCGCCAGGGCACGCCTGCGGCGGGAGCAGCGCAGCATTCCCTTCTCCGCCATGTGGGATGCGGCGACGGAACGGTTCGAAGCGGCTGTCGCAGCGGAGCGCTTCCGCGGCCCGGGTGAACAATGGTCGGGAGGCTGGGTGTCCTTTCCGCCAGCCTGGGGCGAGGCGCCAGAGGAGCGCCTGCTGTCGCGTGAGGCGCGGGGCCAGATCCAGGCGGCCATCGACCGGCTGCCACCCAGCCAGCGCGAGGTGGTGCTCTTGCGCGATGTACAGGGCTGGAGCGCAGCCGAGGTATGCGATGCGCTCATGGTCTCCGAGGCGAATCAGCGGGTACTCCTGCACCGGGGTCGGTCCAAGGTACGCCAGGCATTGGAGGCTTATCTCAGCGAGTCGTGACCTGCTGGGCGGAGGTTGCGCCTCGCGAGCTGCAATCTGCTGTTGTCAGCGCTTGATCGGGCGAGTCGCACAAACAGTTGGTCGTGGCGACCCGGGTAACGAGTGGCCACGGCTAACGTTCCCTCCAGTCGAGGATGGTGGTGTTGCGGCTGTGGCCGATCGCGGCGCGAGCGTCGAAGCGGCGATGCGCAACCTCCAGGGCTGTGGATGGGCCAGTGTCGACGCCGTGCAGACGCGGTCGAGAACCCGTTCGCCCCAACATCCGCATGGGATCGCGGAAGTAGGCGAACGTGCTGTCGGCGGGCGTGTGTTCGAGGCGGTACGGCGACCGCGAGTCACTCAGGGTGTTTCGGCGGGGGTGCGAGAACGGCGGTAGTACCGCACCAGTACGCGGCTAACCAGCGTTCCGAGGAAGAAACTCGTCGACATCCTTGGGAGTTCGAAAGTGAACTTCGTCCGCGGCACGGCCACGGCAATTGACCTGAACAAGAAATCCGTCCTGGTCCACGACAACGACACCGGCTCGCGCGAAGTCACAGACGTCACTAGCGGCATAACCAACATGGAAGACGAATTCGCAAGCCATTCGCCGCTATTTGTTCGCAGTTGCGTACCGAATGTTGTCAAGCGTGTCGGACGCGGAAGATATCGTTCAGGATGCCTACTTGCGGTACGTCGCGACACCGCGGGAATCCATACAATCACCGCGCGCCTTCCAGACGACGATCGTCACGCGCCTGTGTCTGAATCACCTTCAGTCCGCGCGCGTGCGACGCGAAACGTACGTAGGTCCGCGGCTTCCGGAGCCATTGCCCACGGGCGCGGCGAGCGCCCCGGGTTCGTTCGACCATGTGGCGGACAAAGTGGAGAATGATGACTCGATCTCGATGGCGTTCCTGATTCTGCTCGAGCGACTCACGCCGGTCGCTCGAGCAGTGTTCTTACTCCGCGAGGTGTTCGACCACCAGTACAAGGAGATCGCGGAGATCGTCGAACACGACGAAGCGGCGTGCCGCCAGATATTCAGTCGAGCCCGCAAGG
>JAFAOS010000051.1 GCA_019247515.1 Chloroflexota bacterium | reverse complement strand
GTCAACAAACAGCAGATTATCGACACCATCTACAAAGGCATCGGTCAGCCGGCGAACGGACCCATCGTGCCCGGCATGTGGGCGTATTCGGCAGACGTCCCCTCCTACGACTACAGCCCGGATAAAGCCAGGCAGTTACTGGACGACGCTGGCTGGAAGGCTGGCGCCGACGGGATTCGTACCAAAGACGGCCAGAAGCTCAGCCTCGTGGTTCGGACGCACTCGGAGGATCCGGACCGCAAGCAGCTGATCCAGGTGCTGCAGAGCGAGTTCCAGAACGTGGGCATCGATGCGTCGACGAACACCGTAGAGTTTCCGGCTTTCTTCCAGGACGTGCAGGACGGCAAGTATCAGGTCGGCGTGATCGGCTGGCTGAACCTCTCCGATCCGGACCGCGCCACGTTTCGCCAGTTCACCACCGACGGATCCGCGAATTATGGCAAATACCGGAACGACCAGGTGGACAGCCTGCTCAAACAGGCGCGGATGACGCTGGATCAGACGAAGGCCAAGCAGCTCTACACCGACGCGGTGAAACAGATCGTCGACGATGCGCCGTACATCTTTGTGCAGGTTCAGGAGTACATAGCCATCTCTACGCCGAAGCTCCAGGGCTACGTCATCAATCCCGTGGCGAACTGGCTCTCCTTCAAGAGTGTGTCGTTGACGAGTTGATTCGACATCGTGAGCGTCAGCGATTCAGTGGCGACCGACACGCGGAACAATGTCTGATGGAGCATCGTCAGTTCTAATGTTGTCGGCGCTCCAGCTCGGCTGAGGTATGTCTCGGTACATCGCTCAGCGGCTCTTCCATACGCTTCTGGTTTTGCTTGGCGTCTCGCTACTCACGTTTGCCTTGATTCACATGACCCCCGGCGACCCCGTGCTCGTCATGCTCGGCACCGACGCCACGCCGGGTGAGCTGGACCGGCTGCGGCACCTCCTCGGGCTGGATCAGCCGCTGTACGTTCAATACGTCCAGTATCTCGGTCATCTGCTTTCAGGTCAGATGGGCGACTCCATTTTCCAGCATCAGCCCGTGTCGAAGCTGATCGGCGATCGGTTGCCTGCCACCATCGAACTGACCGTGGCCGCCATGTCGATCGCCGTGGTGGTCGGCATGCTGACCGGGGTCGTCTCGGCCGTCATGCCGTACTCGGCGTTTGACATCACGGCGATGTTCGTTGCCCTGGCTGGAGTTGCCATGCCGGTGTTCTGGCTCGGCATGCTGGCGATCCTGTTGTTCTCGCTGCAACTGGGCTGGCTGCCGTCGTTCGGACGCGGAGAGCCATTGATTCAGGCAGTCCAGTACTGGCTGCGCACGGGTGACCCGTCCGACGTGGTGGACTCGGTCAAGCATCTCATCCTGCCGGCACTGACGTTGGGCGCATTCTCCGCAGCACTGATCTCGCGATTGGTGCGCTCGTCGCTGCTGGAGGTCCTGGGACAGGACTACGTGCGCACCGCGCGCGCCAAAGGCATTGCCCGCACGCCGGTCATCGCGCATCACGCGCTGCCGAACGCGCTGATTCCGGTAGTCACGGTCATCGGCTTGCAAGTAGGTACGCTGCTGGGCGGGGCTGTCCTCGCCGAAACGATTTTCGCCTGGCCGGGCATTGGGCGACTGCTGATTCAGGCGATCAGCCAGCGCGACTACCCGCTGGTGCAGGGGATTGTCATCGTCACCGCGCTGGTGGTGTCGCTGATCAATCTGGCGGTGGACCTGCTGTACGCGGCGATCAATCCGCGCGTGCGCTATGGT
Organism: Chloroflexota bacterium; assembly: GCA_019247515.1. GTDB lineage: Bacteria > Chloroflexota > UBA6077 > UBA6077 > CF-72 > CF-72. The sequence continues at coordinate 9,900 of JAFAOS010000051.1, read as the reverse complement.
TGACACGGCGGCGCCAGCACTGGCGGTGTCCGCGCCGCGCCAGCAAACGCGTGGCAACGTCGCGCGCGCGTGGGCCCAACTACGGCGCAACCGCGCGGCGCTCGTCGGACTGGTCATCGTGGCGGTGCTGGTCTTCACGGCGATCTTCGCCCCGTTTTTGGCGCCCTACAATCCCTACACTGTCGCGCTGGACCAGCGCCTCCAGCCACCGGACGCCACCCACCTGATGGGCACCGACGAACTCGGGCGCGACATCCTGTCGCGGCTGATCTACGGGGCGCGGGTGGCGCTGTGGGTCGGTATTGTCACGGTCGTGCTCGCCGGAACGCTCGGCATCGGCGCTGGACTGGCCGCCGGCTATCTGGGCGGTCGCTGGGATGCCATCATCATGCGGCTCGTCGACGTGTTTCTGGCGTTCCCGGTGATTATTCTGGCCATCGCCATCGTAGCGGTGCGGGGTCCGGGACTGACCAACGTGCTGATCGCGCTGGCGCTGGTGTACTGGACCTCGTACGCGCGCGTTTCGCGCGGGACCGTGCTGCTGCTGCGCGAGGAGGAGTACACGTGGGCGGCGCGCACGCTAGGCGCCAGCCCGGTGCGCATCATGTGGCGCCACCTGCTGCCGAACGCGATCGCGCCGCTGGTGGTGCTCGCGTCCCTGGGGATGGGCAATGCCATTCTGGCCGAGGCAGCCCTGTCCTTTCTCGGACTGGGAATTCAGCCGCCCGAGGCATCGTGGGGTTCAATGCTCAATTTCGGGATGCAGTTCCTGCGCGACGCGAGCTTCCTGTCCACGTTTCCTGGTCTGGCGATCTTTGTGACCGTGCTCGGATTCAACCTGCTGGGCGACGGACTGCGCGACGCGCTCGATCCGCGCATGCGCACCTGAAGCCGCCTTCCATGCGACTGAAGACCACCCGATGTTGTCGAAATGGAGTTGTGTGTGACGTTGAACACCACCTATGAGAAGATTCCGGTGACCACGCTGGCCAGCGGGTTCGAGCTGTTTTTTCCGCTGCATCGACTCGAGGGGCGCCGACCGGGTCCGACGCTGGGGCTGTCGGCGGTGGTGCACGGCGACGAGCCTCTGACCAACGAGGTCGTGCGGCAGGTGCTCATGCGCCTTGACCCCGCCGAGCTGCGCGGGACCATTCTGGCAATGCCGATCGTCAACACGCTGGCCTTCGAGAGCCTGACGCGGCACACGCCCATCGACATGCTGGACCTGAACCGCAATTTCCCGGGTGGACCGTCAGGCTGGTTGAGCGAACAGATGGCGCACGTGCTGGGCACGCGCTTTGTCTCACAGCTGGACGCGCACGTCGACCTGCACACGGGTGGGGTCTTTCCCACGGTCGACTACGTGTACCTGTTCGAACGCTCGCGCGAGCTGTCGATGGCCTTCGGCAGCACGTTCCTGTTCGCGCCGTCCAATCCGTACCCGGGCACGTTTTCGATCCCGGCCCGCGAGAAGGGCATTCCCTTTTTCACCGCTGAGCTCGGCGGCGGGTCCTTTCTCGACGCCCACTACATCGAGCATGGGGTGCGGGGGGTGATGAACGTCATGAAGCAGCTCGGCATGCTCGACGGCGAGATCGTGCGCCCACCGCGGCAGACCATCGTCACCGAAATGGCGGTGATCCGTCCGCAAGTCGGCGGCATGCTTCACCCGGAGATCGGCCTGGACCAGCTTGGAAAAGAGGTGAAAGGCGGAACGCTGCTGGCGCGGGTCCTGAGCCCGCACACGTTCGAAACGCTCGAGGAGATCCGGGCGCCCTTCGAGCGCGGCTATGTGATCCTGCTGCGCGGCGGGCTGATGCGCGTCCACCCCGGCGACTACGGCTACATGATCGCCAACGCCGAAACGGCGCGCGATTAGCCGGCAGGCGGCTGGATTTCGTCGATCCGCGCCCGAACGGCTTGCCGCTCGGCCGCGTCACCCGTGTTCCAGCGTCGGTCCAGCTCGGTGAACTCCTGCCACTCGGGCGGTACGGCGCTCTGCTCGAAGATCGCACTCACCGGGCATTCGGGTTCACAGGCGCCGCAGTCGATGCACTCATCCGGGTGGATGTACAGCTTGCGGTCGACATCATCGCCTTCGAGGTAGATGCACGAGACCGGGCAGACGTCCACGCAGGACTTGTCCTTGACGTCGACACACGGTTGGGTGATCACGTAGGCCATTTGTAAGACAACTCCTCGCTCTCCACTTCATCTTAGCGACTGTCAGCCCACGACGTGGCGCGCAGGACCACCAGCGAACGCGGGCCCACGCTGCGTGCCTGGCCCGCCTGCAGCTCACCCGTGCCGGCGGACGACGCCGGATCGAACGTGTCGAGCTCGACGCGCCAGCGCTGACCGGGACGCGTGGTGGGCACCACGAAATCGAGCGCTTGCCACCAGCTGTTGACCAGCACCAGGAAGTCGTCGTCGAGCAGCGGCGTCCCATCGGCGGCTCGGTCCGGAGAGTCGCGACCGTCGAGATAGATTGTGACGCAGCGCGCCTCGGCATCCGCCCAATCGTCGAGCGTCATGGCCGCGCCTGAGGGTGTGAACCAGCCAAGCTCGACGGAGTCGCCGCCGGTCAAGAAGCGTTGGCGACGGAACACCGGGTGGGCGCGTCGGAAGGCGATGAGGCGGCGGGTGACCGTCAAAAGCTCAGCATCGACCGCGGACCAGTCGAACCAGCTGATCGGGTTGTCCTGGCAGTAGGCATTGTTGTTGCCGCCCTGTGTTCGACCCAGCTCATCGCCGCCGAGCAGCAGCGGCACGCCGAATGAAAGCAAGAGCGTGGCCAGCAGCGCACGCTGTTGGCGGCGACGCAGCGCCAGGATGTCCGGATCAGTCGTGGGTCCCTCGACGCCACAGTTCCAGGAGCGGTTGTCGTTGGCGCCATCGGTATTGTTTTCACCGTTGGCTTCGTTGTGCTTGGCGTCATAGGCGACCAGGTCCGCCAGCGTGAAACCGTCGTGGACCGTGATCAGGTTCACGGACGCCGTCGGGCGGCGTCCGTCGTGGCCATACAGGTCCGCGGAACCGGCGAAGCGCGTCGCAAAATCGCCCAGGCACGGATGGCTGCGCCAGAAGTCACGCACGGTGTCGCGGTATTTGCCGTTCCACTCGCACCACAACGGTGGAAACTTGCCGAGCGCATAACTGTCAGGCTGACCGACATCCCACGGCTCGGCGATGAGCTTGGCCTGCGAGACGACCGGATCCTGCGAAATCAGGTCGAAGAATGCGGAGCTGCGCTCGAATGCTCCGGCCTCGCGGGCCAGGGTTGGCGCCAGGTCGAAGCGGAACCCGTCGACGTGCATGTCGATCAACCAGTAGCGCAGGGAGTCCATGATGAGCCGCAGCGTGATCGGGTCCATGCTGTTCAGCGAGTTACGCGTCCCGGTGGTATCGATGTAGCGCCGCAAATCGTTCGGCTCGAGACGGTAGTACGCCGGGTTGTCCACGCCGCGATGACACAACGTCGGTCCTGATTCGTCGGCCTCGGCGGTATGGTTGAACACGACATCCAGCAGGACCTCGATGTCCGCGGCGTGGAGCGCGTCCACCATGGACTTGAATTCGGCCACCTGGCCACCCGCCTGACCGGCGCGGACCGCCGCGGAGTACGCGGCATGCGGAGCAAAGAACGCGATGGTGTTGTAACCCCAGTAGTTGGTGAGTCCACGGTCGACAAGAAAGGATTCGGGCACGTTCTGGTGGACCGGCAACAGCTCGACCGCGGTCACGCCCAGGTCCACCAGGTGGCTGACGGCCGCCGGATGAGCCAGGCCGGCGTACGTGCCGCGCAGCTCCGGCGGAATATCCGGATGGGCCATGGTGAACCCCTTCACGTGCACCTCGTACACGACCGTATCCGCATACGCGCGATTCGGGCGGCGGACATCGTGCCAGGCAAAAGACGGGTCCACCACCAGGCTGCGCATGGTGTGCGAAGCGGAGTCCAACGGGCTCGGCTGGTCCGGGTCATCCTGCGCATGGCCGAGCACCTCGGGACCGAAGGTCACGGAGCCGGAAGTGGCTTTGGCGTAAGGGTCGAGCAGCAGCTTGTTCGGGTTGCAGCGCATGCCGCGCGACGGATCGAATGCGCCCTGGACGCGATATCCGTACATCTGGCCAGGGCCTACACCGGGCAGGAAGCCGTGCCACACGCCGGCGTCGCGATCCTGAAGCGTCACCCGCGTTTCGCGCCCGGACGCCTCGAACAGACAGAGCACCACGCCCGTGGCGACCTCCGACATGATGGCAAAGTTGGTGCCGCCATTGCGCGGCGTCGCGCCAAGCGGAAATGCCGTTCCCGGCAGGGCTTCCATCGCGAGGGAGCTTAGCAGTTGGAGTAGCAATCGCGGCGAGCTTCACCAGAATGCACTACCGCTATCGGAACAGGTCGGCCAGCTCCTCCACGATCCACGCGGGCTTCTCGCCGCGCTGCACGCGCTCGATGTTGGCGAAGCAGTTCGCGAAGCGTCTCGGGAATGACTGCCAGGTCGGCCCGGCGCTGTGCGGCGTCAGGATGACATTGGTTAAATCCAGCAGCGGACTGTCGGCCGAGATCGGCTCGTGGCTGAAGACGTCGAGGCCCGCGCCCAGGATCTGATCGTCACGCAGCACCGCGGCGAGCGCCTCTTCATCCACGAGTCCGCCTCGCGCGGTATTGACCAGCACCGCCGAAGGTTTCATCAACGAGAGTGATTCCGCGTCGATCAGGTTGCGCGTCCTGGCGTTGAGCGGCACGTGGACCGTCACCGCGTCAGCCGTGCGCAGGAGCTGGTCGAGCTCCGCATATTTCACATGCAGCTCGAGCTCCACGTCTGCGGGCAGTCGGATCGGGTCGTAGTAGATGAGCTCTGCCTCCCAACCCGCCAGGCGCCTGGCGACTTCGCGGCCGATGCGACCCATTCCGACGATGCCAACCGTCGAGCGATACAGCTCATACACGCGGCCGACGCCGCCCCGCCAGCGCGCCTGGCGAACGGCAGCGTCCAGCGCGTGGACGCGTTTGAGCGCGGACAGGATGAGCATGATCGCGTGCTCGGCGACGGCGATGGCATTGGCGCCGCCGTTGTCCGCCACGGGCAGATGCGCCGCGCGCGCGCCCTCGATATTGAAGCGGTCGTACCCGGCCGACATCAGCTGTACCAGCTTCAAACGCTCGCCGGCCGCGGCGACGAGCACGTCGGTCGGGATGGGTCCGATGAAGCCGCACAGGTAGTCGGCATCCAGGAGAGCGTCCCCAAGCTCGGCGGGGGCAACATTTCGAAACTCGAATGCGCGGGGTCGCAGCTCGTCCGCGATGGCGCGGACTTCGGCGTCCATCAGTGGCGCGTACACGATGGTCGGCTGGGGCATGCCGTCCATTGTCGCGCCCGGGGTGGGCACGTTTCTTGCGCTCGAGCCATCTTCCAGGGGTCCCCTGGTGAGACGACGAGTGCTGGTAGCGGAAGACGATCCCGCTATTCAGGCCATCGTCTCGGAATACTTCCGCGAGGAGGGGCTGGAGGTCGCGGTCGCCAGAAACGGAGCCGAAGCGCTGCGTCTGGCGCGCAACACGCCGCCGGACGTTGCGGTGGTCGACGTCTTCATGCCGATCATGGATGGGCGGGCGCTCCTGGCCACCTGGACGCGCGACAAATCGCTCAAGGCGATCCCCGTGGTCGTGGTCTCAGCCGCGGCGAACCTGAATGCCCTGACTCAGGAGTTCCACGTGCACGCGGCGCTGGCCAAGCCGTTCGACCTCGACGTGCTGGGCTCGATCGTCGAAGAGGTGCTGGCGGACTCCTGATCCACGCGCCGTCGCCGGCACTCGCGACGCTCTTTTTCATGGGATTGCCAGGCAGGCGTTCGGCGCGTCTGGGGCTGCATCAGGCGGGCACTGACATTCTGGGCGCATGTTTACTGCCTCATACCTCGAACGCGGCAAGTCGTATCTGTTCACGGGCGCACTCACCGCGCTGCGGGTCTGGCTGGCGCTCCAGTGGCTCAAGTCCGGGCTGGGCAAGCTCACCAATCCGGCCTGGACCGACGGAACCGGCCGCGGGCTGCTGTCCTTCTGGAACGGCGCGCTGGCGCCCAACGCGCACGGCGGCTCGGCCATCACTTACGACTGGTATCGGAGCTTCCTGCAATGGCTGGTCGACAGCCACGCGGAGACGTGGTTTTCCAAGCTGATCGCCTCCGGCGAAACCGCGGTCGGGCTCGGTTTGCTGGTCGGCGCGCTGGTGCCCATGGCGGCGCTGGGTGGCCTGACGATGAACATGTCGTACATGCTGGCCGGCAGCGCGAGCGTGAACCCCGTCCTGGCCCTGGCGGCCGGCGTTCTACTGGTGGGCCGCGGCAGTTCTGGCATCCTGGGCGTCGACGGCCTGACCGTCTGGCTGCTGCGCTTGCGCGCCTTCCGCGTGGTCCGCTCGTCGACCGCGCCCGCGGCCCGCGGACGGATATGGGGGTTGGCCCCCGTGCCGGTCGGCCGCACCTGACGGAAGCTGACCTGGACTTCAGCGGCCGCCGAGAGCGGCGAGAAAGGTCAGGACGCACAGATGAAGTGGAATCGTGGATCGTGGCGTATGCGCACGATGCTGGTCGCGGGCGTGATGCTCGCTGGGATGGCGGCGGGTGGAGTCGCCCAGGCGGCGGAGGCGGTGCACATCCCCGGAGCGGATGGCGTCATCCACGCGTGCTTTGCCGACGAAGGCAAGTTGCGGGTGATCGATCCGCTGGTAGAAGCGTGCAAGCGTGAAGAAACGGCGCTGCAATGGAATCAGACCGGAACCCAGGGACCCAAGGGCGACCAGGGGCCGCAGGGCGAGCCGGGGGCGACCGGTCCGCAGGGGCAACCCGGGCAGGCTGGCGCCCCGGGCCCGGCCGGACTCTCCGGCTACCAGCAAGTCACCCAGAGCATCAACAACTTCAACCTCGCGGCGGGCACGGAGTCCGTCCACATCGTCAGCTGCCCGGACGGCAAGAAGGTGATCGGGGGTGGCTTCCTCCTGTTCAACGCCGGCGGATTCCTGTCCAACAATTCCAACGGCCCGGCCAGTGATACCCAGTGGGCCGTCTCGGTCTACAACCCCAGCGCCAGCGGGAGCGTTACCATCGGCACCATCACGTTCTATGCGATCTGCGCGGCGGTGAATTAGCCCTCCGACCATGACGGTGCGCGTCGCTATCGTCGAGGACGAGCCCCTGTATCGGGGCTTGCTCGAACAACACCTGGCGCATCATCCCAACTTCGACGTCGTCGGCACCTACGCCGACGGCGCCGCGGCCCTGGAAGGCGTGCCCGCGGCGACAGCCGACGTCGTGACGGTGGACATTGAACTACCCGGCCGCGTCGACGGCATCCAGACCGCTCTGACACTCCGAGCCCGCGACGCGCGGCTCGGAATTGTCATTCTCTCGAATCACGCCGATCCGCGTTTTCTGGGGGCACTGCCGCGCGAGGTCACCAGTGGCTGGTCCTACCTGCTCAAGAAGTCGGTCTCAAACGTGGCGACGCTCGAACGCGCCATCGAGGGCGCCGCGAGCGGCACGGTGACGCTCGACCCGGCCATCGTGGCCGGCATGCGTCCCAGGCCAGGCAGACCGATGGCCCGCCTGACCCCGCGTCAGCTCGAGATCCTGGGACTGGTTGCCCAGGGCCTGAGCAATGCCGCCATCGGCGAACGGCTGGTGCTCGCCGAAAAGTCCGTTGAGAACCAGCTCACCAGCATCTACGGTGAGCTGGGCATCGATCGACGCGCGAGCGCCGAGGTCCACCCACGTGTGAGCGCAGTCCTGGCGTACCTGCACGACAGTCGCATCTCACCCCGAGTGTCCAGTCGATGAATTCAGCCTCACCACGTGCGCGCCGGATCGTGGTCGTCGACGATCAGGCGGAGTTTCTGCGTATCGCCCGCAGCCGACTCACACGCGACGCTTGCCTGGAGGTGGTGGGCGAAGTCACCAGTGGCGAAGCGGCGCTGGACCTCGTGACGCGTCTGACGCCCGGACCCGACGGAGTCCTGCTGGACGTCGAGATGCCCGGGCTGGACGGATTCGAGACCGCGCGCCGACTGCGTGCGCTGGCTCCGGACGTACGCATCATCCTGACCAGCGCCTCAGTGGCCGCCGGCTACGGCGCGGTGGCCGGTCGGATCGGCGCCGCCTTCCTGCCCAAAAACCGCCTGAGCGCTGAGGCTGTCCTGAACCTGCTCGATTGAGCACGGCAGCTCAACCGTGATGCGCGTCCCGTCTCCGGGTGCGCTGCGGATCGTCCACGTCCCGCCAATGCGTCCGACTCGCGCCGCCATGCTGCCCAGGCCGAGTCCGGCTCGAGTGTGCGCCTGGTCAAATCCTTTGCCGTCGTCGGCGATCTCCAGCTGGAGTCCGCCGCGCGCCGCGCGCAGTCCAATGCGGACGTGGGTCGCCGCACCGTGCTTCAGCGCGTTGCCGAGCGCTTCCTCCACCACCCGGTAAGCGGTCAGGCGTACCGCCTCCGGAATCTGATTGTGTGCCGCGTCGTCGAGGTCTTTCAGCGCCGCGTCGACGTCGATCGTCACTTCCAGCGGCGCCATCTCGTCGGCAAGCGTCTCGAGCGCGGGCAACAGCCCGGCGCGGATGATCGACGGGTGCAGGCGGTGGCTCAGCTCGCGGACGTCCTGTTCGCGGACCTCCTCCAGTTGCTCGCGGATCTCGGCCAGCAGCGTTCGGGCGCCGTCGCGGTCCGTTTCAACCAGTGCCTGCGCTTCTTCCAATCGATACCAGATCATTAGCAGCCGGTTCTGGACCCGGCTGTGGAGGACCTCGGCGATTTCGCGGCGCAGGCGTTCTTCTGCCTCGGTGATCATGCCGCGCGAGCGGTCCAGCTCCTCCACGCGGGCTTGCAATTGGGCGAGCAGGTCCGTATTCGTCCCCCGCAACTGCACATTGAGCGACTCCAGCTGGCCGTACATCGTCGCCAGCTCCTGGCTGGTCGTGTTCAGGTTGCGCGCCAGGGCGCCGAACTCATCTCGATTGGGCAACGCGACGTGCTGGTTGAAGCGACCAACCGCCATGCGCTCCAGCGCACGGTGGATGGTGCCGAGCGGCAGCAAGAACGACCACGACAGGATGAAGCCGAGCAGGAGCGCCGTCAGCAAACTCGCCACTGAAAAGCCGATGAACAGGTCCGTCAGCAGGCGCTGGTCGGAGGCGACCGTGGCGCGGCTGTCCGCCATCTGCTGCTCAGCCTGGTCCAGCAGCACGCCCATGGCGGCTTCGATCTCGTGTGAGATCGGATGCTCCTGCGAGAGGTGCAGGCTCAGCGCGTCGTCGATGCGGCCCGCCTGGTACAACGCCAGCACTTGCTGGCCAGAGACGGCGTAACGCTGGTCGGCTTCGCGCACGCGGGCGACGACGCCGCGCTCGGCTGACGGCGTGATCGGCTCGATCGCGTCCAGGAGCTGGGCGAACTGAGCTTTGGCCTGCGCGATCTGACCCACGTAGCTGTCGTCGCGCGTGAGTAGCGACATGGTGCGGTAGTGGCTCTGGGCGGTAACCAGGTAGTCCATCTGGCGCAGGTCGTCGAGCCGCTCTTGCGCCAGGTTCAGCTCGTCGACGCGCCCGGCGATGTGGGCCTGCACGGCCAGGCTGGCGAGCGCCATGGCGACCAGCAGCAGCGCGCCGCACAGAAAGCCGGCGCGCAGCTTGGAATGCACGCTGGCGGGCACGCCGGCAACGGCATCGATCAGCGGTCGCAGCCCGGTGGCCAGGCGCGGCAACTCGGGCGCTGAGGAGACGTCGCCCGCGGCGGTCATACACCCGATCGTAGTCTCGTCGGCGGTCACGAGTCACGAGCCGCGAGTTCAGCGGCCCGCTCTGAGCTTTGATCGTGTCGAAAAAGTAGGGGAGACCCCTACGACCCCCACG
>JAFAOS010000022.1 GCA_019247515.1 Chloroflexota bacterium | reverse complement strand
CCTTGGACAGCGTCGGATCGGCCGCGATCAGGTCGTTGTCGGCGGGTGTCAGGCTTGCGCCTGGTACGTAGTCGATCTCGCCGGCTTGATAGGCGGCCAGCATGGCGTTGGTCGCCATGCCGATGACCACCACCTTCTGAATGTAGGGCTTATTGCTTCCCTTGTACTTGGGGTTGGCCACGAAGATGACGCGGTCGCCCTTGCGCCAGTCCTGGAGGATGTACGGCCCATCCGACACGGACGTGGCCGGATCGGAGTTGTACAGACCACCGTGGGCTTCCAGGGCCTTCTTCTGAAACGACATGCTGTACAGCAGCATGGCCGGCAGGTACGGCGCGGGTTGCTGAGTGGTCACCTGGAAGGTATGCGGGTCGATAGCGGCGACGCCGAGCTGATCGACCGGCACTTTGCCAGCCACCACGTCGTCCCAGTTCTTGATCACGCCACCGTAGAACCACGCGAAGTCCCAGGCGTGTTGCGGGTCGGCGGCGTAGCGGAAGGTGGCGACGTAGTCGTCGGCGGTGACCGGCGTGTCGTCCGACCACATCAGGTTCGGGTCGAGATTGAACGTCCAGACCGTGTCGTTCTGATCCCCTTTCCACGACAGGGCCGCGGCGGGGACTATCTCGAAGTTCTTGTTGATGCGCACCAGTGGCTCGGTCATCAGGTCGGAGCCAAGGCCGGGCGTACCGCGCTTGTAGACCGACTCCATGAAGTCGAAGGTGGTGAAGTCGAGTGAGTTGTCGTAGGCGAGGACCAGGACTTGCTGGTCGGGCGGCGCGGCGTCGGCGGACAGCGGCGCTTGCGTCGGGGCCGCGGCTTGCGGCGGGGCGGCGGCTGGCGCCGCGGTCGGCTTGGACGCCACGGCCGAGGTCGGCAGCGCCGCGGGCGGGCTGGTGGGCTGCGCGGCGGCCCCGCTAGCCGGCGCGGTGGTGGCCGCGGGTGGCGAGGCTGGTCCACACGCCGCAAGCCAGAGGGCGGCCGCCGGGAGGAGAACGAGACGCGGGCTGAAACGAAGCATGTGCAAGTCCCCCAAGTCGGGCCTACTAATACCGCCGCCAGACCGGCGTGTCAATTTACGTCCGCGCCCTCACAGGATGTTTAGACTGCAGCAGATTGCGCAGGAGGAGCACGGATGGGATTACGGCGTTCGATCACACCATGGCTACTCGGCGGAGCCAGCCTGAGTCTCGGGGCGGCTCTGACGCTGGTAGCGGTCGAACCAGCCCTTAGCGCGGGCGAAACCTACTCACAGGCGGACCCGGCGGTCCAGGCTGGCATGGGCGTGATCATGCAGTCGCGCTGCGGGAATTGCCACATCATTCCAGGCATTCCTCACGCGGACGGCAACTTCGGACCCGATCTTGGACCCCACGACGACATTCCTCCAGTGGCTGGCCGCAACCCGCTCGCGATCTATCCACACGGCTCGGTCCCCAACAATTCGCAGGATGACCTCGCCGCGTGGCTCGCGCACCCGACCGATCTCAAGCCGGGCACGGCGATGCCCGATCTCGGACTGAGCCAGGACGACGCCGAGGCCGCGGCGGCGTACCTGTACGCGATCCAGCCCGACGGCAGCGTGGCTGGCATGGACGACAGTGCGGCCGCCCCCACGCCCGACTCGGGCGGCAGCGGTGGATAGTTCGATGCACGAGCTCCTGGAACAAGCCCACGCGCTCCTGGACGACGTTGCGCGACTGCGACGCGCCATCCATCGCGAGCCCGAGCTCGGGCTCGACCTGCCATTGACCCAGGCCAAAGTCCTGGACGCGCTCCAGGGATTGCCGCTGGAGATTCATCGCGGCCAACGAACGACGTCCGTCATGGCCGACCTGCGCGGCAGCCAGTCCGGACGCACCATCATCCTGCGCGGCGATATGGACGCGCTGCCCCTGCAGGAAGACACCGACGTGCCGTTCAAGTCCACGATCGACGGCCGCATGCACGCGTGCGGTCACGATGCGCACACCGCCATGCTGGCCGGCGCCGCTCGACTCCTGGCGCAGCACCAACAGGCCTTGAGCGGCACCGTTCGCTTCATGTTCCAGCCGGGCGAAGAGGGCTACGCCGGCGCGGTGGTGATGATGGACGAGGGCCTGCTCGACGCCCCGAGCGGTGGCAGCCCGCCGACGGCAGCATATGCGCTGCACGCCGCGCCGCGCTGGGCGCCAGGCACGGTGCTGACCCGGCCCGGACCGGTCCTCGCCTCGACCGACAACTTCACCATCGTTGTCCGCGGACGCGGCGGCCACGCCTCCGCGCCGCACATGGCCGCCGATCCGGTGCCCGTGGCGTGCGAAATCGGGATGGCGCTGCAGACGCTGGTTACCCGCTCGGTCAACGTCTTTTCGCCGGCCGTGCTCACCATCGGCAAGATTCAGGCGGGCACCGCCAGCAACATCATCCCGGAGATCGCCACGCTCGACGGCACGATTCGTACCCTTGCGCCCGAAACGCGCGCCACGCTGGTGGAGGGCGTGCACCGCGTGGCCAGAGGGGTGAGCGCGGCGCACGGGCTGGAGGCGGAAGTCACCAACACCGCCGGCTACCCGGTGACCGTCAACGACGCGGACTTCGCGCGCTTCGTGCTGGCGACCGGTCGAGAGATCCTGGGCGCCGAACACTGTCTCGAGCAGCCCTCGCCGCAGTTGGCTGGCGAGGACTTCGCGTACGTCCTCGAGCACATTCCGGGCGCGATGTCCTCGCTCGGGACGCGGCCGTTCGCGTACGCCGAAGGCGAGGCGCCGAACGCCCACTCGAATCGCTACCTGCTGAACGAGGAGGCCCTGGCCGCGGGCATGGCGATGTACGCGGGCGTGGCGCTTGCCTATTTGAAAGAGTGACCACTCCTTCACACACTCGCGCTGCTGACGAACCCAGGTTCAGTGACTTCCACCTATGGTGGAGCGCTTCGGATGGTGTTCATCACCGGTGTTAGAGAGTGAATTGCGTCCCGACACAATCGGGAACGTACGCTTCGCCAAACGCCGCCGCCATCGCATGCTGCGCCCGCCAACCCGTGCAGTGGGCGGGCACCACCAGTCGCGGCTGCATGGCCAGGAGATCGGTGCACACGCGGTCGATGAGCGGCTCGTACAGCGGGCCATTCAGATGGAATCCGCCGAAGAGTCCGTACACGCTGGAGCCGCCGGTGAGTGACAGCGCATAGCGGGCAATATTGACGATACCCGCGTGGCCGCAGCCGGTGAACACCACCAGGCCGCGGTCGCGCACGTTGACGATGACCGCCTGGTCGTCCAGCACCAGTGGGTCCGGCTCCCAGTGGTCGTTATGCCAGGCGTCCTGGACCGGGAAGCCCGGCTCATAGTCCGTGGTGCGGTCGACCTCACCGGTGACCAGCACCGAGTTATCGAACAAAAAGCTGGGCTGGCGCTCTTCGATAATCTGGAAACCCGCGCCTTGTAACGCTGACCGACTGGTGGTGGGAATCTCGCGTGGATCGCGGCCAGGAATCCGCACGCGGCGACGGTTCCAGAAATCCGGATGGAGCAGCACCGGCAGATTGGTCGTGCCGGTGCGGCGGATCAGGCCATCCAGGCCGGTGGTGTGGTCGAAATGTCCGTGGCTGCAAACGATGGCCTCGAGGTCCTTTGGATCGATCTGGAGTCGGTCCATGTTGGCGACCATGCCGCCGGGGCTCACGCCGGTGTCGAACAGAAGCTGGTGGCGCATGCCGTTGCGCATAACCGTCAGCAGCAGCGACAAGCCGTGCTCGGCGACGAGCTGGTCCGGCACCAGCCCGTCGACCATCGTCGCCGCGGGCAAGGTCTTGCCGCCACTACTCGGCGACAGCCGCCGCGCGGGTCCCTGGTCGGGCATGAAGACGTCGAAGACGTTGTCGACCAGCGTGGTGACGGTGAGCGAGTCCACCGGCTCGAGAGGAATGCTGAGCGGCATGGAGCCACAAGTGTATGCCTCCATGGGGTGTTTGGCCTGGACAGTAGGCGCTGAGGTCCATGTGGAACGCGGCCGATTCGCTGTCGCCCGATTCCACCTACGGTGGAGCCCTCCAAAGGTTTTGTTGTGTGTGGGCCGCTACATGTAAAGCTCACGGACTCGCGGTGCGGCCCATCCAGGGTGTTTCGCCAGCAGCTGAGCCTCGCTCACAACGGGACAGGTCAGGTTTCGTGAAAGGGCTCCACCGTACGGTGGAATGGCGGTCGACAATGCATGCGTCAGATGCGGCCACCGCGAGCGCCACCCGGGTACCCTTCCAGGGCCCAACCATGGCCCTGGACCTGCCCGCCGACAGCTTCCGCCGCTACGACGAGTCCCCCGACCCGTGGTTCTACACCCAGCCCCGCTTCGTGGAGCACATCGACGACGGCGCCATCGCCGCCGTCACTCAGCTCTACCGCGAGCTGTTCCCAACCGGCGGCCGCATCCTGGACCTGATGAGCAGCTGGGTCAGCCACCTCCCCGCTGAGGTGGACTACCGTCAGGTTGTCGGCGTCGGCCTGAACGAGGAGGAGCTGGCCGCCAACCCGCGACTCGACGCTTACCTGGTGCAGGACCTGAACGCCTCACCCAGCCTGCCATTCGAGGATCACAGCTTTGACGCCGCCGGCATCTGCGTCTCGATCCAGTACCTGACCCATCCGGTCGAGGTCCTGCGCGAGCTTGGTCGAGTCCTTCGCCCGGGCGCGCCGCTGGCAGTGACCTTCTCCAACCGCTGCTTCCCGACCAAAGCCGTCGCCATCTGGCAAAGCCTCGACGACGCTGGTCACGCGGAGCTCGTCACGCGCTACCTGCAAGCCGCCCGCAACTGGAGCGACATTCGCGCACTCGATCGCACCCCGCCGGCATTCGGATCGGATCCGCTGTTCGCCGTCGTGGGGCTCCGGAGCGCGTCCGAGGCACGTGCTACGGTGTAAGAGATCAAGAGAAAGGACCAGTACGTGGCCGAAACACGCATCTGCTTCGTGGGCGGCGGCAGCTACAACTGGATGCCCAAGCTGCTGGGCGACCTGGCCCTCACGCCCGATTTGCAAGGCGCCGTCGTCCTCCACGACATCAATCCCACGGCCCTCGAAGACATCCAGCGCTACGGTCGCAAAGTCTTCGAACGCCACGACTCACGCTTTTCCATCGAGACCACCACCGACCTCGAGCGGGGGCTGGACGGCGCCGCATTTGTCGTGGTGACGGTCACCACCGGCGGACTGCCGACCATGGCCGTCGACCTGGATATCCCCGAGAAGTACGGCATCTACCAGTCCGTCGGCGACACGGTCGGTCCGGGTGGCCTGTCGCGCGCGCTGCGCAACGTGCCGGTGATGGTCGGCATCGCCCAGGCGATGGAGCGCCGCTGCCCCGACGCGTGGATGCTCAACCTGACCAATCCGCTTACCGTGCTGACGCGTGTCGTCACGATGACGACGCGCATCAAGGCCATGGGCCTGTGCCACGAGCTGTTCGGCGTGCGCGGCGGACTGATCCGCATGTTCGGCGGATCGCCTGACGATTTCGAAATGCGAGTGGCCGGCGTCAATCACCTGATCTGGCTGCTCGACATGACGATCCGCGGTCGTGACGGACTCCAGATGGTCCGCGACTTCGTCGCCGAGGGCCGGCGGGTGCCCATCCCGGCGGCGCGCGGAGGCTGGCACGAGCCGTTCGTCGATCGCTGGAAGCTGAAGCTGGCGCTGTTCGACCTGTACGACGCGTTACCCGCGGCGGGCGACCGGCACCTGGCCGAGTTCTTCCCGTATTTCCTGACCGACGCGACGCACCAGGGCGCCGACTACGGCGTCCAGCTCACGCGAATCGCCGATCGCGAACAACAGGTTGCCTCCGCGCGCGAAGCAGTCCGCGACGCAATCAACGGCGAGTTGCCGCCCGTGACCCGCTCGCCCGAGGCGACTGCCGACATCGTTTCGGCCGTGGCCAATGGGCGCTCGACTCGGACGATCGTCAACCTGCCGAACACCGGTCAGATCGACAACCTGCCCCGCGGCGCCGTCGTCGAAACGCTGGCGGAGATCACCTCTGCCGGCGCCCAGCCGCTGACGGTCGGCGCGCTGCCGCTGGGAGTCCTGAGCACGCTCGAACCGCACGTGGTCAATCAAGAGATGATCGTGCGCGCCGCCCTGGAAGGCGACCGCCAGCTGGCGCTGCAAGCCATGGCCAACGACCCGCTGGTCCACGACCTCACCAGGGCCCGCTCCATACTCGACGAACTCCTGGTAGCGCACGAGACGTATCTGCCTCAATTCAGAAGAAGAGTGGCCGTCGCGGCATAATTTGTTATTGAGGGGAGCCCGCGCATGCACCGCTGGGGTGCTGCGCACGGGTCAGAGGGCTCCGCCCCCGCCGCCAGTCGCGTGCCGGTCCTGCCGATGTTGTCAATCGCGGACAGCGCGTACGCGGGGGGTGCTCCGGAACAGCGCAGGTCCTCGTCAGGATATCCATGCGGCCGAGATTGGTGAGTAGCCCCTCAAACGTCCTCCGCTCAACGACCGCCAGCACAGTGTCGCCATTCATCAACGCGCAGTCTCCAGTTGCCAGTGCGAACTCCGTAACGAAGTTGCCACGCCGCCAGTGCTTGACAATTGCGAGCGCCTCCTCGACCCTTCTCGAGGCATATTGGCGTAAAGCCACAGTTGCATGGGAGGGAACCTGTACGTGGATCTCAGCACTCGACGCGAGTTCTTGCGCCGCAGCGGTCTGCTCGCGGCAGGTGGCGTCGCTCTCGGACCTTCGCTGCTTGCGGCGGCCGCGCCGACTACAGCGGCGGCCCAGACATCAGGCGGCAACGCCGTCACCGTAGGCTCCAATTATTCCGACGCTGTGCCGAAGAAGGCCATGCAGGACGTCTTCGACGCGTTCACGAACAAGACGGGCATCCCACTCACCGTCAACACTGTCGAGCACAATGCCTACCAGGAGCAGATCAACAACTACCTGCAAGGCAAGCCCGACGACGTTTTCGCCTGGTTCGCCGGCAACCGCATGCAGTTCTTCGCTGCCCAGGGCTTGTCGATGCCGATCGACGATCTCTGGGCCAAGGTCGGCGGCAACTACTCCAACGCCATGAAAGCGGCATCGACCGGGGCCGACGGCCACCAGTACTTCATCCCTATCTACAACTACCCGTGGGCGATCTTCTATCGCAAGAGCTTGTTTGCCGACAACGGCTACCAGATCCCCAACACCCTTGATGACCTGAAGGCGCTGGCCGATCAGATGCAAAAGGACGGCCTCACCCCCTTCGGTTTCGCCGACAAGCAGGGCTGGCCGGCGATGGGCACCTTCGACAACTTGAACATGCGCATCAACGGTTACGACTTCCACATCTCGCTGATGTCGGGCAACGAGTCGTGGACCGATGACAGGGTCAAAAACGTCTTCACCACCTGGAGGGACCTGCTGCCCTACCACCAGGACGGCGCGCTCGGCCGCGACTGGCAAGACGCCGCGCAGACGCTGGTCGCCAAGCAAACGGGCATGATGCTGCTGGGCACGTTTATCGGCCAGCAGTTCACCAACAAGGCCGACTACGATGACCTTGACTTTTTCCCCTACCCGCAGGTGGACCCACAGTGGGGGCAGGACTCGATCGACGCGCCCATCGACGGCTTCATGCTCAGCAGATCGCCCAGGAATGTGGATGGTTCGAAGCAACTGCTCCAGTACCTGTCTACTGGGGAGGCGCAACTGATCTACCTGGCCTCAGACCCGACGTCCATTGCGGCCGGCAATGATGCGAGTACCGACAGCTACACGCCGCTGCAGAAGAAGGCGCAACAGATCATTGGTTCGGCCAAGCACATCGCGCAGTTCCTGGACCGCGACACGCGCCCCGACTTCGCGTCGACGGTCATGATCCCATCGTTACAGCATTTCATCGGCGCGCCCGACGACATCGACGGCCTGCTCCAGTCGATCGAAGACCAGAAGAAGGCCATCTTCGTAGGCTAAGGGTAAGATCGGCCCATGGCGCACACCGCTGCTGCCTCGCCCGCGGACTCAGTTGCGGCCGCACCCCGCCGCGAGGTGCGCGACCGCCCCGCGCGACGGCGGCTCAGCCTGCTGACGCGCCAGGACAAGCTTGTCCTGGCGCTGATGCTCGGCATCCCGACCGCCGTGCACCTGTTTCTGGTCTGGATGCCCGCGCTGGCCTCGGTGCTGCTGTCGTTCACCCGGTGGAATGGCGTGGGAGGCCTGTCCACCATCGAGTTCATCGGACTGAAGAACTACACCGACATCTTCACCATCTATCCGCCGTTCTGGCCCGCGTTGGCGCACAACCTGATCTGGCTGGCCTTCCTGATTTTCGTGGCCACGCCCTTCGGAATGCTGTTGGCGGTGCTGCTCGACCGCGAGATCCGTGGCCTGGCCTTCTACCAGAGTGCCTTCTTCCTGCCTGTTGTGCTGTCGCTGGCAATTATCGGCTTCATCGTCGACCTGTTCTTCGCGCCCGAGCAGGGCCTCGTCAACAACGTGCTCGGCCGCACTCAGCAGGGCAACCTGATCGACTGGCTGGGCACGCCCAACCTCAACCTCGCCGCTGTGATGCTGTTCGCCGGCTGGCGGCACGCCGGCTACATCATGATCCTGTACCTGGCCGGCTTGAAGTCGGTTGACCCCTCGCTGCGTGAGGCGGCGGCCATCGATGGCGCCAACGCGCGCCAGACGTTCTTCCGCGTGGTTTTCCCGGCGATGCAGTCAATCAACGTCGTCGTGCTCGTCATCACGATCATCGAGGCGCTGCGCGCCTTCGACCTCGTGTACGTGGTCAACAAGGGCCGCAACGGTCTCGAGTTGATCTCCGTGCTGGTCACCAACAACATCATCGGCGAGGCCAGCCGCATCGGCTTCGGCTCGGCCCTGGCGGTCATCCTGCTGGTGATCTCGCTGGGCGTCATCGTGCCCTACCTCTGGCGCACCTTCCATGCCGATGCGGTGACGGCATGAACGTCCAGGCTCCCATCCAATCGTGAGCGCCCGCTCGCGCCGTCTCGGGCCGCCGCGGAGCCAGCGCGCGATTCGCTCTCCATGGCTTCCTGCTCGCCACCGCTCTGGTCTGGCTGCTGCCACCCGCGTGGGCCATCTACACCTCGCTGCGGCCCTATTCGGACACTGCCGAGCGCGGGTACGTATCGCTTCCCGGAGTTCTGAATATCCAGAACTACATCAACGCCTGGACCCAGGCCGACCTGCCACATTACTACTTGAACACGCTGGTCGTGGTCATCCCGGCCCTGGTGTTGACCCTGCTGCTGTCGTCTTTT
>JAFAOS010000514.1 GCA_019247515.1 Chloroflexota bacterium | reverse complement strand
TCTGTAGTGCTGACCCCGACTGGATCAACTCAAACTTCGCATGGGTCCCCTCTGGGGAATACATGTTGGTCATGCGCGACTCACCGATCCAGGCGCCAGGCGCTTTTTGCAGCTGGGAGGACTACCGCAGCATGGTCACCAGCTCTTCGCGCGTCGGGCACGGCGGCTCGGCTGGCGGATGGATATCGGCCAGCTCCATGATGCGATCCACGATCCCTGGCCGCGAGAAAACCTCCCGCGGCAATGCCAGGAGCGAGGTGATCTCGAGGTAGGCGCGAAACAGCGAGGCATCGTACAGCATTGCCACCGCGAGCGCGTCACCGGGACCTTTCGCCGGTTGCGCCGGTTGACCCTGAATGGCCGCGGTGATCTGGGCCGTGCGGATACGATCCATCTCGACAGTGGACCGGTACCACGGCACCATTTTCGTCTCCGTCATGTTGTCGTGCGCGAACGCGAGGTCCAGTGGACTGTCCAGGTGTTCACGCACCACTTCGGCGGTGCCGACGGCGTTCATCAGTCCCATGGTCATGCCTCGGCCACCCACCGGGTTGGTGCACCCCCAGGCGTCGCCGACCGCCAGTACGCCGGTCGCCACTGGCGCTCCGTCGACCACAAACCGCCGATATCGGTCGGTAATGCCACCCATCGGGAGCACGTCGGTGATGGGCTCGCCTTCGAGCCACTGCGCATGCGTCGGACACGCGCTGATGAGGCTGGTCCAGCGCACGGCATCGCGGAGTAGCTTCAGCAGCGGGTCTCCGGTGAAGAAGAAGACCGTGACGGACCACGTATTTGCGTCGCCCGGCAGCGTGAGCAGCGAGAAGGATGGGAAGTTCGTCAGGAGTCCGGCTCGAAATGCGGGGACGTCGCCCGTGTGTGACTGGAAGAAGCGCGTGTAGTAAAAGAATCCGGATTCCTCGCACTCTTCGATAGGCGGCCGCGCTCCGACGCCCACTAACCAGTCGGACAGTTTCGAACGGCGGCCGGTCGCGTCGATCACCAGGTCGGCGTGGACCTCGGCGCCATCACGCGTGCGAACCCCGGTGACGTGCGGGATCCCATCCGCAACGGAGTCCCCCGTCAACAGGGCGTCAACCGTAACGCCGCGTTCCACCCGAGCAACATTCGCGGCCGCTTTCGCCGCGGCGTACTCGAGCGTGGTGCGTCGACCCGTAATCGTGGCGAACCGCTCGTCACCGGTCCGCGCTTCTCGATCCGCGATGGAACGCGGCATGAGGTTCAGCGTGTTGAACGGGACGCAGCCAGCCGCGACGAGGGCTTCCTTCAACTCCGGTAAGTGATTGTCCACGATCTCGCGACCACCGGAGTGCAGGTAGTGCGGCTGCCGGAACTGGGCAACCCCTTTGCGTTCCCACGCCTGCCAGGCCGCCTCCGGCGACTCTGGAGGAGGCGTCGGGTCGCTCTCGAACACGGACACGTCGTGGCCCTGGCGAGCAAGGAGCATCGCGGTCGACAACCCGATCATCCCCCCGCCGAGCACAATGATTTTTGACATACTGGTCTCCTGGCGCCGAGCATGCATCGCGGCGAGCCGCGAAGTCAGTGAACGACTTCACAGCCGAGCTTCGCCTGGTGCGAGTCGCCATATCCCCGGCGACCGTGTACATTGGCCGCGGGAGATCCGCATGCAGACCCATCGCGTGGTTGCCGCTACTGATTCGTACTCCTTCGGACGCGCCATCACTCGCCGCGGTCTTATCCGGTGCGTACTCGGTCCTGGTGTCGTGGCGCTCGCCGCGGCGTGCTCCGCGCCGGTGGCAGCGCCTGCCCCGACGCAGCAGCAACCGACCATGGCGGTGGCCACATCCGCGAGCGTCGCAACGAGTCCGACCGCGACCCCCACGGCGTCCAGCAGCGCGGGTGGCAGCAAGGTGCTGCCAATGTTCATCGCGTCTCAAGCCGTCAAACCCGACCTCCCGCCGCCCCTGCCGGGCGTGGACGCGGGCTACCTGAGCTATCCCCGCACCCCGCCCATGTCGGTGACCGACGCGCCCGGGCGGGGTGGGGTCGTCAGCATGCTCACGTTTCAGTACACCCCGCCGGTTGCCGCCCTCGACCAGAATGCCGCCCTGCAGGAGCTCAACAAGCGTCTGGGCGCGGAGGTCCATCTCGAGCTCGCGCCCATCGCCGACTACCCGCAACGCCTCCAAACGCTGATGGCGGGCAACGACCTGCCCGACACGATCTACTTCAGTGCGCCGTCGACCACGCCCGGTCTGGCGCAGTTCCTCAAGACCAGGTGCGCGGACCTCACGCCCTTCCTCTCGGGCGATGCGATCAAAGACTATCCAAATCTGGCGGCGTTCCCGACCGATGCATGGAAGGTCGGCGTCTACGGCGGCAACCTGTACGGGGTTCCGATCGTGTACAGCACGTTGTATCGAGTGTTCTGGGCCCACCAGGAGCTGCTCGACCAGGCCGGTGTCGGCATGCCCAGGGACACGGACGACTTCAAGCGAATTCTGCAGCAAGTCACCAATCCACAGGCCGGACAGTGGGGCATCGGCGTGGATCCAGACGTGGGCCTGGGAGTGACCACCTGGCTGGAAGGCATGTGGTTCGGCGCTCCCAACAACTGGAGCCTCGACGTCGGTGGCAAGCTGGTCAAGGATCGCGAAACCGATGCGTACAGGGCGGCGGTGGGCTATACGCGCGACCTGTACGCGGCCGGCGTGTTTCATCCGAACGACGTCACCGGCAACAACGCCCAGGGCAAGACCGACTTCGCCGGTCGCAAAGTTGCCTTCCGCTGGGATGGAGCGGCGTCTGCCGTGCAGTTCTGGGATCAGAGCGCGGCCGCCGACCCACCCGGCAAGCTCCGCATTACGCCTCCATTCAGTGCCCCGGGTGCGCGGGCGACTTTTCCGCTCGGGCTCAGCTCGGGCGGCTTCAGCGCGCTCAAACAGGCCAGCCCGGATCGCGTCCGCGAGGTGCTGCGCATCATGAACTTCCTGGCGGCGCCGTTCGGGACCCAGGAGCACCTGCTGATCAACTACGGCCTGCCGGACGTCGACCACACGCTGGACGCCAACGGCAATCCGATCCTCACGGACAAAGGCAACGCGGAGATTACGCCGTCATGGTCGTTCGTCGTCCGGCCGACACCGGTGCTGTTCGATCCCAAGTCGGCCGATTTTGCCCGGGTGCTGCAGGCCGATCAGGTGCCCAATATTCAGGCTGGCCTCGCCGACCCGACACTCGGGCTGTACTCCGAGACGCTTTCGTTGAAAGGAGCGACCGCCGAGCAGCCGTTCCTGGACGGCGTGACCGACGTGGTGCTCGGGCGCCGGCCGCTCACGGACTTCGACCAGCTGGTAAGTGACTGGCGAAACGCGGGCGGCGATCAGATCCGCTCCGAGCTGCAACAGTCGCTCGCCGCCAGCACAACGTGATCGGCACTCGGATTCGTACGGCGTCTCGGAAGTTGTCCTGTCCAAACATGCGTGTCATTCTGAGGACTCCATGCGTCGCACACGCGCCAGCGGCAATGAAACTGTTCTCCCTTTGGGGTCGTCACTGATGATGTCGACGGACCCCAATCTGTTAGAACACTGCCAGCGGATTGACCGGCGAGCCGGTGCCATTGGCCAGTTTGAGCGGTGCAATGACCGCCTGGAATTCCCAACGGCCCAGCCGAGCGCACACCTCAGCCAGCTCCTCGTAGTCCGGATTGTCCAGAATCCACAAGCCAATCGCGCCAATGCCAACAGCATGCACCGGCCCCCAGATCGACGCGTACTGCGACGGAAACACGTCATTCCCGGTGTCCGCGCCCACCACTGCCACGTCACGTTCGCGCAACCACGGCAGGCAGGCTGCTTGCAACGCGCACATGCCTTCGCTTACCGCGCGCGGACCAAGCTCCGCGCGGCGGCGTGGAAAGCCGGTTCGCGCGAACAGGATGTCGCCAGGCTCCACCCGCACACCCTGCGCAGCCTCGGCGCCGTCCAGGTCCTCCGGAAATATCGGATCGCTGGCCTCGAGCCACGGCACGTTGCGCAGCCGCGAAATGTCCAGCAGCACGCCGCGACTGATAATGCCACCCCCAGCCAGCTCGATGGAGCCGACGGTTGCACCCCGCGCGGCGGTTACGAGTTTGGCCGGCTTGCCGTTATATACCGTCAATGGCTGCGACGTATCGGAGCGCACCAGAACGTGCGACGGCGCATCCAGGTGGGTCATCGAAACACCGTGTGGCTGCAGGAAAAACGCATCGGTTGCGGTGCGGCTCAGGACCTGTTCCGGCTCAGCCTCGCCGCTAGACAACATGAAATGACGCGCCGGCATGACGTTGTCGACGGCAGGCTCGTAGGCGACGGTCCGCGCACAGGAAACAATCAGGCCTTCTCGCACGAGGCTGGCCGCCTGAAGGCGTTTGCCAGGCGTGATCAGGTTCAGCGTGCCGCGTTCGTCATCGGTACCCCAGCGGCCCCAGTTGCTCAGCGTGCGGTGCCAGCTCCAGATCTCTTGTTCGCTTGGAATGCTCCTGACGGCGCTCATGGCCTTCAGGTTAGCCTGACATTGTTTTCTCAGCGCTGGTCCGGGATCAGACGCAGAGTTGTCGGCAGCACCTCCTCGCGGACCATGCTCGCCGTCGGACCTGGCCAGCGCTGCTCGTACTTGCGGCGCAACAGCTCACTCACCTGGTCGATCGTGGCGGCATCCGTGACCGGTTGCGCCTCAACCGCCACCCGACGACCGCCGGCGTGAATTGCGCCCCGGGCGTTCGCCTGGATCTCACGAAACCACCGCCCGGCTGCGCCGCGGACGGAGCGCACGTACGCCCTGTCGCCGTCCACGACGATCCAGATCACCGTCCGATGCACCGGCGCGCCACTCCGCCGCGTCGTCTCTATCTCGATCTCGGGGGTCTGGTCCCAGAGCGCCAGCGTGTCAGGATCGAAGCTCACCGACCGAAGAATAGCGCATGCGGCCGCACGCCAAGCTGCGCTAACCGATTATCTCGTAGATCTCGGGCCGGTCTGTTTGCGCGACGAAGGCGCGCACTCTGGTTCCCACCTCGCCCAGAGCGTCGAGAGCGTAACTCGCGTGTTCCTGAGTGTCCCACGTGCTGATGGTGACCGACCGCAGGTTGGGACGGTCTATCGCGGCGGCGAAACTCTGGTTACCTGGCATCGCCTTCACGGCCGCCGTCAGAGCTGCCGCTACTTGAGGGTCCACCTCGAGCCGTGATGGATCCAATCGTGACCGTACGATACGTACAAACATGGCATCTTCCCCCGTCGCGAGTTGACCCGCGACGGCCGACATAGTAGTGCTCCAGCCGACGGTTCGCGCGCGCACACGATCCAGCGCCGGCATCCGCGCCTGACAGGTTGAGGAAACCTCTCGAAAGGCTCCACCGTAGGTGGAAATCACTGAACCTGCGTTCGTCAGTGGGTGCTAGCTCACTTTTTGTGGCCGCCACTTTTCGCATGTGCCGGCCAGTTTCTCTGAAGCGCAGCAGACTTGTTGCTCCACGTGGAGTCTACTCCGAAGGATTACACGGTCGCCGCGACGGGCCATCCGAGGGAGCTGTTGCGTACGAGCGCTTGTAACGGCGCCTGCGCCTGGCGCATGGCCCAGTCGTGATTGAAGGCAAACGCCGCTTGCGCGACTCCATGCAACATGCGCGGCAGGGGTTTGTCCGCCACCAGCCTTTGTTCGTTCGTCACGAGCACGACGTTATCGGCGAGCTCCTGGAACGTGTAGCGCACATAGCCGTGCATGCCGAAGCGGCCGTTGAGACTGAGTTTGACGGCAGTCTCGAGAAGCGTCGACGGGACGTAGCGCGAGACCGTGATGTCCCAGTCCAGCACGTAGGGCAGCAACGCTTTCACGCGCGCCGTCGTGTGCGTGCCGACCATGACTGGACCATCGGGATCATCGGATGCGACCTCCTTGAACACTCCGAACCAGTCTGGAAAGGTGCGTGCGTCGCTGACGTAGTGAAAGACGTTTTCGATGGGACCCCGAATGCGCCACTGAAACCCGAATTGGTAGACATCCTCGCGTGCCATGCAACACATACGTTGCGAGGCAGTCAGAAGATCATTCTTCTATGCAGTCAGGAGTGGCCCCACAGCTTCTTCGTCGCCAATTCTGCCCCCGCGCACCTTCAGAATGACGTCGACGATGTCCTTCAGTTCCATGTCGTGCACGCGCGGGCCCATGTTGATGCTGTAGCAGGTATGGAAGCGGATGCGCTCGCGCGGCAAGTCGCGCAGGGCGTGGTTGAGGGCTTCCACACGCACCTCGGCCCACGCGCGGCACTCCTGCACACTGGCGCTCGGATTCATGGCGTAGTAGGTCACCAGACGTGGGTCGTCGATCTGCAGGAGCAAGCCCGCGTCGACGATGGCCCTGTACTCCACGTGCATCGCATCGGCGATGGCCATGAGGTAGTCTTCGTCGCTCGCGTAGAACTGGTTCTTATTCCAGAACTCGACGTCCGCCGGGGCGATCGCCGGCAGAAACGCCTCTTCGGCCCGGGTCTGAGCCACCGCCGCCTTGAGCAGGTCGATGTCCTGCTGGACCCGCGCCTGGCCCTTGTAGGCGATCGGCCGCGTACACACGTAGTGAATGGCTCGAAGCCGTCGAGTCAGTCGTTGGCATAGGTCAGAAAGCTGGCCTTGCCCATCTCGCCGTCGTCGACAATGTCCAGCCCGTATTTGACCTGGGCGCGGACGCTCGCCGCCACCGCGTCACGCAGGCGGTCGGCGAATGTCCGCTCGTCCACGGCCTCGCCGCGCTCGCGCGCTCAGACCAGCTCGAGCAGATCGTCCGGCCGAGGCAGGCTGCCGGCGTGCGTCGTCAGCAGGCGTTCGGTGCTGCGCTTCATGGTTGGCGTTCCCCCTTTTTCGAATGGGTGCGCTCGCTCAGCGTCCGAGGCCGAGCCCGAGGAAGGAGCGGCCGGCAAGGGCGAAGACGGCCGGACCGACCACCGCATGGTGCGGCACCACGTGCACGTCGCGGAAGCAGCGCTCCAGCGGGCTGCGAACGTAGATCGAGCTGCCACCGGCCGCCGCGTATACCAGGTCGACGGCGGCAACCGCGTTGCGCACGGCCGTCGCCGCGGCCACGCGATTGAGCGCGCTCTGACGCTCCGAGAGCGCATCACCGCGCTCGAGCGTCGCCCAGGTGTCACGCGCCGCTTCGAACACGAACGCGCGGCCGGCGCGCACCAGTGCCTCCGCCTCGCCCACGCGCTCCTGGATCGACTCACGCTGGGCGAGCACCGTCGGATTGCGGGCCGTACGCTTCTCGGACGCCAGCGCGAGGAAGGCTTCGAGCGCTGCGCGGGCGATGCCCAGGGCAACCGCGGCGATGTTGGGCGCCCAGAAGTTGTAGACGATCGCGCTGTACAGCGGCCCCGGCTGGCGGCCCCCGTCGTCCATCACGACGCTGCTGGCGACCAGGCAGTCGGCGTGATGGCAGTCGCTCGCGAACGCCCAGCGCCCGCTGACCCGATAGCCACCCGGCTGCGGCTGCGCCGTGCCCGAGCCGGCGAAGATGGTGCCGGCGATGACCGCGTTCGGGTTGCCGGCCATGAGCCGCTCTGCCACGGGCGGGTCGAGGTAGCCCCACAACAGGCTGTGGTTGCCGGCGATCATCACGCTCCACCCGACGGAGCCGTCCTGCCGCGAAAGCTCCTCGACGACACGGAGCATGGTCTCGATGTCGATTTCCGCGCCGCCGAGCGCGCGCGGGACCCACAGGCGGAAGAGGCCGGCCTCGCGCAGCGCGTCAAAGACCGGCCGCGGCAGTCGCCGCTCGCGCTCGCCCTCGTCGCGGAACCGTTCGACCGTCGGCGCGAGCGCCCGCGCTCGCCCCAGCCAGTCGCTCATCGGCGCTCCTCTCCTCTCACGCTCATCATCCCGGGCGCGGTGCTCACTCACTCCCCCCTGTCAGCAGTGTACGTAAGCGTGCGTTCGCGCAGGTATCGCATACCGCGGCACAATAGCTTGCGATGCACCCGGTTGTAGCAGCCGTAAGCTCGGCGGACCGTCACACGATGTCGAAACCGGCTCGGACCGCCATCCGCCTCATCGAAGGCCTCGGGGTGGAGGGCGATGCGCATGCGGGCACCACCGTGAAGCATCGATCGCGAGTTGCGCGTGATCCGACCCAGCCCAACTTGCGCCAGGTCCACCTGATGCACGGCGAGTTGTTCGAGGAGCTGCGGGCAGCGGGGTTTGCCCTCGCGCCGGGACGGATGGGCGAAAACATCACCACCCGAGGCCTGGACCTGCTGGGTTTGCCGACCGGTACTCGGCTGCACATTGGCGAAACGGCAATCGTGTCGGTGACCGGCTTGCGCAATCCATGTCGTCAGCTCGAAGGGATTCAGTCAGGACTCATGACCGCCGTGCTCGACCGCGACGCGGCAGGCAACCTGGTTCGCAAAGCAGGCATCATGGGCGTGGTACTGGCGAGCGGCGACGTGCGGCCTGGCGATCCGATCCGCGTCGAGCTGCCACCCGAGCCACACGAGCCGCTCGAATGCGTCTGAGCGGACGCGGCGCGTCGTAGTCGAGGGCAGTGCCGCCGGCGCCTGGCTACGCGGAACGCGCGAAGTCAATCAGCAGGTTATTGACCTCCGCGACGCGTTCCTGCTGCGTCCAGTGCCCGCAGCCTTCGAGCACCACGCCTCGCTTCAGCTTCGGCACGGAGTCGCGCAGACGGTCGACCATGCCCGGCCCGCCTCCCGGAAAGTGAAAGACCGGGTCACGATCGCCGACCGCGAACACGGCTGGCACGCCGATCTGGGCTCCGGTCCACGGCGCGGTGAGCTCCCAGTTGCGGTCGATATTGCGGTACCAGTTCAGGCCGCCCGTGAAGCCGGTGCGCTCGAACTCGGCCGTGTAGAAGTCGACGTCGGCGCCCGTCAACCAGTCCGGCAGCTGCGCTGGGAGGTTGCCAGTGGGGATAAAGCCCTGTCCAGGTCGGACGATCAGATCGGGGACAGTCGGGCTGTCACCAGATGCGCCGTACAGCGTCGCGCGCAGCGTGGTTCGCACGTCTCGTTGCAGGTCCGCTTCGGCGACGCCTGGCTTCTGGAAATAGATCTGGTAGAAGGCTTCGCCGCGCAGCTCGCGCATGACCGCAAGTGGCGGCCGGCTGCCGCGTGGTCGGTGCGGCACGCTGAAAGAGCCGACGCCCCGCACGCGGTCCGGACGGAACAGCGCCGTGTGCCAGGCCACGGGCGCGCCCCAATCATGGCCCACCACGACAGCTTGCGGCGCCTCGAGCGCATCCAGCAGGCCGATGACGTCACCCACCAGGTGGAAGATGGAATACGCGTCGATGGCGTCCGGGCGGTCAGTCTGTCCGTAGCCGCGCTGGTCCGGAGCGACGACGCGAAAGCCCGCCGCTGATAACGCGTTGAGCTGATGCCGCCAGGAGTACCAGGATTCCGGAAAGCCGTGCAGCAGAAGTACCAGGGGTCCGCTGCCGGCCTCGACGATGTGCATGCGGATGCCGTTGGTATCGACGAAACGGTGCTGGAGGTTGCCGGGTACGTGCACGTCTTCAGTCCGCGTTCGCGCGCCGAGGGTGATCCAGGGGTACGGGACCACCACGACGACCTGGGTTCATAGCTGCTCGAGTGTACCTGAGACCGCTCGTGTCACGTGTCGGATCGGAGAAGCGCATGCGCACCTTGCGAGCTGCTAGCGGATGGAAACTCCCGCAAGCTGCTGGGCCGTGTTGGTGGTGACGACGTCCACGCCCGCCCAGACCGCGTTGGTGAGGCGCGCTCGCCAGTCCGCCGTGCCAGCATCCAGGGTCCAGAGGTCAACGCGGAGTCCCGCGCGGTGCAGTCTGTGCGCGGTGTCGCCAAGCCCGTCCGACTGCATGTGTTCGAAGAGGCTGAGCCGAATGTGCATCTCGCACGCGCCTGGCACCAGCCGAATCAAGGCATTGAGGCGCTCCCACAAGTAATCGGACGGAGGCTGGTTGCGGCTGCGCGCAAGCGGGTGCCGGTCGCGATAGCCATACGCGCCGACCTCGCCAGGCAACTCGTCGGGCACGACGTTCGGAGGCACCCAGTCGAGGTAAAAGGTCGGCGTGAAGCCGACGCGAATGCGCGAGTCGACCTGCGCCAGGCGGCGCAGGTTCCAGTCGGCGCAGCCGCCGAAGATGACCTGATCACGCACGGGCTCCACCAGACGCGCCAGCTCCTCCACACGCGAGTACGGCCAGGGCTCCACATCCTTCGCGTCCAACTCCAGGACCGTAGGCGACGCTTGCTCTCGTAGCAGATCGACCACCTCGCTGAGCAGCGGAGGCCGGTGATCCCAGACCTGTCCGCGCCAGCGGCAATGGAGTTGAGCTGCATCCTGTCGTGTCGCCAGACGCACCGGGCCGCTGCCAGTCGTGCCGCTGTCCAGCTGGGTGTCGTGCGTCACCAGGAAGTCGCGATCGCGCAGCACGTTGAAGTCGATCTCGGCGCGCGCCACGGGCACCGTCAGGCATTCGCGAATCGCGGCCAGCGAGTTTTCCGGAAACTCGCCAGACCATACGCAGCCGTGAACTTTGAGGTCGATCTGGCGGCCATCCGGCGCGCGAAGCACAGACACGGGCTGCGCCATTAGCCGTCCACAAAGTTCGCCCAGACGCCCTCCGGTTGCCAGATCGCTTCCATGTCAGCCCGCGCCTCGGATTCGTCCATGCCGAGCACATCGCGCCGATAGCGATACAAAAATGCCGAGACGCGGTAGTTGGCGATGCAGTGGACGTGGACGGGAACATCCGCGAGGCGCGCCATGGCCGAGCAGAACTGCTCGAAGTCCTGGTCGGTCGGATTCTGGAAGTCCACCGGAATATGAATGTATGTCATGCCGAGACGGCGGACACTCGCCGCTTCGTCTGGCAACGCTTTTTCGTGCGTGTGGAGCCCCAGGTTGACGACGTGGCGGACGCCGAGGTCGTGGATGTCCGCCAGTTGCGCTTCGGTCGGTTGGCCTGACGTCGTTATCCGATCGTCGAGGCGACGCCAGTTGTAGATCGTTTCAGGATCGGCCACGGAGCACCCTAACACTATCCCGCGGTCACGCGCTCGCCGAAGCGTCCGCCGATCGTCATACGGCGCTCCACCACTCCGATCAGGCGCCCTGCTCGACGAAGCGCCGCGGCGATGGGCGCGGGAAGGCGTGGCCGGCCATGAATTCGATCAGGACGGGGCCCTCTTCGGCGAGGGCCCGATCCCAGGCGGCGCCGATGCCTGAAGGATCGTCGACGCGGATGCCCTTGACGCCGGCGGCCTCGGCCAGTTTGGTGTAGTCCACCTCGCCAACCTGGGTGGCGAATGGCTGGCGGCCGGCCGCGGTTTGCATGTAGTCGATCATGCCGATCCGCCCGTCGTGGTGCACGCCGACGACCACCGGCAGTCGATGCTGCGCCAGGGTCACCACGTCAGACGACGACATCAGGAACGAGGCGTCGCCCGCCAGGGCCACGATCTTCTGGCCGGGACAAGCGAACGCGGCGCCGAGCGCGGCCGGCAGCGCATAGCCCATCGTGCCCCAGCTACCGGCTTGCACGTGCGAGTGGGGTCCAAAGGTGCGCAACTGAAACGGGACCCAGAGCTTGACGTTCGAGACATCGGAGGTCACGACCATTTCGGGTGTCAGGCGTTCGGACAGCGCGGCGATCGCCAGACCGATGTGCCAGGGGCGTGTGCCAGCGTAGCGGTCCATCTCGACGGCCAGGCCACGGGCGAGCGAGCGCTGCGCTTCGGCGCACGTCCGCCGGGCCGAGGCGGCCGAAGGTGACGGGCGCACGGCGCCGGCGAGCGCGCGCAACGTGGCGACCAGTGACGGCACGGAGTCGATGCGCGGACCATGCTCCGGCGAGCGCACGTCCGCCGCGTCGAGGACCAGCAGGCGCTCGGCGTAGTCCTCGCGCAGGGCGACGAACGGCTCGGTCCCGACGCGCACGCCGACACCAATAATCAGGTCGGCCGCCTGCAGCTCGCCCAGCACTGCCGGATGGGTCTCCATCACCCGGAATGGTCCAAGCGCCAGCGGATGGACCGTCGGCATCGCGCCGTGACCTTCCCACGTGTGGCACACCGGCGCCTCGAGCGCCTCCGCAAAATCGACGAGCGCGGCGGATGCGCGCGGGTACCAGGCGCCCTTGCCCGCGACGACCACCGGATGCCTGGCGGCGCGGATGCGCTCGAGCGCCCGGTCCAGGTCGGGCGCGATCGTTGCCGACGGCAACGGCGTGGGCTCCGGACGTACACTTTCGAAGGGGTCACCCTCGAGGACGTCGCGAGTGATCTCGACGTGGGTTGGGCCAGGTCGGCCGGCCACCGCGAGAGCAAAGGCATCGCCGAGGGCGGTGGCAATCTCCGACGCCTGGGTGACCCGACGCGAGGACTTGGTCACAGGCGTGAAGGCGCGCTCGGTAAAGTCGACCTCGTCGACGCCGTGGAACGTCTCGCGCGCCGCGCCGTTTGGAACCGCGCCGGAGAGCGACACGAGCGGCGCTCCGGAAGCCATCGCGCTGGCGACCCCGGATATCGAGTTGAGAGCGCCTGGCCCGGCGGTCACCAGCGCCACGCCAGGCCGACCGGTCAGCCGACCGTACGCCTCCGCGGCCAGTGCCGCGTTGTTCTCGTGCTTGACGGTCACCGGCGTGATGCCGCCCAGGTCGGCCAGACCGTCGTACAGGCGCAGGATATGGTCGCCATTGAGCCCGAAGACCACGCTGACGCCATTTATCTTGAGAACTTCAATTGCGGCGTGGCCGGGGGCCAGCATGCGCCCGGTGGCGGTCTCGATCATCGCCACAAGCTATACCAGATCGTCACGGTAGAGCGTGCCACCCTTCATCACAAGCTGGATTTTATGTTGCAGCACGGAAATATCCTCCAGCGGATTGCCGTCGACCACGATCAGATCCGCGAGCTTGCCAGATTCCAACGATCCGACCTGGTCGAGGACACCGGCTAACCGCGCGGCTTCGCTGGTCGCGCAGCGGACGGCGTGACTCGGCGGCATGCCGTGGCGAACCATGAGTGTCAACTCGAGCGCATTCTCGCCATTCGGAAAGCGGGAGGGCGCGCCGCAGTCCGAGCCCATGGCGACCGACACTCCCGCGTCCAACGCCAGGCGAAATGCACGCTGGTGCTGGTCCTTGATCCCTTCGGCGCGCTGGATGCGCCAGTCCTCCGCCTTGCGCATTTCGGTGTAGTAATAGAAAGGCCCAAAGGTGGGGACCAGATAGATCCCGCGCTCCCGCATACGCACGGCGCACTCCTCGTCCAGGTACTGGCCGTGGTCGATCGAATCGACTCCACCTTCGATCGCGTTGCGGATGGCTTGCAAGCCGATCGAGTGGGTCAGGACTTTCATCCCGACTCTGTGCGCTTCGTAGACGGCGGTCCGCACCTCTTCCACGCTGAACTGTTCCGCCTCGACGGGTAATCCAGCAGTTGCGACGCCACCGGACATCATGATCTTCAGGCTGTCAACGCCGCGCTTGACGTGCTGGCGGACTGCTTTGCGTATTTCATCTGGCCCATCGGCTTCGATGGCGACCTCGTGCAGGTGGCCACCGGTACAGGTGATGCCCCGACCGCTCCCGATGATGCGCGGACCCGGAGCGAGACCCAGGCGGATGGCATCGCGAATGTCAAGGTCCAGAAAATCACGCGAAGCCGCGGTGCGCACGGTTGTGAATCCAGCGAGCAGGGTCCGCCGTGCGGCCTCGGCGGTGCGCAGCGCAGCGATGCCGATCGCTTCGTGCTCGTAGCCCGGAAAATAGTCGCCGCCCGCCAGATGCACGTGCGTGTCGATCAGCCCCGGCATGATCGTGCGACCGGCCAGGTCCACGGTGCGCTGGGCGAGGTGGGGCCGCGGCTGCCCGCGACCGGTGGCGACGATGCGTTCACCCTCGACGTGGACCCAGCCTTCGACGGCCACGTCGCCGAGTCCGTCGAGCACGAGCCCGTTCGCAAACAACACGCTCACAAGCGTCCGATCGTAGCTCAGACGCGTAACGTGTGACGGACGCGACCGCGTGAGGCATGGTTCAATCCACGCATCGAGGAGGTCCGCCGTGCTCGACACGCCACGCTTTCACCACCTCCACCTGAATAGCCTCGATCCAGACGCTGCCATCGACTTCTACGTTCGGCAGTTCACGTCGACCTCGCGCACCACGTGGGCTGGACTGCCCGCGCTCGCATCGCCGAACAACGTGCTGATCCTGTTCAACCGCGTCGCCGAGCCGCCAGCGGTGGCGCCTGAAACCCCGATCTGGCATTTCGGTTGGCACGTGACCGACTCGCGCGCGGCCATGGCCACCTTCAGGGATCGCGAGGGTGTCGAATTGCTGCCCCTGTACACCGGCGACGAGGCGCGGACCGTCTTCATCAGCAGCGACACCTGGCCGGGGGCCGGAGGCACGCTCGGGCGAACAACGGCCCAGATCCGCGAGGCGAAGGCCAGCGGTGTTCAGCCGTCGCGCAACGGTGGATTCGCATATCTGCATGGACCGGACCGTGCAATCGTCGAATACGCGGGCAACTATCCGGCGGAACGCTTCAACCACGTGCACATGTGGCAGGAGGAGCCCCTGTGCGCACAGCTCTGGTACCAGCAACATCTCCGAGCCGCGCCTCTGCCGATTCCGGCGGCCGGCTCGCCACCTACCCTGGACAACTGCAAGGTTGCCCGCGGAGCGGAGCGGAGCTTCCCAGGGCTCGAGCCAGACGGCACGTACCGAGCTCCATCGGGCGGCGTGGCTTTCGGAGACGTCTGGCTGCCCTGGTACATGCGCCAGGGGGAAGCACCCCTGGCGCCCACCCGTGGCCAGGTTTACGACCACTTCGCTCTCGGCGTCAGCGGTCTCGATGCCTGGATCGACAAGTTGAAAATGGAGGAGGTCACGTTTCTCACCGAGCCGTATCCGCTGGGTGAAACACGCGCCGTCATGATCAGCGGCCCGAGCCTGGAGGCCGTCGAGCTGGTGGAAGCCGAATGACACGGCCATGAGCGTGGTCCCCACGGCGGGCGGCTCCGTCGATTCCTCGCGGGTCGGCGTCACGCTGATGCACGAGCACATCTTCGTGCTGAGCAGCGAGATCCTGCTCAACTATCCCGACGTTTGGGGCGACGAGGACCAGCGGGTGGCCGAGGCCGCTCGCCAACTCGACGCGCTGGCGGCGCACGGCGTGCAGACCATCGTCGACCTGACAGCCCTCGGCCAGGGCCGATTCATTCCGCGGATTCAACGCGTCGCGGACCGGACCTCGATCAACATCGTCGTCGCAACCGGGCTGTACACCTTCGGCGATGTGCCCTTTTACTTCCGCGCGCGGGGCGCCAACCGTTCAGCCGAAGGCGTTGATGCGCTGACCGACACGTTCGTGCGCGACATCACGTCCGGCATCGGCGACACGGGGGTCCGAGCCGGCATCCTGAAGTGTGCTACGGACGCGGCCGGGTTGACACGCGACGTGGAGCGCGTGCTGCGCGCCGTCGCGCAGGCGCATCGGTCAACGGGAGTCCCGATCTCGACACATACCCATGTAAGGACGCGCCGCGGCCTGGACCAGCAGCGCATCTTCCGAGAGGAAGGAGTCGACCTGTCGCGCGTGGTCATCGGCCACTCCGGCGACAGCACCGACATCCAGTACCTGGAGGAGCTCATCGCCGCGGGCTCGTATCTCGGCATGGATCGATTCGGCATCGACACCATCCTCTCGTTCGACGAGCGTGTGAACGTCGTGGTCCAGCTCTGCGAGCGCGGCCACGCCGGCCGCATGGTGCTGTCGCACGACTATTCCACGTTCATCGACTGGTTCCCCGAGCGCGACATACCCGTGCGATTTCCCAACTGGCACTATTTGCATATTCCCCAGGCCGTCGTCCCCGCCTTGAAGCAGCGCGGCGTCACGGACGAGCAAATCCACTCGATGCTCGTGGACAATCCCAGGCGCATCTTCGAGCGCACCGGCGGCTATTGAACCGCAGCCAGCGTGCTGGCGGGGCCTGTTTGTGTACTATGTGCGCCGCGGGGGACCGTCAGCACGTCGGACGTTGCTCACGACAACAACCAACAAGTAGTGAGTCGAGGCGATGCCTTGGCCCAGATTCACGTGTACCTGCTGGGCGGCTTTCGTGTCGTCGTCCGTGGTCAGACGCTCGGCGACGAGGTGTGGCACCGCAGGAAGGCGCGTCAGCTGTTCAAGATCCTGCTCACGCACCGCAACCGTTGGGCGACCAAGGAGGAGCTCGTCGAGCTGCTGTGGCCGGAGTCCGACCCCGACTCGGCGTCGACAAACCTGCGATCGGTCATGCACGCCCTGCGCCGTGCGCTCGACGTCCCACAGGCCAACGGCAGCGCGGCGACACTGCTCGCCGACCGCGATTCGGTCTGGTTGCGTTCGGATGCGCAGATGTGGGTCGACGCCGACGAATTCGAGCGAGTCCTCGAGCAAGCGGACGCGGCGGTCGACCCCGCGCCCCTGCTGCGGCGTGCGGACGAGCTGTATGCCGGCGAGTATCTGCCTGAGGACGTCTACGAGGACTGGTCCGTCGAGCGCCGCGAGCGGCTCAAGGAGGCGTGGACGACGCTGCGCTTCCAGCTGGCGCGCTACTGGGACGAGCGCGGCGATCCCGACGCGGCGGCCACTTCGCTCCGAGAGCTGTTGCGGGCGGACCCGTGCGACGAGCAAGCCGCGCGCGAATTGATGCGCCTGCTGACGCGGCACGGCCGGCGCTCCGAGGCGGTGCGCGTCTATCAGGCGCTGGTTCGCGCGCTGCGCGACGACCTCGACGTCGAACCCTCGGAGATCACCACGGTGCTTTTCGAATCCGAGCTGCCGCATGCGCCAGTCAAGCTGCCGGTTGATGGAGCTGGAGCCGCGCATGCCGCGCGCCAGCCGCACCATCTGCCTCCACAACCGGGCGCGCTCATTGGCCGCGCCGCCGAGCTCAACGCCGCGACTTCGCAGATCGTTCGCGACGACGTTCGGCTGCTGACCCTGGTCGGAGCAGGGGGCTGCGGAAAGACTCGCCTCGCGCTAGAGGTCGGCACGTCTGTCCGCGACGAATTCGCACGGGGCGTGTGGTTCGTCGATCTGTCCGCGGCGCGCAGTCCGGATCAGATCGTCTTTGCCATCGGCCGCGAGCTGGAGGTTGCGCAGCCGCTTGACGGTCAGTCTTACTTCCGCCGCCTGTCGGAAGCCATCGGCCAGGACGAGGTACTGCTCATCCTCGATAACTTCGAGCAGGTGCTGGATGGTGGTTTCCTGGTGGCCGACCTGCTATCCGCGTGTCCGAAATTGAAAATCATCGTCACCAGCCGTGAAGCGCTCCACCTGCGCTGGGAACATGAATTTCCGGTTGCACCCCTGGCCGGACCGCCACCGTCATCCACGTCCATCGAGGCAATTGCCAGCTCCCCGGCCGTCAGCCTCTTCGTGCAGCGCGCGCAGGCCATCAAACCCGACTGGCGACTGAGCCAGTCAAACGCGCCCGCCGTGTCTCGTCTCTGTCTTCGACTGGACTGCCTGCCCCTGGCGATCGAACTGGCTGCCGCGCGCATCAAGCTCTTCGAACCCGAGGCGATGCTGGCTCGCCTGGAGCAGCGGTTCGATCTGCTGACGGTGGCATCGCGCGATGTGCCCGAGCGCCACCAGGCGCTGCGACTGGCCATCGACTGGAGCCATCAGCTGCTCTCCGACGATGAGCGGGCAGCGTTTCGGCGCGCCGCGGTGTTTGCGGGTGGCTGGACACTGGATGCCGCTGTCCGCGTGATCGCGGACCCTTCAGTGCCCAGCACGGACGTGCTCACGACGATGCAAGCGCTCGTCGACAAGAACCTGTTGCGCGTCGCCTTCCAGAACGACGGCGAGCCGCGCTTTTCGATGCTGGAAACCATCCGGGATTTTGCGCACGCGGAGCTGACCACATCGGGCGAGCTGGCCATCCAGCAACGTCGCCAAGCCGACTGGTGCGTGCAGGTCGCCGAGAAGGCAGAAGCCGAGCTGAGTGGGCCGAATCCAGCGCCCTGGTTCGACCAGCTGGAGCGCGAGCACGACAATTTCCGCGCGGCGCTCCGCTGGTGCTTCGACCAGGGCGACGGGCTCACGGGCATGCGGTTGGCGACCGCGCTCGGATACTTCTGGGAAGTGCATGGTTATCTCCAGGAGGCGCATCGCTGGCTGGAACTCGCGAGCCAGGATCGCACCGGAGTTTCCGCCGCGGTTCGCGCCCGAGCGTGCGGCGCAGCCGGCCACGTCGCGTTTCTCCGCGGCGACTATTACTCCGCGCGCACACTCCTCACTGAAAGTCTGAGTCTGTCCCGCGAAGCCGGCACCGCCCAGGTGACGATGCAAGCGCTCATCAATCTGGCGCTGGTGGCGATGAGCGAGCTCGACTACGCACGTGCCGACGAATTCCTCCAGGAGAGTCGGGCCATTGCCAGCAACCTTGGCGACGAGCGGAGCCTGGCGGCCAGCCTGAACCTGCTCGGCCAGGTTGCTTTGCACACGCGGCGGCTCGCCGATGCGCACTCTCTGCTCCAGGACAGCCTGCACTTGCGTCGCGCGCAAGGCGACGGCTGGGGCACCGCGCGGGCACTCTGCGATCTGGGCCAGGTGCTGGATGCGGAGGGTGATGATACGTCGGCGCGAGCACTCCACGCCGAAGCGCTGACCATCTGGCGCGATCTCGCGGACATGTGGGGTGTCGCCTATGCGCTGGAAGGTCTGGCGATGACCTTCGCCACGCGGAGTCCCGAGATGGCCGTCCGTCTGCTGGCGGTTGCGACGTGCGCGCGACAGCGGGTGGGCATCCGCGCGCTGCCTGCTCGCGAAGCGAACCTGCACGCCATCCAGCACACGTGCGCTGGCGTGCTCGGGGAGGCAGCCTTCAGCGCTGCCTGGTCACGCGGCTGCCAGGCGGAGCTGGACTCGACGATCGACGAGGTGCTGGCGTCCAATGCGGACCGCTGAGCTACCCGTTGGCACCGTCACGTTCATGCTCACCGACATCGTCGGGAGCACGCGGCTGTGGGAGCGCCACCCGGACGGAATGCGGCGTGCCGCGATCCGCCACGACGAGCTGATCGAAGCCAGCGTCGCCACGCACCGGGGTGTGCTGGTCCGTCCGCGCGGTGAAGGCGACAGCCGTTTTGCCGTCTTCACTCGCGCCTCCGATGCGGTGGCTGCCGCCTGCGACGCCCAGCGCGGCTTGCTGGCGGAACCCTGGCCGATGCCCGAGCCGCTGCAGGTACGCATCGCACTGCACACGGGCGAGGCGGAGCCGCGCGACGGCGACTACTACGGGACGA
Source organism: Chloroflexota bacterium (assembly GCA_019247515.1). Taxonomy (GTDB): domain Bacteria; phylum Chloroflexota; class UBA6077; order UBA6077; family CF-72; genus CF-72. The sequence goes on along the minus strand of JAFAOS010000514.1, from coordinate 10,476 downwards.
CCATCAACCGCTGCGCCCGACTGCGAGACGCGGCGCACGGTGGCCAGATTCTGCTAAGCGGGATTACCGCCAGCCTGGCGCACGAGCGCTTACCGGAGCGCGCAACGCTCCGCGGTCTGGGTGAGCACCGACTCAGAGACCTGCCCGAGCCAGCGGAGATCCTCCAGTTGCTCCATCCGGACTTGCCGACGGAGTTTCCGCCACTTCGGTCGCTGAGCGCGGCCCAGCACAACCTGCCGGTGCAGTTGACCAGCTTCGTGGGACGCGAGGATGAGCTGCGCGAGCTGAGCCAGCTGGTGATGAACGACGACGTGCGCCTGGTCACGCTCACCGGCGCCGCCGGCACGGGAAAGACGCGCCTTGCGCTGCGTGTGGCCGAAGAGCAATTCTCCGCGTTCCCGCATGGCGTCTTTTTCGTCCCCCTGGCGCCCTTGAGGGATCCGGACATGCTGGCGTCGACGATCGGCGAGGCTACCGGAGTCCGTGAGGTGGCAGGCCAGTCATTTTTGCGCACGATCGTCGACGCGCTGCAAGCAAGACGTGTGCTGCTCGTGCTCGACAACTTCGAACACGTCATGGGCCAGTCCGCTCAGCTGAGCGAGCTGCTGTCGAAATGCGCGTCGCTCAAGATACTGGTCACCAGCCGCGAAATACTGCGACTGGCGGGTGAGCACGTTTTCGGAGTGGCGCCCATGGACGCGCCGGATCCTCAGCGATCGCTGTCCGCGGACGACATGCGCGCTTACGACGCGGTCCAGCTGTTCGTCGAGCGGGCGCAATCGGTAAAGCCAAATTTCGCGCTGACTCCACAGAACGCTTCGGCTATAGCCGAGATCTGCTCGCAGCTGGATGGTTTGCCGCTGGCAATCGAGCTGGCGGCCGCGCGGGTGCAGCTCCTGCCACCGGATGCGCTGGTCGAACGCCTCGGACTGACGTATGACCAGCGGCAGCGCCTCCTCGCCGCGGGTGGATCCGACCGCCCGGTTCGTCACCAGACGCTCAGCGGCGCCATCGACTGGAGTTACGGACTGCTCAAATCCTGGGAGCAGCGTCTTTTCCGTCGCCTGGCGATCTTCAGTGGTGGTTTCACCCTCGAAGCAGCGGAAGACATTTGCCGCGACGACGCCGAGCTGGACGGCAAAGTGCTGGAGGGCGTTTCTTCGTTTATCGACAAGAGCCTGCTGCGGCAGGTGGACGAGGGGACCGACGAAACGCGCTACCGCATGCTGGAAACCATCCGCGAACACGCCATCATGCACCTGAGGGCCGCGGGCGAATTCGACGCGGCCTACCGGCTGCTGAGCGAACGGCTGATCGAGCTGGCCGAGCGGGCCGAGCCGGCGTTGACCGGACCCGAGCAGGTCGCCTGGCTGGACCGCCTGGAAACCGAGCACGGCAATTTGCGAGCAGCGCTCCAGTGGTGCGAATCGGGCGACCCGGCGCTGGCGCTGCGACTCGCCGGCGCCCTGTGGCGGTTCTGGTCGACGCGCGGCTACGTGGGCGAAGGCCTGCGCTGGCTGGAAACGGCGCTTGGCGCGCCGGGCGCGGAGCTGATGCCTGGTGTGGCGCGCGCGTTGAACGGCGCCGCGAACCTGGCGCGCGAGCAGGGCGACTACAGCCGCGCGGAATCGCTGCACCAGCGCAGCCTGTCGATCGCTCGAGCCCACAGCGACGCGCGCGGCACGGCAGAAGCGCTGAACAACCTGGGCCTCATCGCGCTGTACCTTGGCCAGCACGAAGCCGCCCAGCGGTATTGCGAACAGGGGCTCGATTTGTTCCGCCAGGTGGACGATTCCGGGGGCATCGCCGCCGCTCTCAACAACCTTGGCAACGTTGCCAGGGAGCGCGGCGCGTCCGATGCGGCTGCCAGGTTGCATAGAGAGAGCCTCACGTTGCGACGCGCGTTGGGCGACAAACGCGGTATTGCACTGTCGCTGAACAATCTTGCAAATGTCGTTCTCAACCAGGGCGACTACTGGCGGGCCGCGGGACTCCACCAGGAGAGCCTCGCGCTGCGACGCGAGCTCGGCGACCGCGCCGGCGTGGCGACTTCTCTCAACAATCTGGGTAACGTGGCGCGCGTTCAGGGCGACTTTCGCGCCGCGCGCGCGTTTTACGAAGACAGTCTTACGGTGCGACGCGAGCTGGGCGACAAGCGACGCGTCGCGGCTGCACTCGTCAACCTGGCTATCGTGGAGCGCGAGGAAGGCCAGCGTGACCGGGCGGCGACGCTGTTGAGTGAGTGCATCGCGCTGCGCCGCGAGCTGGCCGACGAACCGGGCATCCACGCGGCGCTCGACGTCTTCCGCACGCTCGCCGACAATCAATCCGACATCGCCGCGCGCATCTTCCACGAAGAAACACTGGCGCTGCGGCGCGAGCGCGGCGACCAGGCGGGACTGGTGGCGGCGCTGACTCACCTCGGTAAGGTAGCCCTGGCACAGGGCGATTCTCAGTCGGCGCGGCGTTACTACGAAGAGAGTCTGTCGTTGAGGCGGGAGATGGGCGACGAACGCGGCGCGGCCAGAACTGCAACCCAACTCGGGACGCTGGCACTGGGTGAGTGCGACCTGGCGCGTGCGGAGGCGCTGCTGAAGCAAAGTCTGGCGATCCACGAGCAGCATCGTGACCTGCCCGGCACAGCCTCGGCGCTCAAGGGCCTGGCCCGCACCGCCGAGGCGAGCGGTGATCATCGACTCGCGGGCGACTACTGGCAGCAGTGCCTCAGCGTGTACGAGCGACTGGGCGACCGACGCAATATCGTGGAGTGCCGCGCACGCCTCGCGGCGCTCGCCCAGCACCCGGAGTGACGCGTGCGACCGGATGGAGTACTGGGCGCTTTCACTCGGCGGTTCAGGCGCGAGCATAGACCGCTGGCCAGTTTTCATGCCGCCCTCCGCGGAGCAGGTGGCGCGGCAGGCGCCGTGGACCGCGGAGTGGTGAGTATTCCAGTGGAGGCGATCGTCGGCAGCGTCAGTCGCTGGCAGACGTTGCGGAGTGATTTTCTGTACCGCACCGGCCAGGCGATGACGCGGCGGTTTTACCGAGTCGGCGAGGCGATGCAAGCCGGCAAGATCCTGCCACCCATCGAGGTCTACAAACTCAAATCCGCCGCTGGCACTCAGGGGAGTCCGCGCAGCGAGTATTACGTGCTCGACGGTCACCACCGGGTGGCCATGGCGCGCAGGCTCGGGCAGGACTTTCTCGACGCGCACGTCGTGGAATACACCGCTCAGGACGTGAAGCTGGCGCACAGCTTGCGGCAGGTGGCGCTCCTGCGCGACGCTCCGGCGGAAGACCTGGCGGCGCTGTGGAAGGAATTGCACGAGAGACGCTTTGCCGCCGGAAGCTCGATTTGCCGACGCGGAGAACGGGGCGACGGGATGTATATCGTGCAGGCTGGCAGCGTCGAAGTCCGCCTCGGGCTCGGGCCGGACAGCGCGGCCCTGTATCGGCTCGGACCCGGTGACTGCTTCGGCGAAATGGCGCTGCTCACCGGCGAGCCGCGCTCCGCGGACGTCGTGGCTCTCGAGGACTGCACGCTGTGGCTGCTGGGCCAGGCGGCCTTCGAACAGGTGCTCAATCAAAGTACGGCTTTGTTGCGGTCGCTGAACCGGGCGGTGGCTCAGCGCCTGGCGATGGCCACGGCGGTGATCGAGCAGACGCGACTCGCTGCGCTCGAGCCAGGTCCGGCCGGTTTGCGATTCGGTCGGTATCGTGTCGTCGCCCAGCTCGGCGCCGGGGGCATGTCCGTCGTGTACAGCGCGGTGAGTGACGCCGACGGACGCGCGGTCGCGTTGAAGGTGCTGCCCGCGAGCTGGGGCGCGGCTCCAGAGTTGCGCGACCGGCTCCAGCGCGAGGCGGGCATTCTGCAGCAGCTCCAGTGTCCGGGCGTCGTGCACGTGCTGGAGGTCGGAACGGTGTCCGATCGACTGGGCGGCGGGACATTCGTGGCCATGGAATGGCTGCCGGATGCGCTCGATCGATTGCTTCGCGCACAGTATCCGCGACCGCTCGACGTCGCGCGTGCGCTCCGCATTGCCGCCGGCGTTGCGGACGGGCTGGCCGCGGTCCACGCGGCAGGTCTGGTCCACCGCGACGTCAAACCATCGAACGTCCTGCTGCGCGCGGACGGGCGGCCGGTGCTCACCGACTTTGGGCTGGCGGCGGCGGTGCGCGACCAGCTGACCAACGGGCGCCTCACCCCACCTGACACACTCGTCGGAACGGCGGACTATCTCGCCCCAGAAGCCATTGCGGGGCACATGGTGGACGGCCGAGCGGACGTCTATTCGCTGGGGGTCGTGCTGTACGAAATGCTCGCTGGCTACGTGCCGTTTGCGGGTCGCGACCCGCTCCAGATGCTGCGCGCGCACCTCGAAGAACCGGTGCCCGCGCTACCGCCTGGCATCCCCGCGAGCGTTCAGGCGATCGTCAATCGCGCCCTGGAGAAGGACCCGGCCCGCCGGTTTCAGACAGCCGACGAATTTTCTGCCGCTTGCCGCACGGCGCCCGCGCCAGCATGATCCAGTTAGCTGGCGTGCCGGTTCGGCCCTCGGGTTCAGTGATTCCACCTACGGTGGAGCCCTTCAATAGGTTTTTGTCATCCGTAGCCTAATAGCCTAAAAGGTTCAGTGATTCCACCTGCAGTGGAGCCCTTGAACGAGTTCTCGTCATCCCTAGCCTGAAAGGTTCGGTGATTCCACCTACGGTGGAGCCCTTAAATAGGTTTTCGTCATCCCTGGCCTGAAGTCTGCTTCTCTTCAGAGAAGTTCGTTTGCCCCTCGACAGGTTACGGCCACAAACGTCAGCTCTTGCCAGCTGAGTCACGCAGGGTTCAGTGATTCCACCTGCGGTGGAGCCCTTGAACGAGTTCTTCTACAGACTGTTAGTTCTGCTTCTCTCCCCAAGAGAAGAATTCTGTCACTTCACGTAGTTCTGCTTCTCTTCCAAGAGAAGATTTTTGTCACTTCACAAGGTACGGCTTAACGAGCTGGACCGCGGCCGCCGTCCGGCGCCTGATTTCTTCGAAATCCTGCACGGCGATCAGCTCTGGCGCCACCAGCCAGCTGCCGCCCACGGCGAGCACGGCTTTCTGCTCGAGATAGCCCTTCAGGTTGGCCGGCGTGATGCCACCGGTGGGAATGAAGCGCATCATCGGATACGGAGCGGCAATCGCCTGCAAGGCCCGCGCGCCACCGGCGGGCTCGGCGGGAAAGAACTTGACCTCCGTCACGCCGACCTCGAGCGCCATCTGGATTTCTGTCGGCGTCGCAACCCCCGGATAGACCACCACGCCCCGCACTCGGCAACGTTCGACGACAGCTGGACTGAAGCCCGGCGTCACAATGAAGCGCGCGCCAGCCTCGAGCGCGCGGTCCACCTGCTCCGCACTCAGGACGGTGCCGGCTCCGACCAGCAGATCGTCGTCGCGGCTCAGCGTGCGAAGGGCTTCCTCGGCGGCGTCAGTGCGGAAGGTGATTTCGGCGCACGGCAGCCCGCCCGTCTTCAAGGCCTGGCCGAGCGCCGCCGCGTCCTCGGCGCGCTCGAGCACCACCACCGGTACCACGCGCAGCCTGGCGAAGGCTTCGGTGACGGGATTCACCCTGAGTAGTCTGCCACCACGACGTAGAATGGGTACACGCAGGCAGAGTTCGGCCGCTACGAGGGAGACACGCATGGGAGACATCCTGGGCCTGGGCATGACTCACTACCCCGGCCTCGCCGCTCGAGACGAGAACATGACCGGCATCTTGCGTCAGGTACTGGCTGACCCCGGCCTGCCCGAGCGCGACCGCGACCCGGCCAACTGGCCGGAGCCACTTCGACGCGAGTACGGCGCCGACCAGGGCAAAGCCGCCGCGGCGGCCCACCGCGAGGCGCTCCTGAACAACCTGCGGCGCCTCCGCAAGGCGCTGGATGATTTCGCGCCGGACGTGGTCGTCATCTGGGGCGACGATCAGTACGAGAATTTCAAGGAGGACGTCATCCCCGCCTTCTGCATCCTGGCCTTTGATCACGCCGACGTCAAGCCGTGGGAACGCCAGTCAAGGGCGGGGCTCGGTTCCAACGTCTGGGGCGAGGACGGGGAGACCACGTTTCACTTCCCGATCCACCGTGAGGCCGGCAAATACCTGGCGCGCGGACTGCTCGAGCGCGACGTCGACGTCGCCTACGCCTACCGGCCGCTGCATCACGACGGTATCGGCCACGCTTTCGCCAATACCGTGCTGTTCCTGGACTACGATCGCGCTGGCTTTCCATACCCGATCCTCCCGTTCCAGGTGAACTGTTACGGCAGCCGGGTCATCGCTCAGCGCGGTTATCGCTCGAGCCTGGCCGCGCCGCTTGCGGAGGCGGACCTCGATCCTCCATCGCCGTCGCCGAAGCGCTGCCTGCAGGTCGGCGCCGCGACGGCGCAGGTGTTCCGCGACAGTCCGTGGCGGGTAGCGCTCATCGCGTCGTCGAGCTGGTCGCACGCGTTTCTCACCGACAAGCACCATCAGCTGTATCCGGATGTGGAGGCGGACCGTCGACTGTACGAGGCGTTGCGAGAGGGCGACTACGACGTCTGGCGGAACGTGCCCTTGTCGGCAATCGAGCAGTCGGGCCATCAGGAGCTGCTGAACTGGTTCTGCCTGGTCGGCGCGATGGAGGCGCTCGGGCGCACGCCGGATGTCTGCGAATACGTCGAGAGCTGGGCGATGAATTCCAGCAAGTGCTTCGCGATCTTCGACGCTCCACGAACCGTTAGCGCATCAGGTCGCACGCGGGCTGAAGAAAGGGCAATTCATGCTGCGGACTGACGTCGACCCGGAGGAGCGCATCGCCACGCTCACGCTGGACCGTCCCGACAAGCGCAACGCGTTGTCGCTCGAGCTGATGGAGCAGCTCACGTGCGCGCTGACTGACCTCGGCCAGAGGGGCGACGTCTCGGCGGTCATTCTCGCCGCGAGCGGCCCGGTGTTCTCATCCGGCCACGACCTGAGCGAGCTGGTCGACCGGTCTGCCCGCGACTATCAGCGCATCTTCGACCAGTGTGTCGACATGATGACGACCATCCAGCACATCCCCCAGCCGGTGATCGCCATGGTGCGGGGCGTGGCAACGGCAGCGGGCTGCCAACTGGTTGCCACGTGTGATCTGGCATTTGCCGATGACAGCGCCTCCTTCGGAACTCCGGGGGTCAGGATCGGCCTGTTTTGCTCCACGCCAATGGTGGCCGTCAGTCGCGCCATTGGTCGCAAACGCGCCTTGCAATTGCTGCTCACCGGCGAGCGGATCGACGCCCACACCGCGGCCGAGTGGGGCCTGATCAACGCATGTGTGCCGGCGGGCGAGCTCGAACCGCACACCCGTCGTGTCGCCAGACAGATCGTGCAAGCCAGTCCGCTGATCGTCGGCATCGGAAAGCGAGCCTTCTACGCGCAGATCGACATGGATCAGCACGCGGCATACGAGCACACCGGCGACGTCATGACCATGAACGCGCTGATGGCGGACGCCCGCGAGGGCATCACCGCGTTCCTCGGCAAGCGCGAGCCGCACTGGACGGGCGCATAAGCGGGTGAGTGAAACGCAGCGCACGCGCAAATTCTGGGGCTGGGGCTACGAAGGTGAAGGAGTTCCAGACGCGGAGGTCGACAGCATCGGCCACGACATGCTGGCGCGCTTCGGCGTCGAGTCCCAGGGCATCAGCAATCCACCGGCGCTCGGATCGCTGGATTTGCCGGACGCGAAGCTCGCTCCGCCCTCGTCGCTAGTAGCGCTGTGCTCCCAGGATCGGCGCGAGCGCGCGGTTCACACCCTCGGCAAATCCTACGAAGACCTGGTGCGCGGCATGCGCGGCGACTACCGTCACGCGCCCGACGTCGTCGCCTATCCCAGGAACGAGGGCGAGGTGGAAAATGTCCTCGCCTGGTGCGCCGAAGTCCGCGCCGCGGCCATTCCGTTCGGCGGCGGCTCGTCGGTCGTACGCGGCATCGAACCGGATGTGGGTGAGGAGTATGCCGGAGCGGTCAGCGTCGACCTGCGCCACCTCGACCGCGTGCTCGAGGTCGACCGCGACTCGCGGAGCGCGCTCATCCAGGGCGGGGTTTTCGGTCCGCACCTGGAAGACCAGTTGAAGCCTCTGGGCCTCACCCTACGCCATTTTCCACAGTCGTTCGAGATGTCGACGCTCGGAGGCTGGATCGCCACGCGTTCCGGCGGTCATTATGCAACGCTCTTCACGCACATCGACGAGTTCGTCGAAGGCGTGCGGGCGATCACTCCGAAAGGCGTGTACGAGACCCGCAGACTACCGGGCTCCGGCGCCGGACCGGACCCGGCTCGCATGCTCATTGGCTCGGAAGGGACACTGGGCGTCATTACTCAGGCCTGGATGCGTCTTCAGGACAGGCCCCGCTTCCGCGCGTCGGCGCCCTTCGAATTCGAAGACTTCGAAGATGCGGTGAGCGCCGCGCGCGCACTCGCCCAGAGCGGGTTGTGGCCGGCCAACTGCCGCCTGCTCGATCAGCGCGAGGCGCTCTTCAGTGGCGCTGGCGATGGTACGCGCAGCCTGCTGATCGTGACATTCGAGTCGGCGGACCATCCGCTGGACGCGTGGTTCGCCCGTGCCGCCGAGATCTGCACCGGGTCTGGCGGGACCTCGCCGATCGAACTGTCAGGCACGAGCACCGCGGCTGACGCCGCGCATCGCGGCGCGGCGGGCGCCTGGCGCAACGCGTTCATCGCCGGCGGGCATCGTCACGACGCGTTCGTCCGCCTGGGTCTGATCATGGAGACGTTCGAGACCGCCATCACCTGGGATCGTTTCCCACGTTTTCATGCCGCCGTGCTGTCTGCCACCGAAGCAGCGGTCCGGCGGGCGTGTGGGCGGGGTGTGGTCTCGTGCCGATTCGCCTATCTCTATCCAGACGGTCCGGCGCCCTACTACACGGTTCTGGCCCAGGCGCGGCCCGGCGCGGAGCTCGAGCAGTGGGCGGAGATCAAGACGGCCGCCTCGGAGGCGCTGATCGCCGCCGGCGGCACGATCACGCACCACCATGCGGTTGGACGCTACCACCGCCCCTGGTACGACACCGAACGGCCGCCACTGTTCGCCGAGGCGTACCGCGCCGCACGCGGGGTGCTCGATCCCGAGGGCATCATGAACCCCGGCGTGCTCGTCAACCAGTAACACCCCTGGGCGCCACCAAAAGACCAGAAGCTCGCGTTCATAGTTAAGGAAATCTTAACTAGGCCCGCAGAAAGGTCTTATCTCGTGATTCCACGTCGTTTCATCGCTGGAACACTTCTCAGCCTGGGTGTCCTCGGGACGCTGTTCGCGCCCGTCGCTTCCGCACAGGGCACCGGCCGTATCGAACGTTGCGCGGTTCAGACGCCGGACCACGGCACCGTCGCCGTGGCGTACACGCTCGATAGCCAGGCTGCCGTCGACGTCGCCGCGGCGCAGTGCAGCTACCTGATCTCCACCGGCATCTTCATGGTCGCCACCAACCACGTCGGTCTGACGGACAATCCTGATTTCGAGCGCGTGTGCATGATCGAGTTCTCGCGCACGAATTCGGTCGACATCTTCCGCAGCGTCTACCAGCCATCGGCCTACACGGTAGCCATGGCCGCGTGCGACGCCGCCAATGACGGCTCCGCGCTGGTTACCTTCGACTAGGCTGACGTATTTCCCCAGGGGGGACCCGGGGGAATTTGCGCTGACGCACGATCAACACGTATGTCCCCCTTGGGCCCCCCTCCCACGAAATGTCCGTCGACATCGTTAGTGGCGACCCCGAAGGGAGAACAGTTTCATTGCCGCTGGCGCGGTGCGCGACGCATGGCGTCCTCTGGGGAATCTGCGTTGATGCACGATCAACACGTATTTCCCTCGGGTCCCCCCTGGGGAATTTGCGTTGATGCACGATCAACACGTGTTTCCCCTCGGGTCCCCCCTGGGGAATACGTGTTGACCCTAGTACCGTTGGAGGCATGCAGTTCATCAGTTGTCACCGGGGTGCCTTCGCGGCAGGCCGTGACTCCGTTGGCGGCGGCGGCGCGGCGCCGCGTTCGAACACGGCCGCGCGGCGGCAGATCAGCGTCGGCGGCCGGCGGGTCAAAACCATCGACGTCCACGCTCACTGTGTGATTCCGGAAGCACAGGCGCTGCTCGGTCAGCACACGCGCGACGTCCGCTTCGGACGGGGTATCGACGAAGTCGGCACCCAGCGCCTGCAGGTGATGGACGAACAGGGCATCGACGTCGAGGCGCTCAGCATCAATCCACTCTGGTACCGGGCCGACCGGGCCACGGCCGAGCGCGTGGTGAGCATCCAGAACGAGCGCCTGGCCGAATTTTGCGCCACGTACCCGGACCGCTTCGTGGCATTCGCCTCAGTGGCACTGCAGTTCCCAGATCTCGCGGTCCAACAGCTTGAGCACGGGGTTGAACGACTGGGACTCCGCGGCGCCGCGGTCGGC
>JAFAOS010000513.1 GCA_019247515.1 Chloroflexota bacterium | reverse complement strand
CAGCTGAGTTCTACCCATCGACCGGGATGATGTCGCGCGCTTGCGACAGCCCAGCGCAGGCGGATGTGGGCTTTGCCTCGATTTCGGCGGCTCTCAGGCGCGTTTCTGCTGTTTGGCCACCGCATCCGAAAAGTGGTCGATTGCCTTCTTGAATTGATCGCGATGCTCGCCCGAGCAAAAGCCGACGATGTGCCCATTGTGCTCCATCAGCGCTTCCGGATCGACGGGCTTGCCAGACCAGGGACAGGTATCGTTTATCGCTTTGTTTGCGTCCGCGTGTTGCATTGCTGCCTCCTTCGTGCTGCTCGAGGGTGTCATGATTGCCGCAGGGGCGGGATGGTGGGCACGACCTCGAACGCCGCCAGCTCGGCCGGTGTGAGCCGGAACACCTCTGGATACCGGTCGGGATCTGTATTCTCCGCCGGCTCCGTCGAGCGCCAGACGTAGCTGCAGGTGTTGCAACCATAGACCGTCCACGCGCCGGGGACGGGCGAAGTCATGCGGATGTCGACGGTCGTCGATCGACACCGGGGACAGATAGAGGACTGTGCGGGCTGGGTCATGATCGAAGCTCCTTCATCAAAGCACCGAGCTTTTCACGCCACTGGTCGGTGTGGTCGGGGGCGCACAGCTCCTCGCCGTAGTCACCCCGCGTGTCCGGTGCAATCGGCGTGGTGGCGTCGATGATCATCTTCGAAACAATCCCCGGTGGTTCGCAGGCCGGGTCGATCAAGTTCTCGGACAAGTTGGGCAGGATCGTCACGTCGCCCGCGGGGTTTACCTTGACTGACACCGCCCACATCACCTGCTTGAGGTCGAAGGGGTCGACGTTCTCGTCCACGACGATGATGACTTTGGCGTAACCAAGCCCGTGGGGCGTGCTCAGAATACGCATCCCCACCGCCTTGGCGAACCCGCCGAAGCGGCACCTGGTGGATACGATCACGACCAACCCGTGCGTATACAACGCGTTGACCGCAACCACTTCTGGGAAGGTCGACTTCAACTGGGCGTAGATGGGTGCGCACGTTGTCAGTGCCTGGACGTAGTCGAGCTCCGTCCAGGGCTTGCCCAGATACAGCGACTCATAGATGGGATCCTTGCGGTGCGAGACACGGTCGACCTCGATCACCGGATAGTCGTGGCCACCGGAGTAATAGCCGGGGAACTCCCCAAACGGACCTTCCGGTTCGCGCTTGCGCGCAACGATACGGCCCTCCAGCACGTACTCGGAGCCCCACGGCACATCCAATCCGCGCGCCGACTTGACGACGCGATACGGCTGGCCGCCCTGGAGCGCGGCCGCCATCTTGTATTCGAGCTGGTCGTACAGAATCGGTGTGGCACCCATCAGCGTCAGGATCGGGTCGTTCCCGACGGCGATCGCCACCGGCAAGTCCTGGCCGCGCGCCTCGGCGTGCGCCAGGTGGATGGCGATGTCGTGTTGCGGGATGGTCTGGATGCCGAGTCGGTTCGGTCCCTTGACCTGGAGCCGATAGACTCCGACGTTCTCGACGTTGTCGTTGTCCCAGTCGTCGAGGTCGCGACTGACGGTGCAGGCCTTATCGATGTAAAAGCCGCCGTCGCCTCGATTGAGGCGGAAGAGGGGCAACAACTGGAACAGATCGACGTTGGCGTCGACCACCACCTCCTGCCACGGGGCGGTGCTCACGCGTTCGATTTCGCCCGGGTAGTTCTGGTAGCGGCGCACGAATTCGAAAAACTGCTCGCGCACGGTGGCATCACGGTCCATGCCCAGGGCGAGCGCCTGGTTGGGCCATGAGCCGTGTACGTTCATCACGACGCTAGCGGTGCGATAGCCGCCGAGCGCCTCGAACTGCACCGCCGGGCTCGTCTCCCCAAGCTCGGTCAAGGCGCATGCGGCGGCGGCGAGATCCGGCTCGAGGTCCACCTGGTCCTGGATCCGAAGCAATTGCTTGTGCTGCTCGAGGACCGTGAGGAAGTCGCGCAGGGAGCGAACCGTGCCAACCTGCTGGTCCGCGGATACCTCGTGAGCTGTGGCTGTAGCGGTCATACGGCCTCCCGCAGCGTCGCGATCTGCCGCTGCCAGCGCGCGAGCACGGCCTCGGGGTCATGCAGGGCGAAGGTGACGCCGCACGTCACGTCGGCGTACGGCGCCACGTGCTGACGCACCTGCCCAACCTGGGCCTCGAACAGGGCCAGCGACACCTGCCCGCTGGCCGCGTGCAGCCGACGCGCCCGCATCCGCAACTCGCACATGCCGCCGTCCAGCGACAAGGTCAGCGTGATCCGGCCGTCGCGTGTCAGATTGGCGACAGTTCTGGATTCAGGGAAGATAACGAAGCGGAGCCGTCCACCGGGGAGCATCACGGCGTCGCCCGCGCTGAGCAGCGCGGCGTGGGGCCAGCCGTCTGGGTCCACGGTGGACAGGCGGACCGCTTGCGTCTTGGCGAGCAGATCGTGACCATTTAGATAGCTCACGAGGCCGGCGGGCACGTCAGTTCCGTCGGCTGCGCGCGGGGGCGTGTATGCGTAAAGCGCCTGGCTCATAGTGACTCCTTCTGAGTGCCATGCGTGGTCGGGAGTGTCTCGGCGACCAGACTGGCGGATGGGAGGCTGGTGTGCCAGTTCGTTGGGGGCGCGTCTTGGGCTCGTGTTCGGCTCGTTTGGGCAGCGGCGGTGAACCCCCACCGTCGTCGGAGCGACCGATCGTGCCTCAGATTGCTGCGGGCGCTGCGCGCAGGGCGTACACAACGGCCTGCTCGGGTGTCAGTGCCCGGCCCTCCACCGTCGCGGCATCATAGGCCCCGGCCCCCAGAACGGCCCGGATCCTGTGCACTGCCGGCTCGTACAGTGTCCGGCGGGACGGCCAGATAGCCACGCCGGCCGTCTCCTGCAGCCGCGCCGCCGCGGCGAACAGGCGCGCCGAGCGGACGGGTTCGGTGCCCTCGGCGGCAACCGCGAGGCCGAGCAAACCGTACATGATGAGCTGGGGCTGGCCAAGCGTAAGACAGGACGCAAGCGACTCATTGACGAATCGGATCAGCCGGTCGAAATCCCGGCGCAGTAGCGCGATGATGACCAGACAATCGCGGGCACGGGCAATGCCGAGGAGATCACCTCTGGTCTCCGCCAGTGCGCGGTACTCCTCGGCGTAGCCTTCGGCGGCATCGAGCTGACCCGCGGACGTCAGGAGGGTCGACAGCGCCACCAGAAGTACACCCACTCCCGATTCGCCCTGCTCCTTCAAGAGGTGCTGCGCGCGTTTCAGCCGCTCGAGTCCGCCCTCGAGATCGCCCTGCACGGGCGCCAGGTAGCCTTGCATGATCAGGCAGCGGGCTTCGAGGCGACAATCGCCAGCACCTCTGGCGAGCTCGCGCGCCTGCTCCAGCAAGACGAAGGCGTCCTCGTCTCCCTGCTCGACGGCAGCGGTGCCGGCCACATAGGCGGCGCGCGCTTGCACCAGCGCCGAGGGCGTCACCCGTGTCAGGACTTCGTTCGCCCACCGCCGCGCTTCCGCCATCTGACCGCGTACCCACCAGAAGTGGGCCAGGAGCCGCAGCAGGTGCCCGAACGCCTCGAGCTGGTCCGAATCCAGCAGATAGCGTAGAGCCGCCCGCAGGTTGCCTTGCTCGGCCGCGAGCAGAGCCATCGCCCGGACCTGGTCCGGTCCTGAGAGCCGCGGGCGCATCGCCTGGACATACTCCACCACCTGACGGGTATGTGCCTCTCGCGTCGCGACTTCCTCGCCGCAGGCCCGTAGCTCCTCCTGCGCGAATTCGCGGATCGTCTCCAGCATGATGAAGCGTGGCTCACCTGCGTCCTCGCGCATCTGGAGCAGGCTTTTGTCCACGAGCGAACCCAGGCCATCCAGCACTTCGAGGTGGGCGCCAGCTGGAGCCGTTGCTACGCTTTCGGCCGCTTCGAGTGTGCAACCCCCGGAAAAGACCGACAGTCGGCGAAATAACGTGCGCTCTGGCGCATCCAGCAGGCTGTAACTCCAGGCCATGGTCGTCCGTAAGGTCTGGTGTCGTGCGGGCGTGTCGCGCCCGCCACCTGTTAACAACGGCAACCCATGATGTAGGCGGGTCAGGAGGGCCGTAGGGGGAAGAAGCTTGAGGCGTGGCGCGGCGAGCTCGAGGGCCAAGGGCAACCCGTCCAGGCGAGTGCAAATGTCGGCAACGACCGAAACGTTGGCCGGGCTGAGAGCGAAGCTCGGACTGGCCGCGCGCGCCCGGTCGGCGAACAGGACCACCGCCGGGGACTTTCGCGCGTCCTCCAGGCTCACGGCGTCGCCAAAGGCGGGCAATGCCAGAGGCGCTACTGGATATTCCTGCTCGCCACGCACGCGCAACGGCGCCCGACTTGTCGCCAGCACCGCGAGGTGCGGGGAACGCTCGAGCAGGGCAGTAACCTCGCTTACCCCCGCCAGAACGTGTTCGCAGTTATCGAGCACGAGCAGCAGGTGCCGATCGCGAATCGCTCGCTCCAGCAGCTGGCCGAGCGGCTGATCACCGGTTGCTCGTATGCCCAGCGCTTGAGCAACCGTAGGCAGTACCAGTTTGGCGTCCGCGAGTGACGCGAGAGACACGAACGTCACGCCGTCCGCAAACAGTGCCCGAGTGTCGGCCGTGAGTTGCAGTGCCAGACGCGTCTTGCCCACGCCGCCGGGGCCGGTGAGCGTCAGCAGGCGGGCACCTCGCCGAAGCAGCTGTGTTGTCGCGGCCAGGTCGGCTTCGCGTCCGAGCAGTGGGGTTAGTGGACTTGCCAGTTCCGAATAGCTTGTCATTCTGCGTGCGTCTTCCTGGTCCGTTGTCGCGAAATCAGCCACCGCTTCCGCTTCCGGACGCGGGCGCCCGAGGTCCCGGTCGTACGCTGGCATCACAGCTAGCAGGCTGGCGCGCTCCGCGTCCGAGAGCCCGAGCGCGTTCGCGAGCGCCAACACCGTGTCGGGATACGGCCGCCGCCGTCGCCCTTCCTCGAGCGCTTTGATGGTCGCCACGCTCACGCCGGCGCGTTCGGCGAGGACTTCCTGAGTCAAGAAGGCCCGCGTACGCAGTCGGCGTAGCAGTCTGCCCAGATCCGACGCTTCGTCCATCCCGCTACCTGCATCCTAGCGGCTATGACAGTAGCGTCAATCGCGGGTGCGTCGTGCCTCCCAGCCCACATGCGCAACGAGGCGGGTGGCAAGTGGAGCGGGGCGGGCGTGCTGGCTTCTGATCGCGCTGGCGATCAGCAAGGCACCCACCAGTACCCCAATGAGGATCTCGAGAGCGAGCCACCCGCGCACGACTGCACGGTACGCCCGCGTCGTCGACATGGGCCCGTAACAACCCGGTGTTGCGTGTTCCCGTCAAGCTCTAGACGCGCATGGACTCGGGTGCAGCCGTCGTCCGCCCTGCACCGCTATAGCCGTCGATTAACTTCACTCGGCAAAGCCAGTCCTGAGCGGTCCTATGAGGCCCTGTATTAAGGTTCCTTAATACCGGGCCAAATACGCCTGGTCGTCGTCGCGGAACTCTTGCACGTTCACCGTCGGCACTCTCGATCTAATCGTGCACATCTGCGTTGCAGTGAACTCCGATGGCTGTCTTCACTCTGTCCACAGCAGACGCACACGTTGAGTGAAGCCACCGCGTTCAGCGCGGCGGCGGTTCTGCATCGTGCGGACATCCTCGTGCGTAAGCCCGTGCGCGGCGAGCAGTGCGTCGAGGACTTCGGCGATGTCCGCGAGCTCGGTAAGAAGGTCACCATCAGCAGCGTCGGCGGCCTCCCGAGCTTCCTGCACGAGTTTCTCCCGCAACGCACGACGAAACTCGTCGGGCCCGAAGCTGCCGGTCGCGCAAGTGCTGCCACTCTCGCGGATGATCTCGGGAATGCGATCGCGTACGAGCTTGTCGTACACCTTGCGGGTCACGCGGTCACCTTACAGAGAATCGGGCTAGATTGCGCGCCTCGGCCGCTCGATCGAGAAAGTCGACCACCGCGCTTGTGATGGTGCGCGGATCAACGTCGGTGCCCGCGCGCGTGAAACGTGCAGCAACATCCTGGCGGAGGGCGTCGCGGAGCAGCCTTGAACCGGTGTAATGCTGATAGGTGAGCTCCAATCGCGGTGCAGCGGCCAGCAGCAGTTCATGAGATGGCAGCCGGTCGCGTTTGATGTGCTGGTTGAACCGGCGATCAGTTGGCGCCAGATTCCACAGTTCGTTGATTGGGTACAGTGACACAGGCAAAAGGTGGTCGAGGTCGTAATCCGCTGGACGCCGGAGCAATTTGCCTGTCCACGGGCACTCGAATACGCGACCCTCCATAAGGAGTAGATCGACCTGGTTGCGCTCCCAATCCAGTGGTCGTCGGTTGTCTGGGCGCTGGGTCAGTAACGTGTAGGCGCGGCCGCGACTTATGCGCGCCCTACTTTGCTGGATAACCGATTCCGTGAACAGCGACCATTCGTGGATGCTGAGCGCCTCGACCCACAGCGACAGGTGCAGGAAGCCGTCCCATAACTCGCGGCTGACCAGAACACAGCGGTCGGACACTGTGGAACCCGGTACGCCAATAGCGCTATCAAACAGGTTCGACAAGAGGTCCGGACGTGGAAACACGCTCCAGTTGCCGGGGCCGGCGTACTGGATTGGCTGCTCGATCGCACGCGACGCGGTGCGCACCGCGCGCTTGAATGCCAGCTGAAGTTGTTGCGAGTACCCGCGTCGCCGTCTTGGCACGTGGAAGTCGTTCACCAGAACGAACCCGTCCGAAGCGCGGGCGACGGCCCCCATGTCGTCCTCCCACGCGCGCCTGAGCTGCGTCAGGGCCGGCCGAAACTCGACGTCGTTTCTGGGGACGCCACCACGGACAGCATGTGGCCCCTGGGAGATCGGGTCGCGCGGATCCACAAACGGCCAGTAGTACGCGACCCAGAACTCGCCCAACATCCGCAATGGGATGGCCACGGGCTGGCCATGCGTGCCTGCGTCAGGGAACGACAGCACCACATCGTTGATTGCTCGGATCAGCGCGAGCTTGTAACTGGTGACTCTGGCGTCATGCCGCAGGATTGTCGCGATTGTGCGACTCGCGGCACTGTCTGCGACGCGAAGGTCGTGCTCGTCCTGCTGCACCTTAGAGTGATGCTGCCCGACGTCGAGAGGCCCGGGTGCACCGTTATCAGCGTACGCGCCTGCGGCGATCCTGCAAGAGGCCGGCGTCCCCACCGATCGGTAACACTGACACGATCGCTTGCCGATGCAGATCTCGAGGCGCTCCTCATGGCGCGATCACTGACCGAGACAGCTCACCGGGACGGTAAACACCTGCGCCACAGCGCGGGCCCCAAGAATCCGATGAGC
Organism: Chloroflexota bacterium; assembly: GCA_019247515.1. GTDB lineage: Bacteria > Chloroflexota > UBA6077 > UBA6077 > CF-72 > CF-72. The sequence continues at coordinate 8,933 of JAFAOS010000513.1, read as the reverse complement.
CACCGCAGTAACAAGCATCGGTCTATTAAGTGAGGTACTGGTGGGCGACGTGTTGGGACGCGGCAAGCAACGTGGCAGCTCACAGGCGGCGGCTTTTTTAAGCGTCGACGTGAGGGTGAGTCGCTAGCAGTTCCTCTGGCGGGACGTCCAGAGCTCGAGTTGGCCAGCGCGACGGTCGACGCCGTCGAGGACTACCGAGAAGCGCTGATAGGTGCCGGTTGCCCGCCTGCCACCGTGCCCGTCAAGCTGACGGCGCACCGCGGACCTCGCCAAGGACTGCGCTGTGGAGCGAGAAATCCTCGGCGATCAACTCGTCCAGAAGGGCAAATTGTCGTTCGTTGATAACACTCTCAAAGAAGCGAGCAACCAGCGCCTTGGCATCCTGCATGTCGTGGACCGCATGGGAGCCGAGTTCTACAGTCAGGTGTTTGGGCCGGCTGTGCGCGAGGCACGCGCAAACGGCGAAACATACGAGTCGATGCGCGATCGACTGCGTCGCCGCTGGAAGCCGGTCGCGCCTGATACGCGATCCTGACCTTTTCGAGGCAGCACCAGTTCATCCGCGTCGCCAATCTCAAGCAAATCCAGTACCGCGGAAATGGTCCGTGTCGATCCTGCTCTGCTCGATCGCGGACGGGTGCGCGACCAGCCGTTGCACTTCCGGCACTCCACGGCAGGGTCAACGTGGCGCCCGCACACCGCTCTCTTTGCTATGTACGTTCCAGCCGGCGGACTTCGGCAGTCAGGGCGGCAATATGCGACCTCAGACCCGCGTTCTGAACCCTGGAGCGCTCGAAGCGCGCTTCCCAATCGCGCAGTCGCGGCCCGACGAACCTGGCTAATCGCGCCCATCCCGCGCGATAGCCGGCGGCCGCATCTGCATCAGGAGTCGCCGCCAGCCAGCGCCGCAGCTCGTTGTCCACATTCGGATTCGGGCTCGGTCCTGGCGAGTAAGTGACGTACTGTCCCGAAGCCGCCAGGCGCTGTCTCAGCTCGCGCAGCTCTTCCTCGAACTGCAAGCAACGCTCGCAGGCCAAGCGGCTCTGCTCACCGTGCGTCACGCCAAGGTCCTCGACGCCATCGAGGCGACGTCCGTCTGCTATGCGGCGGAGGTGGCGACGGCAGTGCGTCTATCAGCCTGGCGGCCGCCGCGCGCACGTCGGGCCGCTGAGCTGTCCGCGCCAGCTCGCGCAGATAGTCGGGATCGATCTGCACCACCTGGCCCAGCGGCTCGCCGGCGTGTGGGCCGAACGTGAGCACCAGGTGCGCGACCTCACCGGTGGCCTGAATACGCCTGAGCACATCCAGACTCGCAAGGCTGGTTGGCCGCGGTGTCGGCTGCTCCGTCTGCCGCGTGTGCGCCTGGTAGTAGCGATCGCTGCGACTCCGGGGACTTACAGGGCTGCGCGGGGCCGAGATCGGCTGCTCACCACCCTCGGCGGCAGGTGGCGCTGGCTCCACAGTCGGCAATGGCTCCGTGTCGCTCCCGGCGGTCGCGAGCTGAGCGGGCACGAGCAAGGGTGCGTCAGGCACCGGCACACCGGGCGTTGGCGCCGTGCCTGACGCACTCTCGAGTAGAGGCGGCCTGGCAACAGAGGCCGTGACGGCGCCGGTACTCAGGGGAACGGGCAGAGCATTGGAGCCGAGCACGCGCTCGAGCAGGGTGCGCTGCAGGCGCAGGCTCTCGGTATGCGCACCCAGCAGCGCCGTCTGCTGCTCGACAATCGCGCGCAGCAACGCGTGAATGTCGACGGCCGGCTCGGTCACGTCAGCAACGATGATGGCGGCGGCACGTCGTCGCGCCGTTGCTCGATGGCCACGGCCAGCGCGCTCAGATGCGTTGCTCTCTAGCCGAGCGGTACGAGCTCGTCGAGGAAGCCCTTGATCCCGGTGGCTTCCTCGCGCGCCAGGCGGCCGCGCGCTACGAGGAACGCGCCTTCGCGCAACACGCTCGGACCATTCAGTTTCGCGTAGGCATTCGGGAACACCGCGCACTCCAGTCCCGCGGTCCCGTCCGACAAACCAAGCCAGGCCATCGGCTCGCCCTTTTTCGTGGTGCGCACGCGCAGCGTCGTGATGATGCCGGCCACGCTGATCGGCGCTTTATCCGGATAGTCAGCCAGCTCGGCAATGGACACCACGCCGAACTCCTCGGCCAAGCGCTTCGTTCATGCTCGTACCAGCGCTCGCGACGACTAGCCCGGTTCCGACTTCTTCACATAGGGTTCGTTGCGGGCGGGCGGTCTGGCGCTGATCGCTATCGCAGGTTTTGTTTCTCCTGGCCACCACGACCACCGAGTTCCGTTCGGAGGTGGGCCGGGGTCGTTGCTGGTGTTTCTTGCCGCGGGGCCGCGGCAGCGATCGATGTTCGAGTCCGTGGCCCTATCACTCGAAGAGGCAGCACGGCTGGAGGGTGCTGCCAAGCATCTGCGCTCGGACGGCTTTGCCGCGACGCGCATTGTAATCAACGCTGCCGGCTCAGCAGCGATACTGGCATTCATTCGTGCTGTTGCTCGACCTCAGTTGGAGCGGGTTGTGGCCGATGTTCGTCATCAGTCCCGGCGCCTTGGTGGATCTTCGCCGGTGGGCCAAGCCCAGCTGAGGCCACGCGAAGAACCGAGTGTTGTCCGGATCAGGCGTGCTCGATGGCGCCAAGGGTCACAAGTGCGGCGTGCTGTGCGGCAGTGAGTCCGCTCACACCCGTGACATCAACGCGCTCGTACGGCCGATCGGCACGCAACGTGTGCAGCAATGCGCCCGTCCCCGGGTCCCAGAGCCGCAGGCTGCCATCGAAGCTGCCGCTGGCCAGCAGTCCGCCGTCCTGGCTCAGGGCCACGCCGTACACCGGGCTCGCGCCTTCGGTGAACACCGCCAGGGCCCGCGCCTCGCGCGTTGACCACAGTCGGACCGTTCCATCAAAGCCGCTGCTCACCAGCAGGCGTGCATCACGGCTCAGCGCGACCGACCGCACCTCGCCGACGTGGCCCTGGAGTGTCGCCAACAGTGTCTCGCTTGGCGTGTCCCATATGCGCACCATCCCGTCCCAGCCACCGCTTACTGCTAGCTGCCCGTCAGCACTCAGGTCGACGCAATACACGGGGTTGGCTTGGGCTGCCATGGTGCCCAACGGGGTGCCGTCCTGCGTTCGCCACAGACGGACCGTTCCGTCGAGCCCACCGCTAAGAACAATCTGACCATCCGCACTCAGCGCGACACTCCGAACTCCGCCAGTGTGGCCGCGCAGTGTGGTCAGAAGGCGCCCGGTGGCCACGTGCCATAGCCGCACAGTGCCATCCCAGCTAGCGCTGGCCAGCAAGTCACCGTTGGGCGTCAGCGCAACGCTTCTCACACCACCCGGATGGCCCGAGAGTGTGGCCAGCAACTGCCGGTTGCTGGTCCGCCACAAGCGGATGGTTCGGTCCCAGCTGCCACTCGCCGCGATCTGACCATCGGCGCTGAGCGCCACCCCGTACACCGCGCTAGTGTGGCCACCGAGAGTAGCCAACTTCTGACCGGCTCTCGTGTCCCACAACTGGATCGTCCCATCCCAGGTCGCACCTGCAAGGAGTTCGCCATCACCGCTCAATGCGACGCTATAGACCGGACTGGTGTGACCCTCCACGCGAATCAACGGCCGGCCGCTGGGAACTTCCCACAATCGCACCGAGCCATCCAGGCTGCCACTTGCCAGCAGTTTGCCGTCAGCGCTTAAGGAGGCGCCGCGGACGGGACCTGTATGGCCCACCAGCGTGGCAATTGGGTGCCCATCGCGTGTATCCCACACGCGGAGGGTCTGATCCCAACTACCGCTTGCTACGAGCGATCCGTCGTTGGTTAGACTGACAGCTCGAATAGAACCGGTGTGTCCTTCCAGAGTGTGCAGCAGTCGTCCCGTGCTGACATCCCAGAGGCGTACACTCTTGTCCTCGGTGCCGCTGGCCAGGAGTTGCCCATCGCTACTCAGATGCAAGCTCCAGACCGGACCCGAATGGCCCTCGAGCGTTGACAAAAGCTTGCGATCCGGGACGTCCCAGAACCGGATCATGCCGTCGACACTACCACTGACAACTAACCTGCTGTCCTCGCCAAGCACCACACTGGATATCGGACCTCCGGCCGTTTCCAGGCGCATGACAAGTTGCTTGTTCTCGACATCCCAGAGGCGGATTGTGCCGTCGAAGCTGCCACCGACCACCAGGCTTCCGTCGTTGCTGAGCGCGACACTGTACACGGGGGTGGTGTGTGATCCGAGCGTGGCGATCTCCACGCCATCCGGTAGCTGCCAGACTCGAATTGTTCCGTCCTCACTCCCGGTCGCGACGAGATGACCATCCGCGCCAAGCGCCACGCCGCGAACGGGCCCAGTGTGCGCCGCCAGCGCAAGCACGCGAGTGCGGTCCGTCAGGCGCCAAACACAGAGCTCTCCTGCCGACGTTCCCGCGACAAGTATTTCCCCTTCCGCACTGAGCGCTACCGAAACCGGGAAATTGAATGTTTCGGTCAACACTGCGCTGGTAAGGTCGGCATGAGCCAGACTCGCACCTTGCGCTTCGACGCCTGCCAGATAGGCCTGGCCCAGCCGGAGTTGAGCGAGATTCAGTCCGCGGAGTTCGCCTCGAAGAAGCCGGAGCAGATTGACGATATTGCTGGGCCCAAAGCCCTGCTCAACCTCTGGGTGGGCCCGCCAGAAATCGAGGAGCGCGAGCAACAGCGGCTCGATCCGGTGAGCGCCGTGGTGCAGCTTCAACCGGTGGAGAATCGGCGCGCCGATCAAACGCTCCTGGCTGTGTCGCACGTACTCCCTCGCATGTGCCTGGATGAGTGGGTGCTCGACCACGAAGACGGGCTCACTTTGCCCAACTTCGTCTGCCACGTCTTCAACGAGCCGATCCGTCACGTACTCCAAGACGACCGATTGGAGCGTAAAAGCCGCTGCGCCGACAATCTCAGCGCGTTCGACCAACGAGCGGCGCCGCAACGCTTCAATCGACTCGACCAGCGCACCGAGTCCGGCGCGTGGTCCAAGCGCGGCGATCAACTCTGCGACTGTAACCGGTTCACGTTCGATCGCCAGCACTCTCAGAACCGTTTGTTCCAGCGGCGAGCTGCGCTCGAATTGTTCGGCCAATAAACGACGGATTCCGCCAAAGACTGCCCCGGTAGCGGACTCCAACAGGAATGCGCTAATCTCACCACCAAAGACCTGGCGAATGGTTTCGCCCACAACCTTCAAGGCCAGGCTGTTGCCGCCATACCGCGCGATGAGGTTCGCCCAGTCCGCCGGATCGCCCGACAGTTGCGTCTGCGACAACAGCTCCTGACCATCAGGAACACTCAGGCCCCGCAGCTCCAGGGTCCGCGCTGAGCGACCGGCGAGCATGGTCCACTCAGGCGGGGCTTCGCGACTGGTGACGATAATGCACCCGCGATGGCTTGATTCACCAACCATGCGCAGGACCTCGCCGTAGCCAGCCAGGCCCTCGCGGTAACGAGAATCGCGCTGGCCTGGCTCCAAGAGCGTTTCGAAGTTGTCCAACACGATCAGGCTCGGCCGCTCGCGTAAAAGCCTGAGCAAGGCCCCGAGTTGATTCGATTCGCCGTCAGGCGGGGCGACCCGTTGATCGGACAGGAAAGTGATCGCGCCGGTCAGCCAGTCGCTGACCGGTGGCGCGTTGCGCAAACCGCGCCAGTACACACGTTCAAATGCGGTGGAGAGCTCCTGCGCCACCCTGGCGGCGACGCTGGTTTTGCCGATGCCCCCCATGCCCAACAGGCAGATGAGCCGACAGTGCTCATCGAGGACCCACTCGCGTACTGCAGGCAGTTCTTGCGTGCGGCCCACGAAATCGATGAGCGTAGGCGCGTCGCCCCAGTCCCGTCGAGCGTCTGAGTCAGCCGCCAGTTGCGGCTGAGCTCGGACTTCCCTGGCGTCGGACGAACCGCCGGCCGCTAGGGCGGCGAACCATTCTCGCTGGAAGGAGGGATGAGCTCGGCCTGCTTCGCGCTCTACCGCCGCCCAGAGCTCTTCGGCTTCCTGCTGTTCGCGGCCATTCGTGAAACCACCTGCCTCAAGCAGGGTCGTGATCAGTGCTTCAAGGCGGCCCGCGACGGGGTACATAAGCCCGCTTTCCCAACCCTGGACGGTGCGCGTATTCACCCCGATGCGCATCGCCAGCTGTCGCTGCGTCAGGCGAGTACGCCCTCGGTAGCGGAGGAGCAGTCCGCTGAAGGAGTCCGCCACGCGGTTAGGCCCGGGTTGCGTCAGTCAAGCCGCGCCCAACCAGAGACGGCATCACCCAAACGTTGTCGCCGAAGCTATGCGGCCGTGCCCCCACTAGCGCGTTGAGCAGGCCCCGCCTTGCGCAAGCCGGACGGATCACGGCGATGGAGCCGAGGACCGTTCCGAGCACGCCCCTACGATACACGCAAATCGAAATCGCACCCGCCCTGCGGCCGCTGCTCGACCCAGGGCGATCCCACGCCCTACTTTACGGACAAGTGCCCGCCCCTATCCACCTGATTGATCCAGCGCGCTGAGAACGGCCGCGCGCAACGTCGCAATGTCGAGGTCGGCCGTGTGCCGAAGGCCGTTGGTGAAGAACGCGGGCGTGTCGTTGACGCCACTTCGTTTCCCGCTACTCAGGTCACGCGAGATGCGGCGTGCGACCTGAGCCGAACTCCGATCGCGCTCGAAGCGGTCCAGGTCCAATCCCAGATCCCGCGCGTACTGAACGAGTTGTCGCGGTTCGAGCGCATGTTGATGCTCGAAAAGGTACTCATGCATGGTCCAGAAGCTGCCTTGCGCTGCGGCGGCTTCCGCCGCGGCGGCAGCAGAATGCGCGTGCGCGTGAATCGCGTCGACTGGAAAGTGCCGGAAGACGAAGAGCATCCGCTGCTGAAACTCGCTCTGGAGGGTGCGAACCGTCAGGCGCGACTGGCGGGTGTAAGGACACTCGTAGTCGCCATACTGCACAATCGTCAGGGGAGCCCTGAAATAGCCATCGGCGTGATCTTCAAGGGACACCGGCTGAGCCAGAACGGGTGTTCGAGAGTTGCCCGTCACCCGTTCAGGCCGCGGACCTCTGCTGGCCGACGTTCCCGCGGCAGGGCGTGAACACATACCGCGGCGGCGTGGGCATAGCTGAACGCATCTGTTTCCTCGTCGAGTCCTGTCTGCCAGAGCTGGAGGTTGCCCATAAGTTTAAACGCTGAGCGGGACAACAATCCTTGACTTGCCTGCGTATTACTTCGTCAGATCCGCGTACCTGGCGAACGTGAGAGCGACTCGATTGCGGCTGGTACCCCCTATTCAGCCTGCTCCGGTTGTGTGCTTCGCCCGTGCAGACACGACCAACTGCTCCTGAGTTGAGCTTGAGCACCAGGCGCCAAACGTCTGGCACGTCGACCTCGCTGCTTTCCTTGTCGACGATCATGTCTGAAGTGCGACTGCCAAGACCCCTAGAGTCAGCCCATTGAAATAGTCTTGCCCGCAATCGTCATTCTGTTAAGTGACGCCGACCAGGGTTCTGCTGCAGGAGGTGCCCCGCGCAAATCAGCGCCTCACCCTGAGAGGCAGGAATAGCACTGAAGGTATACGGATACTTGTTGAAATCGGCCTGAAAGGTGGCGGCACCACTAGCCACGAATACTTGTGGCACTCTCGGGCCATTCAGGTAGTCGCGCACGGCCGTCTGGGGTTCCGTTCCCAGGCCGCTGTACATGGCAAACACTTGATCCTGTTCGACCGGCTGTTTGGTCAGCGGAATCATCTGGGCTGGGTTATACGCATCGTCGAGGTACTTGAAATTGATCTTGCGGCCGTAGACGCCAGTGTTGTCATTCACGTACTGGAAGTACGTGTGCGCGGCGCGTGATCGTATCGTAAAGGGACGCCGGACCACTGAGCGGAACGGCGCTCCCAGCAACAGCGACATTTGCTTGACGCCTACGCCGCTCACCTAGGGTTGCGTGGTCGATGCGCTCGAGGTCGTTGACAGCCCGGCTGTGTCGGGTTCGAGCAGGCCGCGAGCGCGAGGGCCCGCCAGCGAGCACGCTGAAGAGACGTTGCGAGCCAGGCTTCATGGACAACTCGTTTGGAGATGTCCTCGGTAGCCGATTTTGCTACGCGCGGGTGGCCGTCGACCAGCCCCCGGGGTGCAATCGGCGGGTCGAGCGGCATCTAACGCAGCTTCTGGGGCGCGCCGAGGCGAATCAACGTTTGCCCGCCGCACGCTTCCCTGCGGCCGTACAACGCCGCAAGGAGGTCGCCGCCCACAGAGTCGGAACTGGCTGCGCGACTTAGTGCACCGTCCCCGAAATACCGGGGCCGGTGTCAAGCGGCCAAACTCAATGGGACAGGAGCAGGATCGAGCAGCGAGTCATGGAGGCGGCGCTCGAGTTCCTGGCGGGTGAACGTCCAAGCGAATGGCTTGCCGAGTGCGGAGTAACGCGCGCCGAAAGCGATGATGCGCTTCTCGAGGTGTTGCAGACTGGAGAGGTCGTTGGGCGTCAGCACTTTGCGCTGCAGAATTGAGAAGTATTGCTCGACAAAGTGAACGCAAACGCGATTGGTTAGACGCGGCCTGGTGGCGAGACCGGCCCGGCGCCTGATGAGGGAGAGCATCGTCGGACGGGGCCGGCTCATCCAGGGGAATACGCAGGTGGATCTCGACCGCCGGCCCGGTGACTCGCACCTGTTCGACCAGCAGGCGCACGAGTTTCTGACGCTGCTCAAAATCAAGGCTATCGATGCCGTGACGAACACGTTGGGCGAAGGCGTCGAGCCTGCGCGATAGTCGGTTGTTGGCGGCGAGTTCCTGACGCCCAGCCAGGAGCGTCTCGCGCTCCCGTTCGAGCTGTTGATGACGACCGACCACCTCGTGATGCCGTGTTTGGAAGTCGGCCAGATCGATGGCCTGCATTTGATAGAGGTC